>JAEWLN010000096.1 GCA_023457535.1 Bacteroidota bacterium
ACTACAAACGGGGCTAAAATCGAAAAAATCGTCAAAGAATAGCATAACTAACTATCATGAAAAAAGTATTATCACTGCTGCTGCTCGCCGGGTCGTTTGCCCAGGCACAAATCATCAATATTCCGGATGCGCATTTCAAATCGGTGTTGCTATCCACGGCTTACGCAACCGATGTGAATGACGCAAATGTTGACCTGGATCCTGATTCCGACGGCGAAATCGAACTGGCCGATGCATTGCTCATACATACGTTGATCATCGAAGGCCAAAACCTGAGCGATGTAACGGGTTTGAGCCAATTTGCGAACATTAGCTGGATGTCTTTGCGCAACAATAGCATTACGACTATTGATTTTACGGGCATGAACAACCTGGGCAGTATTTGGCTCGATGACAATCCCCTGACGACGCTTGCTATTGACGGATTACCGGCACTGACCTATATCCAGATGCCCAACACGGCGCTTACGGACGTAACCATCAACAATTGTAACCTCCTTTCAGCCGTTTGGGTCAACTCATGTCCCAACCTTATAACAGCCGATTTGTCCGGCAATGAGATACTCGATGTCATAGACTTTACGGGCTCGGCCACATTGCAGGATGTGGATGCCTCCAATTGTCCGATGCTCACATACCTGTCATTGGACGGCTGCGACCAGTTGAGGAACTTGAACGTCTCGGGTTCCGCGTTGCAGGACCTGGGCACACTGGTCAATAAACACGAGCTGGCCCATCTGGATGTTTCTAATTGCCCCGAACTGGAAATTCTATGGATCGAAGGTGTCGGGAATGCCCTTGAAACCATTAACCTGAGTAACTGTCCGGCTCTGGCCAATTTGATATTAACCGACACCAATCTGACCGAACTCGATTTGTCCGGCGCGCCCAACATCACCTATCTGATCGCCAGCGGACTCTTTACACACCTCGACCTCTCGTCAATGAACAATTCGATCATTGCCTTGTTGGACAACGGCCAGCTGGAAACGATAGAAGTTAACCGCAACCTGATTGACCTGTCCGTGTCGGGCAACCAACTCACGTCGCTCGATTTGTCGGCGGCCACACAGCTGGGCAGCCTGGACTGCGAAAACAATCCGCTTGCGTACCTGAACATAAAAAACGGCGCCAACGAGACGCTCCTGAACATCAACAATCCCGCCTTGCAAATGGTGTGTGCCGATGTGGGCCAAATCACAGCCGTTTCGAATTTGGTGTCCGGAACGGTCGTCGTTAGTGATTACTGCTCTTTTACGCCCGGCGGCGACTACAACAGCATTTCGGGCCACATCCGGTTTGACGCAGACGCTAGTGGCTGCAACACCACCGATATCGGGGCGCAAAATGTGCGCATCGGCCTTACCAGCGGATCGCAAATAGGGGGCAGCTTTACCAATGCTACAGGGCAATACATTTTTTACACCGGCGCCGGACCGCATACCATTGCCCCGCAACTCGAGCATCCGGAGTATTTTACGCTCACGCCCGCTACGGCTACAGTAGATTTTCCGGCCATGGACAACGCCGTTCACGTACAGGATTTTTGCCTTTCCCCTGCGGGAAACCACCCCGATATGGAAGTGGTGATCTTGCCGCTCAATGCCGCACGCCCGGGGTTTATGGCGCGCTATCAGCTCGTTTACAGGAACAAAGGCACAGAAACAATGAGCGGACAACTGACCGTATCATTTCAGGGCGACCGGCTCGAACTGGCGTCGGCCAGTATCAATCCCGATGCGCAGACGCCTGGTACGCTGATGTGGAATTACGCCAACCTGCAGCCATTCGAAGTGCGCACGATCGATTTCTGGCTCGAGGTCAACGCCGCTACAAGCGAGCCGCCCGTCAACCTGGGCGACGTCCTTCACTTTACGGCTTCTATGAATTACCTGTCGGACGATCCGACGCCGTATGACAATCAATTCACACTGGACCAGGCCGTCGTGAACGCTTACGATCCGAACGACAAAATGTGTCTTGAGGGCGATACGGTTGGCGCTGAATTAATCGGCCAGTATTTGCACTACAACATCAATTTTGAGAACATCGGTACGGCCGATGCGGTCAACGTTGTGGTGCGCGATGTGATCGATACAACGCAGTTTGAACTTGGATCGCTTCAGGTGCAATACGCGTCGCATCCGATGTATACGCGCATCAACGGCAATATTGTCGAATTTATTTTTGAGAACATCAACCTGCCGCCTTCTTCGGTAAACCCGATCGGCGGGCACGGCAATGTGCTGTTCAAAATCAAAACGCTGCCGACGTTGCAGGTTGGCGATATCGTGACCAATACCGCAAACATCTATTTCGATTACAACCATCCGGTGGTGACCAATGAGGCGCGTACGACATTCGCATTGCTGAACCGACAGGTGTTTAATGCAGATGAGAGCGTATCGGTTTACCCGAACCCGACAAACCATCTGGCGCAGGTTTCGGCACAGACCGCGATCAAAACCATCGAATTATTCGACTTGCAAGGACGCATCCTGCAACACACCTCGCCGTTGCAAACCACCGCATCGATCAGCTTGTCGGGCCGGGCCAATGGCGTCTATTTTGTGCGCGTAACGACACAAACAGGAAGTAAAGTGGTAAAATTGGTCAAATCATGAGTTGACTTCCGGTAAAGAATGCGGGTGATTGTTCATCCGCATTTTTTTGTCCGATGTTTACAACGCGAGCAAGCCGGACGCGCGCAATTTTTGCACCGGTTTTGAAAACCAGAACAATTCAAAATCATTCATGTTTTGTTCAAAGTCCGATTTGACCTGTTGAAACGTCCATGTTTTAAGTTGCGAAACGGAAATCCTGGCGAGCATTTGCACCAACCAGTCCGCTTCTCGCCGGCCGGTTTGGATCGAAAACGTCTCGGTTTTACCGTGAAAGGTCAGCGTTGCCATTTCCCACGACCGCCCCTTTTTGGTTTTGGTAAAGCACTCGACCATCGGTTGGCCGCCAAGCCAGACGACTTTTGCGCTTGGGCGTGTTTGGAACCCGTCGTTGTGCTGCAATGCATTGGCTATAAAATCGGTGGGAATGCGCGTTTTGGGAATCCTGAAGTCGAACCATTGCTGCAGTTCAAAATCAAAACAAATCCCGTGCATGTAATTGTAGAGCGATTTTTTGAGCCCAAAACTAAACCGGTCGTGATCGATCCCGGTGGTATCGGTAAAAGCGATGTCGTTGTTGGCGAACGATCCGACAATGTCCGAATCCGCGACCACGCCATATTTTTCCGGGTCCAACCCTACCGGACTATGGGCCGTCATGGCAAATTGATGCCAGAACCCCGATTGCAGAATCCCGGTTTCAAACAGTTGCCGCACCATTTCAAGGCTGTCGACGGTTTCCTGGACGGTTTGCGTCGGATAGCCGTACATCAGGTAAGCGTGGACCATGATGCCCGACTGGGTAAAATTCCGCGTCACGCGTGCCACCTGTTCTACCGTGACGCCTTTGTCGATCAGTGCGAGCAGCCGGTCCGAGGCCACTTCGAGTCCGCCCGACACCGCAATGCACCCTGAGGCCCTGAGCAGTTGGCACAAATCAGCCGTAAAGCTTTTTTCAAAACGGATGTTGGTCCACCAGGTCACGGTTAGCCCGCGGCGCAAAATTTCGAGCGCCAACGCCCGCATCAACGCCGGAGGAGCCGCTTCATCGACAAAGTGAAAGCCGTTCTGGCCCGTTTGCGCGATGAGTTCCTGCATGCGGTCGCACAGGATTCCGGCTGCGACCGGCTCGTATATCTTAATGTAATCGAGCGAAATATCGCAAAATGTGCACTTTCCCCAATAACAGCCGTGCGCCATGGTGAGTTTGTTCCATCGGCCGTCGCTCCAAAGCCGGTGCATCGGATTGACGACTTCGATCACGGAAATATAGCCATCGAGCGGCAGGCCGGTGTAATCGGGCGTACCTACCTCGCTTTGTTTGTAATCGGGCCTGTCCGACGCGTTAACGTAGCGCACTTGCCCATCGTCCAGAATAAAGGTACGCTTGAGTTGGTGCTTTGAACAAGCGCCTTGTAAATGCTCGATTAACTGTTCGACAGGCGCTTCGCCATCGTCCAGCGTCACAAAATCGAAAAATTCAAATACGCGCGCATCGGAAAGCGACCGCAACTCCGTATTCGGAAATCCGCCGCCCATTGCCATTTTTATTTCGGGGCGATGTCGTTTGACCCATTGCGCGCATCGGAACGCCGCGTACAAATTGCCCGGAAACGGAACCGACACCAGCATCAAACCGGGGTTGATTGCAGAGAGGCGGGTTGCGAGCAGCGAAAATAAAATCTCATCGACATAAGTAGGCCGCTGGTTAAGCGCCTCGTAGAGTTCGTCGAAGGCACTCGCGCTTCTGCCCAAACGTTCGGCGTAGCGGCTGAACCCAAAATTCGGATCCACGCACTCGACGATTAAATCAGACAAATCCTCAAGGTACAAAGTGGCCAGGTGCTTGGCTTTATCCTGTGTGCCCATTGTTCCAAACGCCCAGTCCAGCGCATCGACCTGTGCAAAACGCGAAGCCTGCGGCAGGAAATCGTCCTGGCAGATCTGCAGGGCAAGCGTGGGGTTTTTACCTTGAAGGAACGCGATGACCGCATCGATCGTCGAAATATAATGCCGCTGCAGTGCGATAATCCGCGAGGCGTTAGATGACCAATTGCCGTTTTTTGCGGCAATATGCGAGAACAAACCCGCGATGCCGCGTGAAGAAAACAGCGCTAAGATTACGTCGATTCCCAAATCAGCCTGCGCCGACGCAATCCCTTTGGTATTGAGGAATCCCTTGAGATACGCAGTGGCCGGATAAGGCGTATTGAGTTGCGTGAACGGCGGCGTGATGAGGAAAATGCTCGGATTCATGGTACAAGATACGCGACAAAATTAAGCTATTATTACAGAAAATCTGTAATATTTAAAAAATGTATGGGCGTAGCTTTGCTGTGGTAATTTTTTATATATTGTTCCCTGAAAATCACACCATTTGAAACAACTTTACCTCGCGCTGTTGCTGTTGGCTGGGGCCAGCGCTTGTGCACAAAACGCTCGCATCGGCCAAACCGCCCCTGCCCTTTCCGACCAGGCGCTGTCGCAAATCAAATTAGAGGATTCGCACGGTTGTCTCATTGATGACCCGGATCAAAAACGGGCATTACTCACCAAACGCCGGCAGCAATCGGATTCTTTGTACGCGACGACCGATCGCAGCGGTCTGGACCTGAATCCGGTTCCGCTTTGCGTCAACGGCGGATTTGAGCAACATGAAGAAACGGGGTCGGTAGGGATACTGAAGAATTTCGGATATACCCTGGGCGAGGTGCTCAACCCGATGCAGTGCCGCGATCTGTCATCGGCGGCGACCAGCGGCATCGAACGCTACACGCCCGCAAACAGTTCGGCCATGGCGCGCACAGTACCGGCCAACCACCTTGATGAGTTCATCGGCGATATTCATGCGTTTGACCAATATGCACTTAAGGTCAATTACGCGGAATCGGTGTCGAGCATCGCTAAGGTCCAGGGCAGGCGCGTCAAAACAGACAACGAAACCCAGCTCAAATTCAATTACAAAGCGGTTTTGCAGGTTGTCGACGATTCCGGGCACAACAGCGAGCAGCCGTTCATCAAGGCTCGCGTGCTGAACCAGTCCGGCGCGCTGGTCGATGAATTTTGCCTCATCGGCGATCCGGACAACTGCATTTTCACGCAGGCCGATGAGCTTCAGGGCGGCGCCATTGTACTCTATACGGCCAACTGGCAGGCCGGGATCCTGGACATCTCATCGATCCCGAACAACGAGCCCTTTACCATTGAATTCGTGGGTGCACGCTGCGGGCTGGGCGGGCATTTCGGGTATGCTTATGTGGACGATATCTGCGTTTTGCATTCGGATGAAAATTTGTTGGGAAGCATCACGCTCGATCCACTTTATCAGATTTGCCCTACGCTGCCGTTGCAGGTTTGCGGCACTTTTACGGTGCCTGGCTCGGGTGGTATCAACGCATCGGTGGAATCGGTTTCCTTGCAGATTCGCAACCAGAGCAATGTCGTCGTGTACAATTCGCAGGCCGCTACGATCGATTTGGCAGCCAGGACGTTTTGCTTTACCATCAATTCGGCTGACCTGCCCGATGTGGCCAATATGGGCTACAATGTGTCGGCGACGATCCATTACGGGATGACCCAAACCGACTGCACCGGAACTTCGTTCGACAGCGCTACGGACGACGATGCCAACCCCGGGTGGGACATCTGGTTTTTGAATTGTACCGGTTGCGACATCAGCCTTCATCCGGCTAACCTTACCCGGTGCGACACAGACCACAACTTTTCCGAAACATTTGACCTCGGACAATTGAACAACCTGGTCTGCGCCTCGGCAGCCGGGTTTACTTTTAGTTATTACGAGACATTGGCCGATGCGACCGGCGCGCTCAACCCGATTGCCTCGCCTGCAACATACACCAGTGCGAGCAAAACCATTTTTGTTCGCGCATCGGGCAGCGATACGTGCTTTAAGATCATTGCCGCGGGCCTTATCGTCAAAAACCCGGTGGCGACGATCTCCGGGGTGCTCAACATTTGCAGCGGCAGCACGACGCTGACCGCATCGCAGGGAGCGACTTACCTTTGGGGCGACGGGCAAACGACGCGCAGCATTACCGCGACGGCCATCGGAAATTACTCCGTTACAGTTACGGACGCCAGCGGATGTCAGGCCACGGGCACCATTGCGATCCCCAACTCAACGATCGCCGCCCAACCGGATATTGTCGTGACGCACCCCAATTGTTTTTCGAGCACCGGAAGCATCTCCGTTGCTTCACCTGCCGCGCAATACAGTTATGACAACGGTGCGACCTGGACCACAGATTCCGTCCTGGCCGGATTGCCCGTGGGTTCGTATACTATAGTGATCAGAACGGTGATGAATTGCCTGTCCTATCCGGTAACGGTGCACATCAACACTTACTATTCGACACGACCTGATTTCAGCACGGTACATCCGCAGTTTTGCGGCGATATGGGAAGCATCACCATTACTACAGCAGCCGATGCATACAGTTTTGACGACGGTGTGACGTGGGGCCCGGACAATACCGCTACCGGACTGCCATCCGGAACGTACAATGTGCGGACCAGGGACCAGTTTGGCTGCGTTTCCAATTATTCGAGCGTGGTGCTCAATGGCGAATTTCTTGCCGCTGCGGACTATGAAAGCCATCATCCGTATTGCGGCAACCCGGGCAGCATCGTGATCACTACACCCGCTGCGCTGTACAGTTTTGACGGCGGAACCACGTGGCAAACCGGAAATACGCTTTCCAATCTGACTGCAGGGAGTTACATTATCAAGATCATGGACCACATGGGCTGTACGTCACCTAACAGGTACGTCTATCTCGATAACTTTCAAAACACTTATCCCGATTATGATGTCGTGGCAGCCGGCTGCGGAACTTATGGAACTTTAACGATTACAACGTCCGGCGATTTCTACAGTTTTGACGGTGGGACGACCTGGACGGCAAACCCTACGATAGACAATCTGTCCGGCGCGCTGAGTTACCAGATCCGGGTTAAAAAAGGAAGCTGCTTCTCGCGCACCAGTACGGCTTATTTCAATTCTTTGTTCCTGCCGCTACCGGTGGTATACCCTTATGAGGCATTTGTTTGCGACGATGGCAACGACGGCACGCAAGGCGCAAATCTTCCGGATTACAACGCCCATTTCGTAGCGGGTGCCAATGGTTTCACTTATACCTATTTTAGAACTGAAATCGGCGCCGATACCAATGATGCAAGCCAGCAAATCGGCAACACGTCGTCTTATCCGGCGGTATCGGCACCTCATGATGTCTTTGTGCGCGTGACCTCGTCCGATGGCTGTCACAGCGTGGCGAAACTGACGCTTCACCTGATTCCGACGCCGGTTTTTTCGATGGAAAGCCGCTATCCGCTTTGTGTGGGCAAAACCGTGACCATTGATGCGCTGGCGGGTTATGACGCTTATTTATGGTCCACGGGCCAGACGACGCAATCGATTGTGATCGACACGCCGGGCGCGTATTGGGTGACGGTTTTTGAAAATCACTTAACGGTCAACGGATGGATATTTTGTGCGACGACGCGGACTTTTGACATTTTCCATTCGGACAAAGCGATATTCAAAAAATTCGACACCTACGATTGGACCCGATACGACAACGCCCTGACGATTTACGTAGCAGGCATCGGGGATTACGAATATTCGCTCGATGGCACGAATTATCAGGACAGCCCTACGTTCACCTATTTGCACAGCGGGGATTACACCGTTTTCGCACGTGACAAATTCGGCTGCGGCGTCATTGATCGCGATGTATTCCTGCTTATGTACGACAAGTACTTTACGCCCAACGACGACGGATTCCACGACCTTTGGAAAATTGAATTTTCAGAATACGAACCCCAGCTTACAGTAGGTATTTTTACGCGCGAGGGCAAGCTGCTCAAAGTTTTACAAAACCATGAGCCGTGGGATGGCAGGTACAACAACGCAAACATGCCTGCTGACGATTACTGGTTTGTGGTCACGCGCGGCAACGGCATGGAGCACCGCGGTCATTTTACGCTCAAACGATAGATTGCTAACCCTGTGTTAAACACCGCGAGCATGGGTTTATTTTTGTAATTTTACGCTGAATTTCAACCCAGCCATATGCCCACAGACTGTATCACTTATCAGAGTTCAGGTTTTTTCACGCCCATCATCACGGATTACCTGAACCAAAAAAGTGAACTGCATCCCTTTTTTAACCGCTACCCGGGCGTTGAAAATTTTGCGGCGCAAATCCAGGAAAAGCAGCAACAATATCCGAAAGCCTACCGGGAAATTCTCGTGGAACGGCTCAACGCGCAATACCAGTTGGTAGAAGCATCGGAAAAAACGAAAAACAACATTGCCGCCCTTGGCCAATCCAATACATTTACGGTAACTACGGGCCATCAGCTAAATTTATTTACCGGGCCGCTGTATTTTTTATACAAGATCGCATCGGCTGTGAATCTGGCCGCGAAACTGCAATCGGAACATCCGGAACACCACTTTGTCCCTGTATATTGGATGGCCACCGAGGACCACGATTTTGAAGAAATCAACTACTTTAACGTCAATGGCAGGAAATTCCGATGGAACCGGCAGACCTCGGGTGCCGTTGGAAGACTCGACACGAAAGGGCTCGACGACGTTTTTGAGGTTTTTTCCAAAGAACTTGGTGCAGGCAAAAACGCCGACGCACTGCGCAGTTTATTTGACAAAGCCTACCTTGGGCACGCTACACTTGCACAGGCGACGCGGTTCCTGGCCAATGAATTGTTTGGCTCCACGGGCCTGGTGATCATCGACGGCGACGACAGCGAGCTCAAACGGCTGTTTTCTCCCTACATTAAAGCGGAATTGCTTGAACAGAAAGCATTTGCGCACGTATCGGAAACGATACAAAAACTAGCAAATCTTGGATATGACATCCAGGTCAATCCGCGCGAAATCAACCTGTTTTACCTTGGCGACGGCTTGCGCGAGCGGATCATTTTCGAAAAAGACCAATACCGCGTCAACAATACGTCCATCGGTTTTTCAAAAGAGGAAATCCTCCTCGAGCTCGATCGGCATCCGGAAAATTTCAGTCCGAACGTAGTCATGCGGCCGTTGTATCAGGAAGTGATCCTGCCCAACTTGTGCTACATTGGCGGTGGCGGCGAACTGGCCTATTGGCTGGAGCTCAAATCGATGTTCGACGCGGCCGGGGTAGCATTCCCGGTTTTACTGCTGCGCAATTCCGTGCTGGTTGCGACGCAAAAACAGGCCGACAAGGCAGACCGGCTCGGACTGTCATGGCAGGACTTGTTCGCCAAACCGTCGGAGCTGGCCGAGATTAAAACCAGAGAATTGTCTTCATTCCCTATCGATTTATCGGCACACAAATTGGCGCTCCAACATCAATTTGACGCTCTTTTTGCATTGGCTGAACAAACCGACCGCTCGTTCTCAGGAGCCGTCAAAGCGCAATACGCCAAGCAAACCAACGGGCTCGAAAACCTCGAAAAGCGGCTGCTCAAAGCCCAAAAACGCAAACACGCAGAGGAACTCGCGCGCATCGCCGAATTGCAAAATGCGCTTTTCCCCAATGGCGGTTTGCAGGAACGCCAGGTCAATTTTGCCGAATTCTATGCATCGTACGGACGCGTGTTCATCGAACAACTGCTCGAAACACTCGACCCGATGAGCAACCGTTTCGACGTGCTGGTGCTGTAAAGCAGGCTAATTTGTGCATAAAATGCTTTTCATTTTGAGTTTATTGCTTACTTTTGCAGCCAATTTAAAAAACAAAAAATGGCAACGAACAGAACATTTACCATGATCAAACCCGATGCGGTGGAAGCCGGTCACATTGGAGGGATTATCAATATGATTACAGAAGCGGGCTTTAAGATCGTTTCTATGAAACTCACGCAATTGACCGTTGCAGACGCTCAGAAATTCTACGAAGTGCACGCTGCACGCCCGTTCTACGGCGAACTCGTCGAGTTCATGTCGAGAGGGCCGATCGTTGCTGCCATCCTTGAAAAAGAAAACGCGATCGAGGAATTCCGCACGCTGATCGGCGCGACTAATCCTGCTGATGCTGCTGAGGGTACCATCCGTAAGAAATACGCTAAGTCCATCGGCGAAAATGCCGTTCACGGTTCGGATAGCGATGAGAACGCAGCGATTGAAAGCGCGTTCCACTTTGCCGGAAGAGAGCAATTTTAATCCGGATTCCTGAATTCAGGACTTTCCGATTTTATTCCATAATGATCCCACTTCTTTTCTGAACGTGGGATTTTTTATGGGTCCTACGCGCCGGGTTGAAAACACGACTTTAGCGCAACACGACTTCGCGCACGACTTCGCGGCCCAATTCCTCATTGATCATCGAGATGATTTTGTGCCTGCCGTAAGAAAGTTCCTCGCGCAACACGGCCGATGTAAGCTCGACATACAACGTTGCGCCTTTGAGCACAATATGTCGCGTATAGGTATTGACGCCGTTGCCCATCAGCGTTTTCCAAGCCTGTCGCACCGCTACGTCATCCATACCGGGCTGGAGGTTGTTTTTGGCGATGATGTCCTTGAGTACCTCGCCGATCAGGCTGTCGTTAGCGCGTTTTTTGGACATCTCCGGTCAGGTTTAATGCAGTGGCGCGTTTGTAGTGGTAAATTTTCTTGTCCTGGTTTTCGACTACCATGATCGAATCTTCGATCTTGAGCAATTGCTCGTTCCAGCGGGCATACGGCGTTGTGTACCGCATTTCTGTTTTGCCGTTGTGCGTGACGATTTCGATCTTTTCATCGAGGTCATTGGCCAAAAATTTACCGTCGAACTGCGGCATCACTTTTTTGCGGAATCCTTTATTGGATTTGATTTCAAAATAGTCGTAAACGGTGTTGACCTTGTAATCTTTTTGTTGTCCGTCCGGCAGGACCACCTTTTCGATCTCCCAGTAACCATTGATTTTGGCCAGGTCCGACGGCTCGATTTTGTTCGAACACGACGCCATCGCCACCATGGCAAATAACAAAAACACCATTTTTTTCATGCCGTAAAAATAGGCGTTTTTTACCGGGTTTTCAAGGTCGCCCGTATGCATTTTTCCACATCGGAGATTTTTTTCAATTCAAAAAAACGCCGTGTTAATCCATTTGCTATCTTTCTGCTCTAAAGCCTGAAAATTTTCCGAACATGAAATACTTGCTTTTTCTTGCGCTACTTCCGTTGGCGGCGTGCTCGTCCGATGAACGCACTGTTCAAGACCCAGATACGGCTCCCGGTTCGATGTATTTTCCGCCGCTAACCGGAAACGCCTGGGAAACGCAATCGGTCAGCCAACTGCAATGGAATGCGGGTGCGATAGCGCCACTTCGCGACTATCTGCAAAGCAAACACACCAAAAGTTTTATGATCCTGGTGGACGGGCGCATTGTCATGGAAGAATATTTTGACGGCCATAGCGCCACCGCGCCGTGGTATTGGGCCAGCGCGGGTAAAACGCTTACCGCCGCAGTGACGGGAATCGCGCAACAGCAGGGACACCTTAGCATCCATGATGCGGTTTCGGATTATCTTGGAACCGGTTGGACCAGCGCCACACCGTCGCAGGAATTGCAAATCAGCATCGCGCATTTACTGTCGATGACCTCCGGATTACAAGATGCCGGCAATAACGATTGTGTCACCCCCGAATGCCTGACTTATGCCGCACCGGCAGGAACGCGATGGGCGTATGACAATGTATACGTGAAATTGCAGGATGTCGTCGCGCAGGCCACCGGACAAAACTGGGACAATTATTTCAATGCACAGCTCAGGAACAAAATCGGGATGACGGGCGCATGGGTTCAGACAGGCGATTTGAGCGTTTATTGGAGTACCACGCGTTCAATGGCGCGTTTTGGGTTGCTGATGCTCAACAACGGCCGATGGGACGATGCGCAGATTATCGATGCGGCGTATTGCGCCGAGGCCACAAACCGGTCGCAAAACATCAACAAATCGTATGGGTATTTGTGGTGGATCAACGGTGAGGAATCATTTGGGTTGCCGCAAACGCAATTGCAGTTTCCGGGCAGCATTATTGCAGAAGCACCCGCCGATATGTACATGGCGCTCGGCAAAAACGATCAGAAAATTTACGTGGTCCCTTCGCGCAATATGGTCGTGATCCGCATGGGCAACGCTGCCGATCAGGAGACGGTGGCGCTGTCCGATTTTGACCATGTGTTGTGGCAAAAGATCAATGCGTTGTACCATTAAGCCGCTTTGCTAAATAGAAGAGAACTTTCGTTTTTTACCGAAACAATTTTTAACTGAAACGCCTACTTAAAAAACGAATCGACAAACTCGTACTTGTTGAATACCTGCAAATCGTTGATGCCCTCGCCCACGCCGATGTATTTGACCGGGATCTGGAATTGGTCCGATATGCCAATG
Organism: Bacteroidota bacterium; assembly: GCA_023457535.1. GTDB lineage: Bacteria > Bacteroidota > Bacteroidia > Flavobacteriales > Flavobacteriaceae > Flavobacterium. The sequence continues at coordinate 13,028 of JAEWLN010000096.1, forward strand.
ACCACGCCGCCCTTGGCCGTACCGTCGAGTTTGGTAACGGCGAGTGCAGAAACCTCAGTGGCCGCGGTGAATTGTTTGGCCTGTTCGAACGCGTTTTGGCCCGTAGAGCCGTCGAGCACGAGCATTACATCGTGTGGCGCATCAGCGATGACTTTTTGCATTACGCGCTTTACTTTGGTGAGTTCGTTCATCAGGTTGACCTTGTTGTGCAAACGACCTGCGGTGTCGATAATGACCACATCGGCGTTTTGCGACACGGCCGATTGAAGCGTATCAAAGGCTACCGATGCCGGATCCGAGCCCATTTGTTGCTTGACGATGGGAACGCCCACGCGATCGGCCCAGATTTGAAGCTGGTCGATGGCTGCGGCCCGAAATGTGTCTGCGGCACCCAGTACGACCGAATAACCTGCTTTTTTGAATTGGTTGGCGAGTTTGCCGATAGTCGTTGTTTTCCCGACGCCATTCACGCCCACGACCATGATCACGTACGGCTTTTTGTTGGCCGGGACGGTGAATTCTGAGGCCACGTGCGCATTGGTCTCTGAAAGCAGCGCAGCGATCTCGTCGCGCAGGATGCGGTTGAGCTCGTCCGTGCCGAGGTATTTGTCTTCAGCGACGCGTTTCTCGATGCGCTGGATGATTTTTAAGGTGGTTTCCACGCCCACGTCTGAACCCACGAGCACTTCTTCGAGGTTGTCGAGCACCTCATCGTCTACTTTTGACTTTCCGGCGACGGCCTTGGTAAGTTTGGTGAAGAAACTGGTTTTGGTTTGCTCCAGGCCGCGGTCAAGCGTTTCACGTGCTTCCGGGGTGAAGTTGGCTTCTTTTTTTTCTGAGGAGAATAGTCTTTTGAAAAATGACATGAATTTGGAAATTTGGAAATTTGGAAATTTGGAAATGGGTCGTTCTAAAATCCGAAAATGTCGATTAGGGGTTACATCTTCAAATTTTCAAATTACCTCATTTTCAAATTACAGCCCGGATGGCAGCGCAAAGCCCGCAGTTTAGAAGGTTGTTTTTTGAAGTTTGCCGTGGCGACCAACGGAAGCCAGCGGGAATCTTACAAAAAACTGACCTGAGAAACGAGGACTTGCAGCATACAGCCGGATCAGCTGCAAATATAAGTATATAAAACAAAAAAGCTACTCTCTGGATGAAAGTAGCTTTTGCGGTATTTTCTGACTGAATTATTTTGTTTTTTTCAGGAACTCGTCTGCCAATTCAGGAGCCATGATGCTTTCAACGAAAGTGTAGGCGCCAGTTTTTGGTGATTTCACCATCTTGATCACTTTTGACAATCTTTTTGATGATGTCTGGAGGGTTGCTACGGTTTTCTTTGCCATGACTTATAATTATTTAATCTCTTTGTGAACAGTTACCCTTTTCAGTACAGGGTTGAATTTCTTGATCTCCAAACGGTCTGGAGTGTTCTTTTTGTTTTTAGTCGTGATGTAACGCGAAGTTCCAGGCATGCCTGTCCCTTTGTGCTCTGTACACTCTAAAATCACCTGGATTCTATTGCCTTTCTTTGCCATTTTTTTGTATAATTAGGACGGGTTATTTCAAAGAGATGAAACCTTGTTGCTCAGCTTTTTTCAAAACTGCATAAATTCCGTTCTTGTTGATCGTTTTGATTGTTGAAGCGGCTACGCGCAACGTTACCCATCTGCCCTCTTCAGGAAGATAGAAACGCTTTTTAACCAAGTTCACAGAAAACTTTCTCTTAGTCTTATTCATCGCGTGGGAAACATTATTTCCGGTCATCGCTCTTTTGCCTGTAAGGTCACAAACTCTTGACATTGTGCTTTTCTTTTATCGTTATTCAAAATCAGGGTGCAAAGAAAAGAAAAATAAACCTTATTGCAAAATAAATAGTTGAGATTTTTTGAATTTTATTTGAAGTGTTGCAAAGGTGGAAATTTGGGGCGTTGAACGTTGAATGTCGAATGTCGAACGTCAAACGTCGAACGAGCGCAACGTTAAACTTTAAACTTTAAACCTCAAACCGTACCACCTGCTGCTGCACCATCTCCAAACCTTTCACCACGGCGCGGTCGATCACTTTTTCGCGCGGCTGGCCAAAGTTGAACTTTTCGACAATGGTTCGATACGGCGTGGCCACGGCGATAAAAACAACGCCTGCCTGTTCATGCGTAGCGTCTGTCGTAGGGCCGGCGTTTCCGGTTACGCCGATTCCAAAATCGGCCTTGAGGATGCGGCGGATGTTTTGCGCGAGTTCCTGCGCGACCTGGGCCGATACAACCGAATAGCGGTCGATGGTCTCGCGATTCACTTCAACGATTTCCGTCTTGACCTGCTCGCTATAAGCCACCACCGAACCTTTGAAATACCGCGACGCGCCCGGAACAGCCGCGAGTGTTTGCGCGATTTTGCCACCCGTACAGCTTTCGGCCGTGGCAATCGTAAGCCCTTTTTGCGCGAGTTGTTGCCCGAGCAGGACCTCGATGCTTTGCGAATCGTCAAAACCTACAATAATGTCCCCGATGATCCCGGCAAGTGATTCTGTTTGTTCAGCGATGGTTGTTTCTAACAGCGCTTTGCTCGTACCGCGCGCCGACAGCCGCAAACGCACGCGGCCCGGACTAGGCAAATAGGCGAGTTTAACGAACTCAGGCAGCGCATTTTCCCATTCGGCGATTCGCGCGGCGACCATGCTTTCGCCCATGCCGTAAGTCAGGATGGTTTTGTGCAGTATGTACGGACGTTCGTACTCGCGAACGATTTTGGGAATAATTTCAGTATCGACGATGTTTTTCATCTCATACGGCACGCCCGGCAGCGCCATAAATACGGTGCTCCCTTTTTGCATCCACATCCCCGGCGCCGTCCCGAATTGGTTGAACAGCACCGTAGCTTTGGACGGAACCAATGCCTGATCGATATTGGCCTGCAACAGCGGTTTGTCCCGGCCCAGGAATTGGGCAAACAACTCCCGCACATGCGCCAGTACGCGCGCGTCGCTGACCAGCGTATCGTTGAAATAGCTACAAAAAGTCTTTTTGGTCACATCGTCCTTGGTAGGCCCGAGCCCGCCGGTAATGATGACAAAATCCACGTGGTCCTGAAACGATCGGAAGGCGTCCAGAATGTGCTGTTCATCGTCCGATATCGCGCGGATTTCCCGCACTTCAACGCCTATTTTATTGAGTGCTTTGGCGATATACGCCGAATTGGTGTCGGTGATTTGTCCGATCAGGATTTCATCGCCGATGGGAAGGATTGCTGCTTTCAAATTCCATGGGCCGTGCGTTAGTGCAAAGGCCGATTGGTGTAAAGGTAGGAAATCGAACGTTGAAAGTCGAATGTCGGACGTCAAAGTCGAATGTCGAACGTCGAATGTCGAACGAACGCAACGTTAAACTTTAAACTTCAAACCTTAACCCCAACACTACTGCAAATTAAAATCCTTCTTGATCTCCTTCACGGCTTTTTCCACCGCCTGCTCGACGCTGTCGAACGTGTCGTTGATCTCTTTGCGCTTGCCTTCGCGCTTGGTCCAGGCCTCGATTTGCAGGATTTCCTCGAACGCATTGTTCATGCCAAGCAAGTCCAGTGTAGGTTTGATCTTATGGGCGTACGCATACGCAAGTTTGTGGTCTTTGGTTTTGATGCCGAGTTTGACCTGCAACAGATCGAGCGGCACCTCAGTCACAAACAAAGTGATGATTTGGTTTACGAATTCCGGATCGTTGTCGGACAACGCGTAAACCTTGGCGAGGTTATAATGTAAGGCCATTATTTTACTGTAATTGTAAAAAGTTTGTAATTCTCTAAGTATCCTTCCAGCACGTCGTTGGGGTGCACTGGCGCTACACCTTGGGGCGTTCCGGTAAAAATAATGTCCCCGGTTTTCAGCGTAAAATATTGGGAAACGTACGAAATGATCTCGTCAATTTGCCACAACATCAGGGCGGAATTACCTTTTTGAACGATGGTATTATTTTTTCGAAGTTCAAAATTAACACTTTCCAGCGAACTAAAAACTTTTTTCGACATAAAGTCGCCAATCACCGCTGAACCGTCAAATGCCTTTGCTTTTTCCCACGGCAAACCTTTTTCTTTGAGCGCCTGCTGCACGTCGCGCGCGGTAAAATCTATGCCTACTGAAATTTCATCGTAATATTTATGGGCAAATTTGCGGTCGATGTATTTCCCCACGCGGTTGATCCTGACGATAATTTCAAGCTCATGGTGCACATCGGATGTAAATTCCGGAATCACGAACGGCGATTCTTTGAGCATTGCCGTATCGGGTTTCAAAAAAACCACCGGCTCGTCCGGGCGCTCGTTTTTCAGTTCTTGGATGTGGGCGGCGTAATTGCGCCCGATGCAGATGATTTTCATGTAATGTCGAATGTCAAATGTAGAAAGCCGGACGATTGGGAGCCGGGAACCTGCTCTTCGCTCTATCTTTTGCGGCCTTCGCAGGCGCGGCCGCAAAAGGATGCCGCTGCGATCAGGGCTAGGCCTTGGCGTCCTAAGAAAATTTGTTGTTCAATTTGCGCAATTTAATCGCCGTTAACACCTTCTTGGTATACAATGGGAAATCGGCGTTCTGGATCCAGCCAAAATAACCGGGCTCGTTCTCCAGGACGGTTTCCACGCGCGCGCCTTTGTGTTTGCCAAATGTAAAGACCTCTGCGCCATCTTTGTCATAAGCGATGAATCCGGCGAAATCTGCCGCTTTTTTGCGGGTTGTAAACTCCGATAACAATTTCATGTCGTTCTCCAGTTCCGGATAGCGGTCGAGTTGCGCTTTGAGGATCTCATAGGTAGCTACTGTGTCGGCCTCTGCAGAATGGGCGTTTTCAAGGGTTTTACCACAATAGAACCGCAGCGCGGCACCCAGCGTGCGCTCTTCCATTTTGTGAAAAATCGTCTGTACATCGACCGCTACGCGGTTTTTCATGTCAAAATCGACGCCCGCACGCAGCAATTCCTCGGCCAGCAACGGAATGTCGAACCGGTCCGAGTTGTAACCCGCCAGATCCGAATCTTTTACCAGGTTGTAAACCGTGTGGGCCAATTCTTTGAACGTAGGTTCGCCGGCCACTTTTTCATTGCTGATGCCGTGGACGGCCGTCGCAGTTGCGGGAATGGGCATTTCAGGATTGACGAGCCATGTTTTGCTTTCTTTGTTGCCGTTTGGAAACACCTTGAGGATCGAAATTTCAACGATGCGGTCCTTGCAAATGTCGATGCCCGTGGTTTCTAGATCAAAAAAACAGATGGGTTTGGTGAGTTTGAGTTCCATGGTGTTTGTTTGGAACAAAGATAGTTGAATTACCACTCAATAATACCAGGAAAAACAACTTCAGTCTAAATTAAAATTGGTCTACAACGGCTACTGCAGCGCGAGTTTTCGAACTTCAATCTCTTGGTTGTCCGTTGTAACACGCACAATAGCCCATTTGGATATCTGGCTTAACGGCATTCGGACGTCAACTTGATTGATGTTATTGACGGCTGCTATCTTCCTGCCCGAGGGTTCAAAAATTTCAACTGAGACAATTTTATTGGTCTGACTAACTACACCAAGAATTCTGTCTTGGCAAAACATCTGCACCGAATTTTGTTGGGCTGTTGCATCCTTAATCCCCATGCTAGAATCATTGAGAATACGCGCGATACGGTTGCGTCCGACACCGTCAAAGTGGGTGTAATGTCCCGCAACGATAATTTTACCATCGGATTGCAGGTCAAAACTTTCCACGAATCCGCCAAAGTCTGGGCTTGCAAAACCCGCATCTATCGTTCCGTCAATATTGATGCGGGAGAATCTTTGATAGCCCGTTGTCATGTCAGTTAAATACCCCATGAGGATTTGTCCATTTTCCATCAATTTAAGCATAGGATAGTAGGACCCCAAGCTTACTGTAGGGAAGCTAGTATCTAATAAACCGTCCGCTGTGTAGCGTCTCAATAAGTTCGGAAACGAGTTTCCAAAATTGTACCGAAAAGCAAAATAAAATCCCCCTGACGGAGTGACAGCTATAGCTCCTGGTGAAATCCCTCCTTGTGTTACAGCGATTGGCGTAAACGCACTATCCACAGATCCATCTTCGTTGTGACGGCAAATCTTGTGGCTGTCATTAGCCGATCCAAGAATAACCCGTCTCTCGACAATCATTTTCCCGCTAGGTAACGGAATCACATTATAGATGCCGGCAGTTAGCCCAGATGGGCTGTGGTACACGAAAGTGTTGTCTGCCGAACCATCTGCATTAAACCTTACTAAAGGTGCTAACACAGTCGCGTTTACAGACCAACCACTACTCGCAATCAAAATTTTCCCGTCCGGCTGAAGCGCCATCGCATAAAAATGGGGTGTTCCTGAAAATCCAGAGGCCGGATTAAATCCGAGATCGAGCGATCCATCGCCATTGATTCGCGCCAATCCGTTGCGCGGAACGCCATTGTAACTGGTAAATTCACCGTACACCAATATTTTTCCATCAGGCTGAATCAAGCAATATAACGCACGTCCATCAAACCCGACCCCAGCAGCGAACGAAGTGTCGGCAGTGCCATCGGGCAACAAACGCATGATACGACCAGCAGGAACGCCGTGAAAATGTTGGAAATCACCACACGCTATGATCTTATCGTCCTGTTGTACTCTAATTGCGCATACAGAAGCATCAAACCCTACTCCAAAATCGTTGGGCGCAGTTGGGTCGATCGCGCCGTCTGCGGTTAGGCTAACCAAATTGGAACGTGTTTGATTGTCAAACGTATCGAACTCGCCGCCGCAAACCAGTCGCCCATTAGCATGGACTGCCGTAGTATTAATTATAACGCCGTGGTTCGAGCCTTGAAAATTCGGATCCAGGCTACCGTCATTATTTATTCTGAATAAGCCAAATTTGTTGGTGTCTCCTACCTGAAAATTGCCCCCTGAAATGATAATTTTTCCATCTGCCAAAACGTCCATGTCATTCACATTGCCGTGAAAATTTTCGGGAAGCACCAGAGAACTGTCGATTGCACCGGAAGGCAGTAGCCGCAACAAGCCATAAAATGTAACATAAAAACTGCCTCCTACCAGGACTTTTTGATCTGGCTGAACAACTATTTTTTTCACAGTGTCATCAATTCCTGACGGCAGCGCGAGCACAAATGATGAATCAACGGAACCGGCAGCTGTCAATCGTACTATTTTTTGTGCACTGGTGAAACCGACGTGCGTAAAATCTCCTCCTGCTAAAATTTTTCCGTCCGGTTGCACCGCAATGGTACGAACCGTATTGTCCATACCTGAACCAATGATAAAACTGGCGTCTGGGCTACCATCGGAGTTGAGTCTCGTTAATTTCGGTGCGGGCATATTGTCAAAATTGTTAAAGCTGCCGCCTACGAGGATTTTTCCATCTGCCTGCAGGCAAATTGTCCACACCTGACCATCAAATCCTTCTGAAACATTAAATGTTGGATCGATTGTTCCATCTGCGTTAAGCCGCGCAATCCTGCTTGTAGGCGTACCGTTGTATTGTGTAAATTGCCCTCCAATCAGAATTTTTCCGTCAGGTTGTACTATCACCACATTAATTGTTTCATTGGCGCCCATCCCTGCGTTAAATGTGGCGTCCAACGATTCGTCAGGATTGATTCGCGCAATCCTTCCACGCAACATCCCGTAATAATGGGTAAATCGCCCTACGACTATCGATTGCCCGTTGTCCAGCGCAACAACGTCATTGATGTGATAATTTGCGCCGTTGGCGTAGCCGGAGTCAGAAGGATTAAAGCTAGGATCGTTGTGCCCGGCTTGGGCTATTAGCAGCATTGGGAACAACAACAAAAGTATAACTTGTTTCATTGCAAACATTTTATAAAGTCTAAATATAAAAAAAGCCTTCTTATCAGAAGGCTTCAAAATCATATAGTTATCAACAGTTACTAGAATGTGCGATTCTCATCAAACGCCTCCATATATTCAGCGACGCGTTTTACAAAACTTCCGCCAAGCGCCCCGTCTACCACGCGGTGGTCATAACTGTGCGAAAGAAACATTTTCTTGCGGATACCGATAAAATCACCTTCAGGCGTTTCGATGACGGCCGGCACTTTGCGGATCGCCCCGAGCGCCAGAATCCCTACTTGCGGCTGGTTGATGATAGGCGTTCCAAACACGGATCCAAACGTTCCTACGTTGGTCACGGTATACGTGCCGCCCTGTGTATCGTCCGGTTTGAGTTTGCCTGCTTTGGCGCGGTTGCCCAGGTCATTGACCGCTTTGGCCATACCGAGTAAATTGAGCTGGTCGGCGTTTTTGATGACCGGGACGATCAGGTTGCCGTTGGGCAATGCGGCGGCCATCCCAAGGTTGATGTTTTTCTTTTTGATGATGTATTCGCCTTCGACAGAGATGTTCATCATCGGGAAATCCTTGAGCGCTTTGGCTACGATTTCCATAAATATCGGTGTAAACGTCAGCTTTTCGCCTTCGCGTTTTTCAAATGCATTTTTGTTTTTCTCGCGCCAGTCCCATATTGCCGTAACGTCGACCTCGATGAACGACTGTACGTGCGCAGAGGTTTGCACAGACTGCACCATGTATTGCGAAATCAACTTGCGCATGCGGTCCATTTCGACAATTTCGTCCTGCCCGTTGACTGAAACAGGGACGGTTTTGGTTGCCGGTTGCGCACTGTCAGGGGTTGGTTTTGGCGCGGAGGTTTGCGGTGTCACCACAGGTGTTTGCTGTGAAGCAGGAATGACGGCCGGCGCATCGGTCGGAACCGGAGCTGAAACCGGAGCTGTGGCAGCCGGAACGGTCACTTTTCCGGACTTGCGATTTTCAACATAGGCCAGAATATCGTTTTTGGTCACGCGGCCTTCTGCGCCGGTACCGTGGATGGCATCGAGTTCCGCCATAGAAACGCCTTCTTCCTTGGCGATGTTCCTGACCAGCGGCGAGTAGAATTTATCCGAATGATGGTAATCTTCGCGTGTGGGCGCTGCCGCCGGAGCCGATACGAACTGTTGCGCGGCATCGACCGTTTTTTGCACCTCGGCCACTGATGCCGGTGCGGCCTGCTCTTTCAGTTCAGGATGGTGTATGGCCGATGTAGCCTCGCTTGGCGCGTCAACGGCAACACCGCCTTCAGTTTCAATGATGGCAATGGTTTGGCCCACCTGTACAAGATCGTCTTTTTGGAACAATTGTTCGATGAGCGTCCCGGAGACTTCGCTCGGCACTTCGCTGTCGACTTTGTCCGTAGCGATTTCGAGCACCGCTTCATCGGCCTCGATTTTGTCGCCCACTTGCTTTAACCAGTTGGTAATGGTTGCCTCTGCAACGCTTTCCCCCATTTTAGGGAGTTTGAGTTCGTATCTTGCCATGTTAAACCTGAAGTTGGTATTTGTGTTTGCGAAATTAATAAAAAATAATTCGGTTTCAATCGCTGTCGTACAGATTTTAGACCATCGGTTTGCCGTTACCGATAATCTGTCAAAAGAACAACTTCTCCCCTGTCGTCGCTCGAATTGCTGCCCAGCATGAAGCCGTCTTTTTTGTGCGCGATTTTGAACGTGATTCCTTTGCCGTGAAGATGCTGCATCTCTGAAATTATTTGGCTGAACGTCAGATAGTTCTTATCGAAAACCATTTCCGTTCCGGGTTCAAAATCGCTTTGCCCCGATGCGAATCCCGACTGAAAAAATGCGGTCTTGCCTGTGGTTGACCCGATGGTTTGCAACAAATTGTCATCGTTTGACACCAGTTGGTACCGGCTGACTTTTTTGCGTTCGACAACCTTGCTTTTTTTGGCCAGCGTAAAAAAGAACGCGCCCGTTTTCATAAAAACGTCGAACAACACATTGACGCGAAAGTGCTTTCTGTAAAAAAAGTCCATTGCTTCGCGAAACCTGCGCATGTACCGGCCGTCGCGCACCGTGCTCTCGCCTTTGTAGTGCATCACTGAAGTTTCGTGGAAATAGTAGTTGGACCTGCCGGTTTTGAGTACCATGTAGCTCAGGTCGATATCGTCAGAATACATAAAGCAATCCTCGTCAAAACCGCCCACTTCAAGGTAGGTTTCGCGCTTCATGACCATGAACGCACCCACCAGGATGTCTACTTTTCCAGACTCATTTTCCGACAAATGCGAGGCGTAATATTTGCCAAAAACGTCCGACAATTTGTACAATCCCATCACCTTTGTAAACGCTACCCATGGCGTGGGAATGCCGCGTTTGGATTCCGGAAGGAAGCGCCCCGTTCCGTCGATGAGTTTGCACCCGACGATTCCCAGATCCTGTTTTGATTTGGCAAATGCGAGCACTTTTTCAAACGTATCTTCGGCCACGACCGTATCGGGATTCAGTATACAGATGTAGTCGCCTTTTGCGCGCGCCACGCCCATGTTGTTGCCTTTGGGAAACCCGACATTGTCGCGGTTTTCGACCAGCGTTACAGACGGGAATTTCTCGCGCACCATCGCGCAACTGTCGTCCGGGGAAGCATTGTCCACGACGATGATCTCGGCATCGAGGTTGGCGATCGCCTTTTGGACGCTGCCGATGCACTGCTCGAGAAAATATCGGACGTTGTAATTGAGAATGACGACGGAAAGCTGCATGGAGCAAAGTTAAAAGTTTAAAGTTTAAAGTTCAACGTTCCCGCGACTTTAAACTTTAAACCTTAAACCTCAAATAAAAAAACGCCCCGAAGGGCGCTGTTTTAAAGAATGTCGATCATGCGTTTGGGTTTTGGCAACGCTTCCTCACGTTTTGGCAGGCTGATTTTGAGTATGCCCGCATCGTAGTTGGCTTTAATGTCGTCGCTATTGACGGTTTCCGGCAGTGTGAACGAGCGGCGGAACGAAGAATAAGAAAACTCGCGACGGGTAAATTTGCCGTCTTCAGAAGTGTTTTCCGATTTGTATTCAGACGAAATGGTCAGCAAATCGTTATCCACTTCAATGTTGAAATCTTCTTTGGTTTTGCCCGGTGCGGAGAGTTCTACCTCATAAGCAGTGTCGGTCTCGCGGATGTTGACCGGTGGAACGCTTACCGCGTTGAAATTCTGGCTGCCGCCCATCCAGTCCGGACGGAACAATTCCTCCATAATGGCCGGAAAAAAATTACTGTTGCTGTTGTTACGCTTTACTAAGTTCATTTTTAAGGGATTTAAAGTTAAACTTGATTAAACATTACGCAGCGGGTTTTTCAAGTTTTGTACCAACGCAAAAAAGTAGGCATTTTGACATTTTGAAAAAGACATTTTGACATTTCGAATGAAATTTTGACATCATAAGCCGTTTGCGCGAGGGATAGCAGCGGCATCCTTTTTTGTGAGGCACGAACAAAAAAGATAAAGCGTATAGCCCGACGGCGGCCGGAAAGTTGAATCGATCGAAAATGTTGGCTCCCGCCGGCGCGCCCATCATCAAAGGCGGACTTTCAACTTTTGTGTTTTTCGTTTGATGTTGAGCTTTCGACTTTAGGACGTTGCCCCTTTCGACTTTCGCCTAATAACCTTACTTTTGCCCCATGAATTACCTTTCAGTAGAAAATATCTCCAAATCCTACGGCGAGCGCACGCTGTTCGACAACCTCTCCTTTGGCATCAACAAAGACCAGAAAATCGCTTTCATCGCCAAGAACGGCACGGGCAAAACGACAATCATGAACATTTTAACCGGCGCCGATGAACCCGATTCCGGCCAGGTCATCATGCGTAAGGAAATCAAAATGGCGTTTTTGTCGCAGGTGCCGAACCTGCACGACGAGCTTACGATCGAGGAATCGATTTTTGCCTCCGATAACCAAGTGCTCAAAGTCATTGGCGCGTACGAGAAGGCGCTCGAAAACCCTGAAGACGAAGAGGTTTACCAAAAGGCTTTCGACGACATGGACCGTTTTAATGCATGGGATTTTGAAACGCAGTTCAAGCAGATCTTGTTCAAATTGAAACTCGAGGATTTAAAACTCAAGGTCAAAAATCTCTCGGGCGGGCAAAAGAAGCGTTTGTCGCTTGCGATCATTTTGATCAACCGCCCGGATTTGCTGATCCTGGACGAACCTACGAACCACCTCGATTTGGAAATGATCGAATGGCTCGAGGATTATTTTGCCAAGGAGCCGATCACGTTGTTCATGGTCACGCACGACCGTTTCTTTCTCGAGCGCGTGTGCAACGAAATCATCGAGCTCGAAAACGGCAAACTGTACCAATACAAAGGCAATTATTCCTATTATTTAGAGAAAAAGGAACTGCGCATCGCAAGTGAAAATGCGAGCGTGGACAAGGCGCAGAATCTATATGTCAAAGAACTCGACTGGATGCGCCGTCAGCCCAAAGCCAGAACGACCAAATCCAAATCGCGGCAGGACGATTTTTACGTGATCCAGGAAAAAGCGCGTTCGCGGCGCCGCGAGCAGCAAGTTGAGCTTGAGATCAACATGGAACGCATGGGCAGCAAGATCGTCGAGATGCACAAATTGCACAAAAAATTTGGTGAGCGCGTGATCTTGCAGAATTTCAGCTACGATTTCCAGCGCGGCGACCGTGTGGGGATCATCGGCAAGAACGGTACGGGCAAATCGACATTTTTGAACCTGCTGACAGGCGTGATCGCGCCGGATCAGGGCAAGGTTGTCATTGGCGATACGATCAAAATCGGGTATTATACGCAAAGCGGCATTGACCCTAAACCGGGGCAAAAGGTCATTGACGTGATCAGGGAATTTGGCGAGTACATTCCGCTGATGAAAGGCCGCACGATCAGCGCGGGGCAACTGCTCGAGCGGTTTTTGTTCGATCGCAAAAAGCAGCACGATTATGTGGAGAAATTATCCGGTGGCGAACTCAAGCGGTTGTATTTGTGTACGGTTTTGATCCAGAACCCGAATTTCCTGATCCTCGATGAACCTACGAACGACCTCGATATCGTGACGTTGAACGTGCTCGAGAATTTCCTGATCGACTATCCGGGCTGCCTGCTCGTGGTGTCGCACGACCGGTATTTCATGGACAAGATCGTCGACCATTTGTTTGTGTTTCGCGGACAGGGCGAGATCGAGGATTTCCCGGGCAATTATTCCGATTTCCGCGCGTATGAAGATTCTGCTGAACCGGCCAAAAAAGAGCTGAATTCGGTTTCGACCGAGAAAAACAGCTGGAAACAACAGCAAAAAAACGACGGGCTGACCTTCAACGAACAAAAGGAATTCCAGAAACTCGAACGCGAGATCAAAGACCTTGAATACGAAAAGAAGCAAATCGAACAACTCTTTGCCGACGGTAAAGTAGCTGACGCAGACATTGAAATAAAAGCCAACGAATTGCAGGCCGTGATCCAGAAATTAGAAGCCAAAGAAGCGCGATGGTTCGATTTGGGAGCGAAAATGGAATCGTAATCTTGTCTGGAATTACAACAGGTCCCAAACCCGAACTTTAAACTTCAATTGCAAACTTTAAACTCCTCAGGTTGCACACCGTAACAGCTTACCTCCGGTATTTACTAAGGTCCACGAACCATCATGGCGTGCATTCGCCATTTGTATTCGACCTGGTCACCAAGTGCTTTTACGACAGGACGAAGTACGCACAATATGCGCTTTTGAACGACTACCGCAAAGCACTTCTTGACAATCGGGAGTTTATTGAAGTCACCGATTTTGGCGCAGGTTCAAAAGTGTTCCGATCCAACACGCGTCAAATTTCAAAAATCGCCAAAACGGCCGGAATCACTTCAAAAAACGCGCAATTGCTGTTTCGACTGACGCGTTATTTCAAACCGGATTCGGTGCTTGAAATTGGCACTTCGCTGGGTTTGGCCACCTCGGCGATCGCAATGGGAAATCCAGATGCGAAGATCACGACCATTGAAGGTTGCGCGCAAACAGCCGGGGCAGCGCAATTGCATTTGCAAAAATGGGGCATGGCCTCTATTGAGTTTGTTGTTTCTGAATTTGCCGCCGGCCTTTCAGACTTTCGGCATTCGGCCTTTGACCTGGTGTACTTTGACGGAAACCACCAAAAGGACGCCACGCTGCATTACTTTGATTTGTTGCTGCCGACAGCTACCAACGATTCTGTATGGATTTTTGACGACATTCACTGGTCTGCCGATATGGAAGCGGCATGGGAAACGATCAAAAAACATCCGCGCGTGACCGTCACGATAGACACGTTCCAGTGGGGATTGGTGTTTTTCAGGACCGAACAGCGCAAACAGGATTTTGTGATCCGCGCATGAATAAGACACCGGGTGAGTTGCTGACGGCCTGCATTTGTTTTTCCTGGTATTTTCAGGCGGAATTTTACACCGGTCTTTTTTGACTTGCGCTTAAATTAGCGCCTTGACACTTGTTAAGCCAACAAGATGTGGATAATGTACGCTTACCGCGCGAAGGATGGCAGCGGCAGCCCGCAGTTGTGGCCCGGGGTTCGGGCCGCGACGAGGACTACAGCGAACAGCCTGACGGCGACCGCGATTGTGCCGGTAAGATCAGGGGTTGTATCGCCGGCGCGCCCAAAAAAAAATGACCGCCAGCTGGCAGTCATCTTTCCTCGAATAATAATCGAACCTTTTATTTTTTGGCATCCGCATTTTCCTGTGTTTTCTCGCCGATGCGGTTTACTTTGAGCATTGGCGCGAATTTCACTTTCAAACCGGCGATTTTCATGTTGTCTTCAGACGAAAGGCCTTCTTTTTCCACGACGTTTTTACGTGTGTCGAGCGCTTCGTACAAAACTTTGATTTCGTCCCAGTCCTCGCGGGTGTATTTGTCTTTGTTGTTTTCCACGGTG
>JAEWLN010000097.1 GCA_023457535.1 Bacteroidota bacterium
AAGTTGGATGCATGGTATGAACCGGCTTATTTTGTGGAAAAACTCGGACTGCCCGAATACCACGTGAAGGGTTTTCAGTTTTATATCGTGGAAAATCCTAGTTTTGCCAAAGCGATGAACAATCACAACAAAACCATGGCCACGTTCCTGATGGGCGAGCTGGCCGTTAAATACAAAGAAATCCTTGCCTGCGAAGATCAATAAAATAGTGTGGATACTGTTGCTGCTGGCCAAATCCGCGGTGGCCCAAACCCCCGATCAGACGTTTTACGGCAAAATTGTCGTTGATTCCGCATCGGTGGAAAACATCAACGTGCTCAATTCGCGTACGCAAAAAGCGACAGTGACCAACGCGAAGGGCGAGTTCAACATGGGTGTAAAAATTGGCGATTTACTTATTTTATCGTCTTTCAATCTCGAAACCAAGCGAAAATTTGTACGCGCCGAAGACTTGCGCGGGGAACTGATCATCCTCAAAATGGCGCTGCTGGCCAATGAACTTGACGAGGTCAAAGTCAACGAACACGCGGGCATCAACGCGCAAAATCTCGGTATCCCGACGGCCACCAGAACCTATACGCCCGCCGAGCGGAAAGTGCGCACGGCCACCACCGGATTGCTCGATCCGCTGTTCAACAAATTATCGGGACGCACCAAAATGCTCAAAAAACAAGCGCTGGTCGAAAAGAATGAGCGGCTTTTGCTCAAACTCGACGGTTTGTACGAGGATAAGTATTATACCGATGTGCTCAAAATTCCAAACGATTACATTGGCGGATTTCAATATTATATTGTTGAAGATCCTGATTTTGCGCGCGCATTGGTCGAAAAGAACAAACCCCTTACGATGTTCTATATTAAAAAGCTTGCCGTGGATTATGTCGATCTGATTCAACAGGAACAGGCCGAAGCCCAAAAAAATAACACTCCGCAAAAATGAAGCGCTGGCTGGTGATCGGGTGCTTGTTGTTGACGCTGACCTCATTCGGGTGGCACGCATTTTACGTTTCGATCTACCAGATCCAGTACGCGCCCGGGAAAAAGAAGCTGCACATCACTTCGCGCATTTTTGCCGACGATCTCAACGACGCGCTGGCAAAAAAGTACCACCAAAAAACTTTTCTGGGTGAGCAGAATCAATCGCAAAATGATGTCGGGTTGATGGCGCAATACCTTATCGGGCATTTGTCGGTCAAGGTGAACGGCAAATCGCAGCCGTTGCAATACATCGGCCACGAGTTCGAAAACAATGTGGTCATTTGTTACTTTACGGCCAGTTCGACGACCAAACCCAGGACGCTTGAAGTACAAAGCACTGCGCTTTTTGAAATGTTCAGCGACCAGCAAAACATCATTCAGGGCAATGTGCTGGGCAAAAAACAGAATCTTTTGCTCACGCGCGACCGCAAATCCGGGGTGTTAAAATGGGAGTAGCGTTTTGTACGGAGCGAAAAATCTGTATTTTTAGGGACTCAAATCGAAATTATGAGACAGTTTTTCTTAGGATTGCTCGCTGTTTGGTATGGCGTGGCAGTGGCCCAACAACCTCGTCAGCAAGGCGAGCGCAACGACAAGTTCCGGCAGATGTACGATCTGATGGCCACTCCGAATATGTACCGCACGGCATCCGGCGCGCCCGGTCCTGAATATTACCAGCAGCAGGCCGACTACAAAATCGACATCGAGCTCGACGACAAAAACACCAGGTTGTATGGCGTGGAGACGATCACGTACCACAACAATTCAAAAGAGCCACTCGAGTTTTTGTGGCTGCAACTCGATCAGAACAACAAATCGCGCACGTCCCAAACCCCGCTTATACAGGACCAGAAAGCCGGCGAATCGATTGGCGTAAACGAATTTTCGCGCAAATACCTCGAGGAAAAATTCGACGGTGGCTTTCGCATTGATTATGTCAAAGACGCCTCGGGGAAAGCAATGCCGTACACGATGAACGAAACGATGATGCGCGTCGAGCTTGACAAACCGCTTAAAGGCGGCGAAAAAATCTCGTTTTCGGTCAAGTGGTGGTACAACATCAACAACTACCTCGTGGACGGCGGACGCTCCGGGTACGAGCATTTTGCTCAGGATGGCAACAATTTGTATATTCTGGCGCAGTTTTTTCCGCGCATGGCCGTTTACAACGATGTCGAGGGTTGGCAGAACATGCAATTCTGGGGTTCGGGCGAATTTGCGCTGCCATTTGGCAATTTTGAGGTCAACATTACCGTTCCGGCCGATCACATCATGGAAGCCACCGGAACGCTGCAAAACCGCGCCGAGGTATTTACCCCCGAGCAACTCAGGCGTTACGCGCAGGCTGAAAAATCGTTCGACAAACCCGTTGTAATCGTCACGCAGGCCGAGGCGGAAGCGGCTGAAAAGCAATTTTCAACCCGTAAGAAAACGTGGAAATTCAAAGCCGAAAACGTGCGCGATTTTGGCATTGCGACCTCGCGAAAATTCCTGCTCGATGCCATGGCGGTGCAGCTCGGCGGTAAAACCGTGATGGCTGTTTCGGCGTACCCAAAAGAAGGCAATCCGCTGTGGGGCGAGTACTCGACGCGCATTGTGGCCCATACGCTCAAAGTCTATTCAAAGCATACGTTCGATTATCCGTATCCCAAGGCTGTATCGGTCCATGCGCAGGACCAGGGCATGGAATACCCGATGATCTGCTGGAACTGGGGCAGGCCAGAACCGGACGGCACATACACCGATCGCGTCAAATACGGTATGTTGGGTGTGATCATCCACGAAGTAGGACACAATTTTTTTCCGATGATCGTCAATTCGGACGAACGCCAATGGACCTGGATGGACGAGGGGCTCAATACCTTTCTGCAATACCTCACTGAAGTGGAGTGGGAGCCGAACTTTCCGTCAAGACGCGGTCCGGCCAAGTACATCGTGCCTTACATGAGTGGCGATCCCGGCGGTTTGGAACCCATTATGACCAATTCGGAAAGCATACGCCAGTTTGGCAACAACGCTTATGGCAAACCGGCCACGGCGCTCAATATTTTACGCGAAACGGTCATGGGGCGCGACTTGTTCGACTATGCGTTCAAGACTTACGCAAACCGATGGAAGTTCAAACATCCGACACCTGAGGATTTCTTTCGCACCATGGAAGATGCATCGGCTGTAGACCTCGACTGGTTCTGGCGCGGATGGTTCTATACTACTGATTTCAACGACATCGGCATCAAAGACGTCCAGCGCTTTTTGGTGAGCGATGTGCCGCCCAAGAATTTCAAACAGCCCGTGAATCCGCGGCAGCGCAACAGCAAGCCTGCGGCCAATGTTTATCAGTACAAAGAAGGCAGCCCGGAATTTACCGCTGCGTTGGCCCAGCCGTTCGATGCCAGAAACGTCAAAACGCTCGATGAATTCCTGAGCGCCAAATTCACGCCCGAGCAACGCGCCAAACTGCAGTCGCCCAAATATTTTTACGAAGTGACGTTCCACAAGCCCGGCGGATTGGTCATGCCGATCCTGGTGGAACTCACGTTTGAAGACGGCACCAAAGAGCACCATAAATTCCCGGCGCAGATATGGAAATTCAACGACCAGGAAGTCTCGCGTATCTTTGCCACGCAAAAGCCGATTTCAAAAATGACGATCGACCCTAAGGAAGAAACCGCCGACATCGATTTGACCAATAACGTATGGCCCAAAACCGAAGTCAAAAGCAAATTCGAGCAAACAAATTAATGTTAATGTGGGATTTGAAAACGGCTAACTTCGTAACTTTGCGCAAATCTTAACGAATTATTATGTTTGGAATAGGCGGCGGCGAATTGGTTTTTATCTTGTTCATCGTACTGATGCTTTTTGGGTCCGATAAAATTCCGGAACTCGCACGCGCGCTGGGCAAAGGCATGGCGCAACTCAAAAATGCGACCAACGAGATCAAGAGTGAGATTCACAAAGGTATGGACGACAGCGGGATTCCCACGTCCATGACCGATATTACCGGGAACATCAATGCCGAGATTTCCAAAGCGCGCCAGAACCTGATTGGCGACGCGCCCGCGCAAATGACGCGTCTCCAGGATGACATTGTAGGGGATCTGCCGCAGCAAATCAACCAGGCCAATCAGGACATCGAAGAACTGACCGGTCCTATCAAACGCCAGCGCTGATGATCGAGACGATTCTGGAACTTGACCGGCAACTGTTTGTCTTTCTCAATTCGTTTGGCAGCGCACGCTTTGACGGGCTTTGGCTTTTCATTACCAAACAAATCAACTGGATTCCCGTTTTTGCCATTTTCGCGTACCTGGTGTTCAAGCACCTCGGGTGGAAACACGCCGTGCTGATTTTAGTGATGATCGGATTGCTGATCGCACTCACAGACCAGACGACCAATTTGTTCAAAAACGGATTTCAACGTTTGCGGCCCGGGAGCGATCCTGAATTGTTCGGACACATCCGCGCCGTGATCACCAGGACCTCTTACAGTTTTATTTCCGGGCATGCGTCCAATTCGATGGCATCGGCGTTTTTTTTATTTATGGTCCTGCGCCCGCACGTCAAGTACATGGGCTTTATCTTTTTGTGGCCACTCATTTTTGCCTACAGCCGCATTTACCTCGGACTGCATTACCCACTCGATATTTTTTGCGGATATGTTTGGGGCATTCTGATGGCGCTTTTGATGTGGCAAATCTACCAACGCTCCAAACAGCAAATTTTCCCCGATGAGCCGGAATTCCTAGATGACGCGGCTAACGGTGAGTCCGTCGCGGATAGGAAGTAACACCGTTTCCACACGCGGGTCGTCCTTGAGCAACTGATTGTACTCCACAAGCACGCGCGTGCTTTTGTCATTGGGTTTGACCATTTCCAGGATTTTTCCGCTCCACAGCACGTTGTCGGACAGGATGATGCCGCCCGAATTCATAATGGGGACGATCGCGTTAAAATAATTGATGTAGTTTTCTTTGTCTGCGTCGATAAACGCCAGATCGTATTTTTTGCCGAGTGTCGGAATGATCCCGAGCGCATTGCCCAGGTGCTGCGTGATTTGCGCGCCCCAATCGGACTGATCGAAATATTTGCGCTGAAAATCGTACAGTTCTTCATTATTGTCGATGGTGTCGATCGTCCCTCCGGCTTTCAAACCTTCGGCCATACACAACGTCGCATAACCCGTATACGTCCCGATTTCCAGAATGTGCCCGGGATGAATAATCTTGGCTAACATCGACAGCACCCGTCCCTGAAAATGGCCGCTAAGCATGCGCGGCTGCAGGATTTTCTGGTGTGTTTCGCGGTTGAGACGTGCGAGCAGTGTGGGTTCGTCCTGTGAATGTGCGGCAACGTAATTTTCGAGGGCTTCAGAGATGAAATGCATGGTAATTTTTTCCCAAAGTTATAAAATCCAAATCGCACGATTGGCTAAATAATACTACTTTTGCGCCATGGAATTGGAAAAGAAAGACATACGCGCGCTGACCAAAGAGCAATTGCGCGACTTTTTCGTGGCCAATGGCGACAAGGCTTTTCGCGGCAATCAGGTTTATGAATGGCTGTGGGGCAAAAACGCGCACAGTTTTGACGACATGACCAATGTGGCCCTATCCACGCGCGAAATGCTCGACAAGCACTTTGTGATCAACCACATCAAAGTGGATCAAATGCAGCGTTCCTCGGACGGGACGGTCAAAAATGCGGTGCGTCTGCACGACGGTCTGGTCGTCGAATCGGTGTTGATTCCCACTGAAACCAGAACCACGGCATGTGTTTCAAGTCAGGTGGGCTGTAGTCTGGATTGCAATTTTTGCGCGACGGCCCGGCTCAAACGCATGCGCAACCTCGGCCCCGATGAAATTTACGATCAGGTTGTAGCCATTGACAATGAAAGCAGGCTCTATC
>JAEWLN010000098.1 GCA_023457535.1 Bacteroidota bacterium
AGCTCACGGTGAGTCCGGACGATGCAGATGCGCCCAAAGTAAATGCGCTGTCGCCGTAAGTGGCGTTGGCCAATGGGGCGAAGGTAATGGTTTGGTCCTGCAACACGACCGCCGATGCTGAGATCGAAAAATCGTCGATGGCCACGCCATTGTCTGCACTGGTACCATCTGTGGTGGCCCAGGACAGGCCGAACGACTGTCCGGGTGCGATTGAGAGCCCGCTCAACGTAAACGCAGCTACTGGCGTGGTGGCCACGGTTCCGTTGGTCCCCGTTGAAACGCCGTTGAAATCTTTACTATTCAGCGTGGCATTGCCGGCCAGCGCTCCTGTTCCTGTAACGTCCCAGCCGCTATCGTTATTGGCAAAACGCCACTGTTCATAGTTCCATGAAAGTGTCAGGTCTGTGATCGTGGTGGCGGAATTGTTGACAAAACTCACCGCATACGTGATGGTAAGCTGTCCGGAACGCAATGCACCCGCGCTGTAATCGCTACCGCTTCCATAGGCGTAGTAACCTCCTGAATTACCGGTACCGGTAGCGCGTCCCTGGTATGCGCTCGCGCCTGATGCAGTCCAGCCGGATGGCAAGGTCGCTGCAAGGT
The DNA here is from genome assembly GCA_023457535.1 of Bacteroidota bacterium. Lineage (GTDB taxonomy): Bacteria > Bacteroidota > Bacteroidia > Flavobacteriales > Flavobacteriaceae > Flavobacterium. Next base: position 604 of record JAEWLN010000098.1, read on the forward strand.
TCGAGGCGTTCGAAGGGTTGTAGTTGTTAAAATTCTGCGTATACGCATACGGTAAGGCAGAAATGCCAATCTGCGCCCGCGAATTGGTCCACGTGAGCACGAGCATCACTGCCATGAAGCAGCCGATACTCCATTTGGGTAGTCTTGTTTTCATTTAAATTTGTTTTGTATTGAATGGTAAAGTTATTGGATTTGTCCCCGATTCCCAAACGCGTGGCGTTATCGTTTCGTTAACAAAACCAAGCGGCAATTTACGGCAAAATTTGATTTTTTTGAAGCGTTTTGGGGAATATCTGTTGTAGGCCCGGATTCCATCGGTGAAATGCGACGGGAACAGCCACGCTGCCGGAGTCCTTGTGTTTTCTGGATTTTTATGGGGCGCGTTATTTTTTTTTTGGCCCAACTGTAACAAATTTTTTCTGAAACGTCTTAACGGCATCATCAATCAAAAAAACAGTTAATCATGAACACCAATGACACCGTCGGTACTACCGGCGCGGTCCATGCGACCACCCACAAAATCCAATTGGCCGGACAAGGCGCCCGCCTGAACGTACTCGGCGACAACCAAACCATCAAACTTTCCGGAAAGGACACCGGCGATTTGTTCACGATCGTCGAGAATTACAACGAACCCGGCATTGGCATCCCGATGCACGTCCATGAAAATGAGGACGAGGTGTTCTGCATCCTCGAAGGTGAAATGGAATTTGAAACCCAGGGACAAACATCGGTGCTGAAAGCCGGCGATATGATTTTTTTGCCGCGCCGCATTCCGCATGCGTTCCGGGTCGTTGGGAATCAAAAGTGCCGGGCGTCGGTCACGATTATCCCATCGGGCATCGAGCACATGTTCGAGGCGCTGGCAGCACTTCCGGCAGGCCCGCCTGATTTGGAGAAAGTAGGGGATATCTGCTTTCGTTACGGAATTAGTTTTGTGTAGAACGCAACGCGGTAGTTTGGGATTTCATTGTCAATCGTCAAGAAAGTAATTTCTCGTGCAAATGATTATATTTGGCGCAAAATCATCCCTATGAAGCATCTTAAAATGTTGGCTCTTATTGGTTTTGCAATGGTGGCAACGGGCGCATCGGCGCAAAAAAGAACGGAAAAGGCCGTGATCAAAACCATGCTCTACTGCAATCATTGCAAGGCGTGCGAGACGTGCGGTGCGTTGTTCGACAAACAAATCCTTCGTATCAGCGGCGTCAAAATGTATGAACTCGACGAGCAGGCGATGACGATCACCGTATTCTACAATCCAAAGAGGACCAATGTCGATGCGATAAGGCGCGGTATTGCGCATCTTGGGTTTGACGCCGATGAACTCAAAGCCGATCCGGACGCATACGAAAAGCTCGATGCGTGCTGCAAGAAATCATAACAAAAAAACCACCCGTTAAGGGTGGTTGTGTTTTTTATACAAAGCGGGATTATCCGAGCAGATCCAGAACAAGTGACGGGAAAATACCCAAAAGCACCGTAAGGGTGATGGCGGCGATCGCCACGCCGTAGTATACGAAGGACGTTCCGTTGCGCTGTTGGTTCGGTTCCTTGGTGTACATGGCCAGAATCAGTTTGAAGTAATACCCCACGCTGATGATCGAATTGACCACAGCGACGATGACCAGGAACAAATACCCCGATTCGATCGTAAGGCTAAACAGCGCCAGTTTGGCGAAAAAGCCGGAGAAAATCGGGATGCCGGCCATAGACAACAATGAACCGGTTAAAATGGCCGCCAGCAGCGGATTGGTTTTTCCGAGTCCGTGGAAATTCGCGACGTCTTCATTGTCGCGGTCCCTGCAAACGTACAAGATTACCGCAAAAGCCGCAATTCCGGCCAGCGCGTAAGCCGCAGCATAATACAACAATGCGCCTCCGGCGTGGTTCAGGCTCAGCAACGCCATGAGCATAAAACCCGCATGGGAAATACCTGAAAACGCGAGCATCCGCTTTACGTTGGTTTGGCGCAGCGCCATGATGTTCCCTACGGTCATCGAGGCGATTGAAATCACGACGATCGTAATCTGGAACGCGCGGTCCACATC
>JAEWLN010000099.1 GCA_023457535.1 Bacteroidota bacterium
TTGTTGACCTGCTGTGATCCCGGACCTGAATATTGGTACATCAGCACCGGATATTTTTTGTTCGGGTCAAAATCTTTCGGTTTGAGGATCCACGCGTTGAGCTCGTGTCCTTTTTCTGTTTTGAGCACAAAGAACTCCTTGGCGCCGAGGTTGTAATTTTTGAGCTTTTCAGCCAATGCATTGTTGTCCACGATCGACTGGACGAGCTTGCCGTCTTTGGCACTGTGGAGCGCGAACGATGTTGGCGTGGTGGCGGTGGAATACTTATCGACGTACAAATCAAAATCAGGACTGAAGGTCGCGTCATGCGTTCCGGTTTGCGACGAAAGGCGCACTTTGTTCTTTCCGTCAAGCCCGATGCGGTAAATGTCGCGGTTGATGGAGCCGTTTTCTACCGATTGGTAAAAAATAGTCTTCGTTTTTTCGTCCAGTCCGTAATAGGCTGTCACTTCCCAATTGCCTTTGGTCACCTGGTTTTTGAGCTTGCCGGTCTTGTCGTAGAGATAAATGTGGTTGTAGCCGTCTTTTTCGCTGGTCCAGATGAAACTGTTGTCTTTCAAAAACGTAAGATTATCCGTAATATCAACATACGCTGCATCTTTTTCGTTGAGTACGACTTTGGCCGATCCGGACTTGCCGTCGACAAAAATCAGGTCCAGGTTATTCTGGTGGCGGTTGAGCACCTGTACGCTCAAAACGTTCGGATCGCTGGTCCACTTGAGGCGCGGAATGTAGAAATCGCTGTAATTGCCCAGGGCGATATTTTGGGTCGCGCCCGATTTCACATCGTAAACCCTGAGCGAAACCACCGAATTTTTCTCGCCCGCCTTCGGATACTTGAAGGTTTCGTTTTTTGGGTACAAATCCTTGTGGAAAATGTTCATCGTAAATTCAGGCACTTCGGATTCGTCAAAGCGGATGAATGCGATTTTGCTGCCGTCGGCGCTCCAGTCGTAGGCGCGGACGAATGAAAATTCCTCTTCGTAAACCCAATCGGTGATGCCGTTGATGATGCGGTTCTTTTGCCCGTCGGAGGTAATTTGCGCCGATTTTTTCGAAGCGATGTCATACACGTATAAATTGTTGTCACGCGCATAGGCGATTTTTTTGCCATCGGGCGAGAACGTCGGTTCCTGAATCGCAAAATCGAACAAAGTGGTCATTTGTTTGGTCGTCAGATCGTACAAAACGTAGTTCGCAGTAAACGAATGCCGGAAAATCGGATTGGAATTGTTGGCGATCAGCATCTTTTTTTCGTCGGCAGAAAAGACGTAACTGTCGATACCGTCCGCAAGTTGCTTGAAATCCTTGGAGTCCACGAGCGTAGCTACCTTTTTCAGCGTCGCAAAATCGAACAGATCGATTTGCATGGTGCGCGCCGATCGGTCAAAATTCAGTACGGTGTATTGGTTGGTGTTCTTCAGCGACTGCAATTCGTCCATGCCTTTGGTTCGAAACGCGCCGGTGTAAATGTCTTCAACCGTGATTTTTTGCTGCGCGAGCACAGATGCACACACAAAACAAAACAACACGGCCAATTTGGTTGGAGTCATAGATGATTTCATAAGATAAAAAGCTGTCAATTTTAAGGAAAATTTTGCACATATCGGCACTTTTGTTTGTTAAATGCAATCGCGCCGGCAATAACGGTGTTTGACGCCTTTTCTCAAATTTGTTACCGATTTTTCGCCACCGTGTCAGAACAGACTGAGTTGCCCGTCTTTATACTGCGCATGCAGCGACGTATCGAGCGCCGGATAGACTTTTCCGTCAAAAAATTTGCGCCGCGCAAGCGCCATTTGCGACCGGATCATTTGTGCGAATTCACCTTCGCCACGCATGCGTTCTCCCCAGCGGCTGTCGTTGAGCGTTCCGCCGTGGCAGGCTTTGATCTGGTTGAGGACTTTTTCTGCGCGGTCCGGCATGGCTTTTTGGATCCAATCGGTGAAAATCTCCCCAATGGCGCCGTTGAGCCTCACGACGGTATGGGCGATGGACAGCGCGCCCGCATCTGAAGCGGCTTTGGCAAGCGGCAGGATCTCGTGGCTGTTGATTCCGGGAATGATCGGGGCGAGCATCACATTGACCGGAATGCCGTGACTGGAAAGCAGCCTGACCGTATCGAGCCGCCTTTTGATCGTGGCCGTGCGCGGTTCGAGCACCTGCCGGGTTTTTTCGCTGGTCGAGGTGATCGAAATGTTCACGCCGATCAGGTTGTCTTTGGCCAGGTCGGTCAAAATGTCGAGGTCGCGGGCGATAAGCGCATTTTTGGTAATGATCGCCACCGGATGCCGGAACTTCCGGAACACTTCAAGGCATTGGCGCGTGATGCAAAACTTTTTCTCGGCGGGTTGGTAACAATCGGTGTTGCCGGACATGACAATGGTGTGCGCGGTCCAATTCCTGCTTTTGAGTTTGTCTTCGAGCAATTGCGGCGCGTTTTTCTTGACCAGTATCTTGCGCTCAAAATCGAGCCCCGCGCTGTATCCCCAATATTCATGTGAGTTGCGCGCATAGCAGTAAATGCATCCGTGTTCGCAGCCCTGGTATACATTCATCGAATAAGCCATTGTCAGGTCCGGGCTTTCGACTTTATTGACGATGGTTTTGGGAAATACTTCGAGAAAGTGCGTGCGGTTGTCCTGGGGCGCATCGCCTTCGGCAGCACAATAATTGAGAAAATCATCCTGCATTTGCGTGGACTGGGCAAAAAACCGGTTCGGCACATTTTTTTGTGCACCACGGCCCTTGATATAAGCGCTTTGGTCATCGTTCATCATGGCCCGAAAGTACCCGATACGCGGTCCAAAACGAAATACATGCTGTTAAAAAACGCGTCGTTGTTGATAAGTTTTGTGCGCCCAAAAAGCTATCTTTGCGTACTAATTTTTTTCCCATGGACACTGCCGTATCGGGTTTTTCGAAATTGTCGAAACAACAAAAGATCGATTGGATCGCCCAAACGTATTTCTCGGATCCGTCCGAGGCCACCGCGCTGATCAAAAGCTACTGGAACGCCGATGAACAGCTGCAAAAACTGCACGATGAGTTCATCGAAAATACGATCACCAATTTTTATCTGCCCCTTGGCATCGCACCGAATTTCCTGATCGACGGTAAATATTACACCGTCCCGATGGCCATCGAGGAAAGTTCTGTGGTGGCCGCAGCGAGCAAATCGGCTAAATTCTGGGCTGCGCGCGGCGGGTTCAAAACCACGATCCTGGGCACTGAAAAAATCGGGCAGGTGCATTTTACGTTCAACGGCGATGTCAGGAAACTCGAACGCTTTTTTGCCGAAATCCAACCCAAACTGCTGGCCAACACGGATTCGCTGACCCGCAACATGCGCGCGCGCGGCGGCGGGGTGACAAACATCGAACTGCGCAACAAAACCGCGCTGATGCCCGGCTATTTCCAACTCCATGCAACCTTTGACACCAAGGATTCGATGGGCGCCAATTTCATCAATTCGTGCCTTGAACAATTTGCGCAAACGCTGATGGCCGAAGCCCGGTCGCACGAGGCATTTTCTAACGAAGAGAAAAACCTGCGCGTGGTCATGAGCATTTTGTCCAATTATGTTCCGAATTGCGTGGTACGCGCCCAGGTGTCGTGCCCGGTTGAGGATCTCGCCGATAAAAACATAGACAATCCCCAAGCATTCGCCGAAAAATTCGTCCAGGCCGTTCGCATTGCCGAAGTCGAACCGTTTCGCGCGGTGACGCACAACAAAGGCATCATGAACGGGATCGACGCTGTGGTACTGGCCACCGGAAACGATTTCCGCGCAATCGAAGCGGGCATTCACGCCTATGCTTCCAAAGACGGATCGTACGGAAGTCTTTCGCACGCAAGTGTCGAGCATGGCGTTTTTAAATTTTGGATGGAAGTACCGCTTGCATTGGGAACCGTCGGCGGGCTGACTTCGTTGCATCCGCTCGTAAAGATGGCGCTGCAGATGCTTGAAAAACCGTCGGCGCAACAGTTGATGCAAATCGTCGCATCGGTAGGACTTGCACAGAATTTTGCCGCGCTCCGATCGCTGACGACCACCGGCATTCAGGAAGGCCACATGAAAATGCACCTGAACAACATCCTGAACCAGTTTGAAGCTACTGAAGACGAGCGCGCACAAGTCAAAAAACACTTTAAGACCCACGCGGTGTCGCACTCGGCGGCGGTGAATTTCATCGAATCGCTCAGGGCAAAATAGCCAACCTACGTCCCAACACCATGGAACAAACTTTTTACAGCAACGGCAAACTGCTGATCACAGGCGAATACCTGGTGCTTGACGGCGCGCGCGCGTTCGCGTTGCCTACGCGGTTTGGCCAATGGCTTAGCGTGTGGCCGGGCACCGGAAAAAAGATCCGATGGACGAGCTTTGACGCCGACGGAAGTATCTGGTTTGAAACAGAAATCGGGTTGGACGAAATACGTCATAAAATCGCTGCCGCGGATCCGGTACGTCACACACTGATCAACATTTTGCACACGGCCGCACAGATGAACCCTGCTTTTTTCGATACCGGCGGTTTCGACGTACAAACGCGGCTTACTTTCGCGCGCCAATGGGGCCTCGGGACTTCGTCGACGCTGATCAGCAATATCGGCCAATGGCTTGGCATCGACGCGTATCAATTGTTGTGGAACAGCTTTGGCGGCAGTGGTTACGATATCGCGTGCGCGCAACACAACAGCGCCATTGTGTACCAACGCCTCGAAGGTGGTCCAATGGTCGAACCCATCGATTTTGCGCCGGATTTCACGACCCAGTTGTATTTCGTATACCTGAACCGAAAACAAAACAGCCAATCGGCGATTGCGAATTATAAAAACAAAAGGTTTGATTTAAAGCACGCCGTACAAACCGCGAGTGCGATTGCTGAAAACATTGTCAAATCGGGCGATGCGGTGGAATTTGCCCAACACCTGCGGCAATACGAAAACCTGCTTTCCCCGATCCTGGGAATGCCTGCCATACAACAGCAACTTTTTGCTGACTTCGACGGCACGGTCAAAAGCCTGGGCGCGTGGGGCGGAGATTTTGTGCTGGCCGTATGCAAGACCGATCCGACCGCTTACTTCCACGCCAGAGGTTTTGAAACCGTACTGACTTACCGCGAGATGATTCTGTCAAACGTGGTGTAGCCTTTCCGGCCATTTAAAATTCCCGCAACATTGCAAAAAAAAATCCCGAACGAATCGGGATTTTTTTAATTCAAACGTGACTAGTATTGGAACTCTGCCCTTCTGTCCACGATATCGGCCTCTTCTTTGAGCGCAGGGATCACACGGCCTGAATAGCCGCTGACCTGACCTTTGATTTTAGCGATATAATCTTTGTAGTCTTTGATCGCAGGGGCTTTGGTGACCGCTGTCGGTTTTACGACAAATACCCCTGAGTTGCCCTCGATCGGCGCCGACACCTTGTTCACGCCAACTGCAAAAGCTGCTCCTACCACTTTGCGCTCAGGGCCTGCATTTGGAATGTTGGCATTGTCCATCGTCAATTCTGCGGCTTGCTGAACAGTAGCGCCTGAAGCCTGTGCGATTGCCTCGAGTGAAGCGCCTTTCATTTTGGCTTTGATCTTTTCTGCTTTTTTCTGGTTTTTGAGTTTCATTTCGAGCATCGGACGTGCGTCTTCTACCGGCATCAAACCTTCTTCGTTGATTTTTTTCAATCGCGCGATCACGTGGCCCATGTTGGCTACTTCGAAACGCTTGACATCGCCTACGCTGGTTTGTTTGTCGAATGCCCATTTTACGATCTGGCGTTGAGCCCCCACGGCACCGAACATTTCGTCCATCTGCTTGACGCGGACCGATGGATTGACCGTCAAACCGGCAGCTTTGGCCGTAGCGGCGAAATCCTTGCCTTGTGCGTCCATTTCGAATTTGACCGCTTTGGTGTACGTCTTATCGGTGGTGGCTTCACTCGGCTCTACCTTTTGCGCGATCGTGGCCAGGCGTACCGCATCCTGCTTGTCTGTGATGTTGATGATGTGAAACCCAAAATCGGTCTCTACCAAACCAATGGTGCCGATCGGGTTGTTGAACACAAAATCGTTGAACGGCTTGACCATTTGCCCCTGGCTGAAATAACCCAGGTCACCGCCTTGTTGCGCAGACGAATCGTCTGAGTTGCTCAAGGCAAGCATCAGGAACATCCCCGGATTGGCCTTGACCTGAGTGAGCAAACTCTCTGCTTTGGCTTTGGCTTCTTCCTTGGTTCTCTTTTCTTTTTTGTTAGGAACCTGCGTGCCTTCGTACGAGATCAAAATGTGGCTCGCCTTGGCATTGACGCCGGCTTTTTTGCCCATCGACTTTGAAATGCAGTAGTAAGGTCCGCGCATGTAAGGACCGTAAATTTCACCTGCAGGCAAATTGAACAGCGCCTCGGCGTGCTCGGCAGGCAATGATTTTTTATCGACATACGTAGAATCGTATGGAATGTCAGAATTGTCGTTTACAAACGCAATCGTGTTGGCAGTCCCTTTGAATCCGGGCAAGGTATCGTTTTTGCCGGTTTCCTTGTTGTAAACCACGCGGGAATTGAGCAGCGCATTGATGTTGGCCTTTACCTCGTTCTCATCTTCTACCGACGCTTTCTCGTCCACAACCACGTACTCCACATCGCGGTTGGCGTCCGCTTTGTATTTTTTCTCGTTCTTTTTCATGTAAGCGATGATTTCCTCATCGGTCACTTTGACATCGCTGTCCTTGATCGTCGAATACAGCACGGCAACATAATCGAAGCTCACTTTGTCGGCCTCCATCTGGTATTTGAATTTACCTTCAGTATCGGTGGTATACATACCGGCTTTTACCAATGTGTTGTAAATGGCGTATTGTGCGTTGAGCGCCGCGTCCTTTTCAGCCTCTTTGATGAAAGCGGCCTGTTCCGGATTGGATTTGAAATATTCTTTGAATTTGGCCAGGTCGAATTGGCCGGCTTCGTTCTGGAACATCGGGTTCTGCCCGATATTCGGATTGGACTTCATCGCCTCAAGGATTTGCGCCTCGCCTACGCGGATACCCAATTTCTCAAACTCAGCGGTCAAAAGCGCAACGGCCACTTCCTGATCCCAAACGCGGTTGACTGCCAGCGTTGGCGTCATGCCCTGCTGACCGCTTTTTTCTACGTTGCTCACTTTTTGACGGAACTCTTCGAACGTGATGTCTTTGCCATTCACGCTTCCGATGTCTTTAGACAAGGTGTTGAAATTTCCGCTCTGGAATAAATCGCCGATGATAAATGCAAATAAACAGAATCCGATAATCAAAATAAGGAGTACCGAACGCTGTCTGATTTTTGATAAAACTGCCATTTTTATTCTTGTTATTTTTTATTTCAGTTTGCGAAAATACAATTATCTATTTAATAATAACAACCCTAACGTTTTATTTTGCCCGAAAAGTGAAAAAATCAATCCCGGCGCGACATTTTGACCAATTCGATCTTTTTGACCGTGGCTTGCTCGACCAGAAAATGGAAGTTTCCAATTACAATTTCATCGCCTTTTTGCGGAATTTCGTTGGCGTGTGAAACGATGTAACCGCCCAGCGTGCCATACGAATCGTCCTCCGGAAGATCAAGTTTGTACGTTTCATTGAGGTATTCGACGTCTAGTCTTGCCGAGAAGAGCCACTGGTCCGGCCCGAGTTGCGCTTCAGTAAGCTCTTCCTGTTCCGAATCGTGTTCGTCCTCTATTTCGCCAAACAATTCCTCTACAATGTCCTCGACGGTGATCATGCCCGATGTGCCGCCGTATTCATCGAGCACGATTGCAACGCTTTTGCGCTTTTTGGTCAGCAGTTCGAGCGCGTCTTTGATAAAAATCGTCTGCGGAACAAATTCCACCGGGATCATCACCGATTTGATCGTGCGCGGCTTTTTGAACAAATCGAACGAATGGACATAGCCAAGGATATCGTCAAGTGATTGCTGGTACACCAGGATTTTGGAATACCCCGTTTCGATGAACATTTCGCGCAAATCAGCCACTGAATCATAAATCTCCACAGCCGCGATTTCCGTGCGCGGGGTCATGATGTCACGTGCCTTGACGCCTGAAAACTCAAGCGCGTTCTGGAAAATCTGGATTTCCGAGTCGATTTCCTCCTTGTCGTCCACCGTGCTCATTTGTTCGGTAATGTAATTGCCGAGTTCGGCTCTGGTAAAGAATATCGGGACTCTATCGGCTTCGGTCCTGAAAAAGGCGCGCAGCACAAAATTCGAGATCCACAGCGCGAACCGCGACACATACGAGAAAAGCCAGTGAAACAGATAAGCCGGCAGCGCGAAGAATTTGATCAGGCTGTTGGCGTAAATCTGGAACAAAACTTTGGGAATGAACTCTGAGGTGAGCAACACAATGACCGTGGCAACAACCACCTGCAGCAGCAATTGGGCAAATCCGGTAAAATACCATCCGGATTGCGCCATCCATTGCACGAGGAGTTGGGCCATGAAAAATCCGTAAACCACCAGCGCGATGGTATTGCCCACAAGCATCGAGACGATAAAACGCGACGGATCGGCCGTAAGCCGCGAAAGAATGCGCGACAAAAAGCTGTCCTGTTTTTTCTCGATCTCGAGGTAGATTTTATTGGCCGAGATGAATGCGATTTCCATCCCTGAAAAAAAGGCCGCCAGTATTAAACACGCGATGATAATACCGAGGTGCATGCGCTAGGAGTTGTCGTGGTCGCGGCGTCTTTGCTCAAACTTGCGCGCAAAATGCAGCCTGAAGAAAAACATAAAAATGGCCAGCGCCGCCACGATGAAACTGAGCCAGGGCGAAACGCCTTGCTGGTATTCGGTGTAGCCGTGGTAAACAAAGTACAATCCGGCAATCAGGTAAACGTATGGGGTAAATTTAAGGTAACTCATAATTATTCGGCTTCGTCGATGGTACCTTTGATGCGCTGCGAATTCACGATCTTGAAATCTTTGCTGAAATCGATGCCTTCACCAAAGGAAACGCCTTTCGGGTCTGTAAATTTAAACTTTTTTTCTGTAAAAAACCACTCATTTTTCTGGTCGAAATAGAGCTGGTCGGTTTCGAGCAATTGCCCCGCCTCGGTTGATATCCTGACGTTGCGCTGCAAATCGATGATGTCCGTTCCTTTAAACGTCACGGCATAATCGGATTTGATGAATGTGCGCTTGCCTTTGGTGTCGAACATCGTCACGTCGACGCCTTTGGGAAACTCTGTAAACGGAAATTCCACCGATGCATAATCGAGCATGAGCGGGCTGACGAGTATCGATTTGATACGGCCGGAATCGGTGTATTTGAGATTGAAATCCGTGGCCTCACCGCTGGGCGTGAATTCGGAATAGTTGATCTTCTGGACGTCGCGGAAGTTGCTTTCACACGACACCAGCGCCAGGGCAAACAACGCCGCCAATATTCCGTATCGCGTGAGGGCGCCCATTTATTCGTATCTGCGTTTGATGAACCATTGGTCGTTGAGCGACAGGCTCAAAATCACATTAAGGTAGTTTTCCTCGACCAGATTGGCCAGGCCTGTGCCTTTGCGACCGAGTTCCGCACCCAGGTTCAAGTTTGAAAATGTCCCTCCGAGCGGGAATCCAAAACCGCCGGTAACCGCATAATCCCTGATCTTTTGGTCATTGACGACCAAGCCGGTGTTTTCATACCGGAAACCGGCGCGGTAAACGATTTTGCTGAAATAGCTCGAAAATGACGTGTAGTTCGGGATGTAATAACCGCCCACGCTGTAACGCACGCCGTTTTCAAATGTCGCGGTGGAAATATCGGCGAAACGGTTGCCAAAATTGCTGCTTTGCTGGAAGGTCACCTCTGTACCGATGAGCCATTTGCGCTCCTGCCCGAACCCGATGCCGGCCGTGAATCTGGACGGCAGCTTGAGCGTGCGCTTGTTGTTGGCCGCCTCCAGGTTTTCTACCGCAGGCAACGCCCCCGGATCGAACGTTTCCACATACTCGATCAAACTAAAAGTACGTTCGTTGCGCAGCGTTAAAGCACTTTCGGGCATGTAGGAAAGGCTGCCGTAGAAGTCGTATTTTTGCCTGACTTTGGTTTTGTACATCGCGCCAAGGGTGACGGAGAGCCCGGTGAAATCTGTGTTGTTCTTTTCGCGCGTGCCGAATTGCATGACCGATGGCTGTGCGAGAACGGCATCGGTTTCGATCTCGCCAAAATGATAGCCCAGATCCGCACCTACGTTGAGTTTTGAGGTGACTTTATATCCGACGCCGACAAACGCCTTGTTTACGCCGCCGGACCCGTTGTATTTCCTGATTTCGCCACTGGCATCCTCATTCCGGACCTTATACCCCACCGATGAAAACGGCAGCAATCCAAACGAAACACCCATGTTTTTGGTTACCGGCAAACCCACCGCAAGATAATCGAATGTGGTGCGCTGCGCCTTTTCATTGCCCTGGAAGGAGTGCAACCGCGCCGAGTTGAAGCTTCCGCCAACGGTAAAAGTAGTCAGTTTAAGCGTAGAATAGGACGCCGGGTTTTGAAGATTCAGGTGAATACTGTCCCCAAAAACGGACACACTCCCCATGAGCCTGTTCTCTGCAGCCCCTTTGAATTTTACATCCCCGATGCCAAAGAACGAATACGGTGAAGCTGTTCCCTGCTGTGCCTGTGCGGCCAATGAAAACAATACGGATAGGGACAACAAGAATCTTTTAATCATTTTTGATTTGATATTGAAAGGTTTGGTTCAGGCTCTCGAGCAAAAAATTTGAATGGGCAAATATGGTATTTTTTAAGCTCCCAGCCAAAAATTCGGCATCACCGCCAGTTAAAATTATGATAAAGTTTGAATGTTGCGCGCGGTAACGGTCGATGAATCCGTCGATTTCGCCAATCACGCCGTTAACTACGCCCGAATGGATCGATTCAGCGGTGGAATTGCCAATCATATCGCGCGGCTGCGTCCGTTCGAGCAAAGGCAGTTTGGCCGTATACCGGTGCATGGCTTCATATCGCAGCCGGATACCGGGCGAAATCGCGCCGCCCAGATATTGGTCGGAGTCATTTACAAAATCGTATGTAATGCAGGTTCCGGCATCGATCACCAGACGGTTTTGGCCAGGAAAACGCAACACGGCACCGGAAGCCAGCACCATCCTGTCGATACCCAGCGTTGTGGGCGTCGCGTAACGGTTGTCAAACGGAAACCGGTCCTGATGCGAAACAAAATGCAGTTTTTTGCCCCATAAAAATGCCTCGCGGTCCAAATCGCCCACTGATGCCACCACTATATCGGTTATCTCAGGATGGGAACGCAAAATATTTTCAGCGTGCCATTTCATATCGGACGTGGCAAAAAACGCAAACCCGACAACAGTATCACCTTCAAATACAGCATACTTGATTCTGGTATTCCCGACATCGATCGCAAGCAACATAAGCAACGGTTTTACGGCGCGAAGGTACGAAACGATTTTTTTTGATTTTTGTTTTGGATAAATTAAAAATCGTTCTATATTTGCACCCGCTACACCAGAGGCCACAAGCCGAAACGCGCAGCAAACGGTACCTTAGCTCAGATGGTAGAGCAATGGACTGAAAATCCATGTGTCCCTGGTTCGATCCCTGGAGGTACCACAAAACCCGAAGCATTTGTTTCGGGTTTTTTGTTTTATACGATTTGCCAATCCCCGCTCTAACTTCCGGCATAAGCCAAACGGCAAAACACTCCAAATTTTAATTGATATCACAACGGCTTTTTGGGCGTGCCGGCGCAATGGCGTCGTTTTTAATATCGCAAAAAACAGGCGCCGTCGGGTTTTGCGCTGCAATCTTCTCAAAGACCTGCAACCCGCAGGCCTTTGAAAAGGATTTCCGCTTCAACCCCTCACGCAAAAGCGTGGAAATTGGAACAGCAGTCTACAATTGGGTAACGGGCAAAGATTGCAACGCGTCCTGGATGGCCACGCGCAAATCGGGCATTGTCGAGCGTTTCTTCATCAAATAGTCCGCACCCGAGTCCATGTATTGTTTAACGAGTTTCTTGGGATACGCACCGGAAATCATCACTACCGGAATGTGTTTCCACTCTTTGGACTGCTTGAGAACAAGTAAAATTTCTTCGCCGTTGACCAGCGGCATGTGCACATCGAGAAAAATGGCATGCGGTTTTTCAGTGGCCAGATTCAAGTCCAGCATCAGGTCCGGGGCATTGGTGTAGGTAGCCACCTGATGACCGAGCTGGGTAGCGGCATCGGTAAAAAACAACAAATCGTCGCGGTCGTCATCAAGGTAGAATAAAAGCTTGGGGTCTTTCATAAAAAATGGTATTTCGGGCCAAAGTTAAGGCCTTTTAAAAAAATCGTGTTACATAACAAACGCGCTTTTTTACATTATTAGTACGCTCAAACCGCACATCCGGATGGCATGATTTGTAGTCACCGGCGTATCGGGTTCAAAATAAAAAGCTTACCATCCTCCCCAATGGCGCAAAAAATCCACGCGAACATTTCTTAGTGGCTGCCGCGAAAAAGTACCTACGCCAAAATTTCTTCCTAAAATACCCGGTTGGCTGAAAAAAGCAAACGCGTGCCCCGGAACGTAATTCGGCTGTTTGCCTGTGGATGTCTGTCGCCAACTTTGGAAACATTGCCATTGGTTAAGCTTAATTAAATCATAATTCGCGACGACTTGGGGTTTTAATGCGTATTTTTAAGTCAATTCTTGGTTATGGATTGGAAGCGGAAAACGGCTGTCGTTGTCTTGGGTTTTGTCGGGATCGTACTCCTGGCCGGCGTTGGCGTCAATGTGTGGATACGGTATTCACTGCCTAAGATGCTGCGCGAGAAAAATCTGTCCGATTACGCGATCGAATACCAATCGCTCGATTACTCGTTGATCGACGGCTACATCAATGCCCGCGGAATTAAGGTCGTACCCAAATCGGCGGCCAAAAATGCCACGGTAAAGTCTGGGCTGTATGCGACGGTGGACGCGGTCGAAATACGGAATTTTGAACTATTGAGCGTACTTTTTTCCGATCGCATCCGCGCGCGTTCGATCACGATCCGGCATCCGGAAGTCATCGTCTATAAACAAAACGATAACGCAGCGCACCCCAAAAACCTCAAAAATGCAGTTGTGGCGCCTTTTGACAAAGTGGTGTCGGTGTCGGATATTTATTTGTACCGCGGCGATGCCAAAGTGATCAACACCCGTACGGAAAAAGCGCTGCTGCATGCGGCCGGCGTCAACCTGCAACTGGAGGGAATTGTCGTCGACGACCAGACGCTTGCGCGCAAAATTCCGTTTGGTTACGACCGGTACCAATTGGACTGCGACAGCGTTTATTATCGCGCCAATGCCTTTTACCACCTGACCACGCGTAGAATCGAGGCCGATAATACCCACCTGACGATTGGTCATTTTAACCTCGCGCCCGAATATTCAAGGGTGGCGTTTGTCCGCAAACTTAAAAAAGAGAAAGATTTGTTCGTTATTTCAGCGCGGCAAATCGACTTAAAAGCGCTCGATTGGGGTTTCCGCGACGAGGTGCTTTATGCGCATGCCGGATTGGTTCGTCTGGATAAAGTGGCCGCTGATATCTATCGTCCCAAAATGCCACCCGACGATCTGAGCAAAAAACACCTCTATAACAAACTGCTGCGCGAGCTTGATTTCGATCTCAAGGTGGACACGCTGCAGATACGGAATTCATTGCTTGCTTATGAAGAAGAAAAAACGTTCGACAAGGGGTCTGGCAAATTGATATTTGACCGTTTTAACCTGACTGCGACCAATATCCGCAGTGCGGTCGGACGCAAAAAAATGCCGTTGCTCAACATCGTGATCGACTGCCGGTTTATGGCCGCTTCGCCCATGCATGTGGAGTGGAAACTCAATGTTTTGGACCCATCGGACTGGTTCAACATCCGGGGGAGCTTAAAGAATGTCGAAGCCCATCGGATCAATGCATTTACCAAGCCGTACATCAATGCAACAACCCAGGGGATACTCAACGAAGTCTATTTTAATTTTACCGGCAACGATGCGCGGTCGCACGGGGAATTTGCCATTAAATACGATAATTTTAAAGTGACTTTCTACCAAAAGAACAACCGCGAGCGCAAAAACAAGTTCCTTACTGCCATTGGCAATTTGTTTGTGAAAAACGACACCAAAGGCCAGGTTAAGGGCACCAAAGTCGAAGTAGAACGCATTCCGGAAAAATCGTTTTACAACTTCTTTTGGCGCAATATTGCCGAAGGTTTGCTGCGGATTTTCATTTGAGCGGGGTGTTTTCCCAGAGATTTAAACTTTAACAAAATGTACAGATTTTCTGTAACGAAAGTCCATTTTATTTCCGTTGGGATATACTTCCAACGCCCCCTTCCCTATCGTGAAAATACAATTTTAAATTATTACTCCATTACAGAAAATCTGTAAATCATCACCCACAAAAAAAGCCTCTCGTTACCGAAAGGCTTTAAAAATAAAATTCAACTAACTCAAAATTTTATTGTTTGATCAAACGCATGGTTTTTTCACGGCCATGTTCATCGGCGAGTTTTACAAGGTATACACCTGGTTTCAAATCTGAGATGTCATACTGTTGCTCGGCGGCCTGGAGCCCAAAAGCCTTGACCAACTGGCCCGTAACGGCAAAAACAGTTACTTGTGCCGCATTTGCATTGAGCGTAAAATAGGACGATGCCGGGTTGGGCACAAGGGCCACGTTGCGCAACGCATCGAACGCCGATGTTGACAGCGCAGGCAATTTGTTTCCAAAAATGCGGTACCCGTCAGCCTCGATGCTTACCGGCGTACTGGTAGAATTCACCTGAAAGCTCGAGCCATCCATGAGGTTGTACCACGTGCCGGTGTACGGAAATGTCACTGCGTCGGACGTCGCGGCATTGGTCATGTTGGTCAGTGCGATCACATAGCTCAGGTTGGCCTGTGGCGCATTGCTTGTCGAAACGTCCAATCTGACTTTCCCGGTCGTAAAATTCCAGGTATGTGTACCATTTTCAAATACATTTTCGTTGGTGCGCAGTTCGATCATTGCAGACCAATCATCGTAAATTTTGCGGCGCTCAGCGTTTCCGAGCCAGTTCTCCGTCCATTGTGGCTGCGGCTTGGTGTCGAGCTTGCAATTCGGGTTGCTGACCGATCCGTTGCTGCACGTAAAAATCGAGCTGTTATAACCCAGGTCGCCAAAGTGATAGACCATCTTTGGACCCGGAACGAGCAAATGCACAGCTCCCATGGCTGCCATCCGCTTGAGCGCTTTAGGCAAATTGCCGTTGGTTTGGCCCGATTCCGTAAGCGCTTTATACATAACGCGTTCTTCGTCATGGCTTTCGGCATACCCGATGAAACGCTCGGTCGCATCGGCCACGCCAGACAAATTCGTTGCGTTGCCTTTGAGGAAATTCGCATACGGATCGGTCATTTTGCGCCATTGCATGATGCCTTTGGAAATGCCGTCCGGTTCGCCGGTTTTGCGGTAATTGGCCCATTCAACTTCTTCGTTGTAAGAACCTCCAACGCCCAAATGCTCAAAAATCACATAGAAATTCGGGTCGATCGCCCACTGTAAATCGGCGTAATGCTTGAGTTTTACGACACGGTCAGACTGGTAGCCGTTCGTACAATTGTCCTGCGCGCCGCCGTTGCCCGTATAAGGGCAGTTTTGCGTAAACCCTTTGGTAAGGTCCCATCTGAAACCATCGATCTTGTATTCATTCATCCAATGTTCGATCGTTCGCTTGACGTACTCATGCGTAAGGTTCTGCGGCTCGCGGAAATGGTTCAAATCTGTCCCGACATTGTACGAGTGCATGGCATTGGCATTGCAATACGGATTATCTGCCGATACGCGTGGGCCCGAGCCATTGGCCCAACCATCGCCGTCGGAATCGAGCATCCACATACGCTCGAGCGGCGAACGGCCATACACGTGGTTCAGCGCGACATCAAGGATGACCGCGATACCGTTCTGGTGGCACAAATCGATAAATTCCTTTAGTTTGGCCGGCGGTCCGTAACGCTTGTCGAGCGCCATGTGGAACACCGTGTTATAACCCCAGCTTTCGTTGCCTTCAAATTCCATGACAGGCATCAGCTGGATCGCATTTACGTTCAGATTCTTGAAATAATCAAAACGGTCGATCATGTTCTGATAAGTGCGGTTGGCATCAAAATCGCGCACGAGCACTTCATAAATAACGAGATCTTTCTTGGACGGCTTCACAAAATTAGTCGTCGCAGGGCTCCAATTGTAGTTGTGGAACGCCGTCGGCCCGGTTTGGATCACGCTGACTTCACGTTGCTGACCCGCCGGATACGCCGGTAAATTGGGATAAACGCCCAGGTTTGCGATTTCCGGATCGTCAAAAGGACTAAGCACCAACGTCGAGAACGGGTCGGCAGTTTTGACCACCACCGGGGAATTCGGCAGCGGCGTTGTGTCGACCACCCAGTATTGGTAAGTGTAATACTGGCCCGGCGTAAGGTTCTGGATCGTCACCCAGAATTTGCCCGTTGCGGCATCTTTGCGCATGGCATGGGTAACGCCCGGATTCCAGTTGTTGAAACTTCCGGCCACATAAATAAAGTCTTTGCCGGGCGCGTTCAGCACAAGTGTTACCTGGGTAGCATCGGCAGAATAATTTACGCCGTCCTTCACATTGGCAGGCATCGCCTCAGAAATAATTCCGGGATTGACGATGACCGAAAAACGCTTGACTACTGTTGTAGACCCCTGCGTAATTTCGAGTTCGTAATTTACATTCGCTCCGATATTGGTGTGGTTGAACGCATACGAAGAAGTGGCCGCGTTCGAATTGATCGTCGCGCCATTTCCTTTAAGGGTGTAACTCGCGTTGCCGCCGGTGTTGGTCGCAGCGATGTTGAGATTGCCAAGGTATCCGATTGCCGTGGCGCTGTTCTCGGCCGGCGCAGTCAGTGTTACCTGAAAGGCGCCTACGTTCAGGAAAATATCCTGTGATTTCTTATCGCCCGTACCATTTTTGGCTTTCACTAAAAATCCGATCCGACCGATGCCGGTGCGGTTGAAAAACACAGAAGGTACAAACGTTTTGGTATAAGTGTCCGTTACGGCGTTATAGGTGAATCTGTTGGCTTCGTCCGACGCGGTCCACGTGCCGTTCGTAGGACAATCCATGCTGTTGGCGTAATTGGCATCGAGCGACCACGCCCACATATACAGCGCATTGCCCGTTACGCCCCAGGTGGCTTCGTTGACGCTGCTGCCGTTGACCGTAATGGTAATGGAAGTCGTTTCTTCAAACGATGGCGGGTTGACCGAATACGTGACGGTCTGCATCTGGGCCTGGCCTATGGCCGAAAGCATCAGCAAACCAAATAAAAGTATTTTTTTCATCATAATGGTATTGTAAAAATAAGGCTGCCCATAGTGAGCAGCCTTATTGTAATATTAATTAGAGTCCGCTTACAACGGCAGTACCGTCTGTGTTGACTACAAGGCCGAGGGTATAGTTGCCTCCGGTTATGGAGAAGTTGCCCGATCCCGGGTTGTAAACAGTCAGCGGATCAGCCGTGCCGACGTTAAATTTCCATGATTCGCCAACGCCATAAATAGCCTGGCTCGCATTGGCCGCACGGAATTTTAATTCTCCGTCGCTCAATGCAGTGGTAATGTTGAACTGGTTGTTTGCGAAATCATAAGTCATCGGGATTTCATTGTCCCAGCCGCCTGTTGCGCTTCCGATAATGCCCCAGTTCATTTTGGTGGCCTTGTACTTCATCTGATCAATATCAACCTGAACATAGTACAATCCATCTCCATCGGTTTCTGCGATTTTAATGTCCTGTGAACCGCCTGCATTCTCAAGGTTCCCGTTTTGTGCCCCGCCGATGGTTCCGTAGTTTCCGTTGTCCCAGGTACCTTGCTCGCCAATGAATTTGAATCCATCGGACGCGCCCACCTTTACGTAGATCTCAAAAACTTTTGTAACGCCGTCTCCGATATAGCGCATCGGGATGGCCGTAGCATTGTCCCAGGAACCGAGTCCGTAATATTGCTGCGGCGCACCAACAAAGAACAATACCGGGGTAACAGGAACTGCAGCTTCGAATGTGGTGACGTTAACAGTTACTACGTTGGAATATTGCATCATGGCATTTTCTGAATTGCCCAATGCCGATTTGATTCTGATGTCCAAAGCGTACGTCATAAAAGGCTCAAAACGCGGGTCCTGCTCAGGAAGATTCTGCGCCATCAAGACATCGTTCAACTGTCCTACCGTCCAGGTTACATATTTGTCGGTAGTTAAGCCGCCCACTATTGGGTTGGCAAAGTTAGTTCCGGATTCTGCAATTTCCACCGTATAATTCGCCACCGACTGCAAACCGGCGCTGCTGTGATCCCACACCAACGTGGTCAGGATGTCGTCCTGATTTTCCTCGGTCAGTACGAAATCAGTACCGTCCGTTGGTGTTAAAAGTACCGGGCCTCCGTTTGGATAAGCAACCGGATCTGTATCATTTTCGCAGGCGCCCAAAGCAATCAGCAAAAAGGCAAACATTGAAGTTCTTAAAATATTTTTCATTTGAATAAGCTTTTAATATTAATATCCAGGGTTTTGTGTCAAGTTTGGATTCGCCTGAAGCGCCGTAAGCGGAATAGGGAATAAATTATAACTGGCCGGAATGGCTGTTCCTTCTACAACGCCGCCTTTCCAAGGCCATACGTAAGAACCGCCCGTGAATTTTCCAAAACGGATCAGATCGGTTCTTCTGTGGCCTTCAAAATTGAGCTCGCGAGCGCGTTCGTCGAGGATGAAATCCAGCGTGAGCGCACCGGCAGTGATGGCTGCAGCGCCCGATCTTGTACGAACCTGGTTGACGTAACCAAGTGCCTGATCGATCGTACCGCCGCCGCCTCTGAGCACACATTCGGCATACATCAGGTAAGCATCGGCCAAACGGTACAACGGGAAATCGGTGCCGGAGAATACGGTCGAAATCGAAGGCGAAGCTACGTTTGTGTTGCGGAATTTAACCGACGGATAACCATCTGTCCAGATCTTGTAATCGGCCATTTCAAATTCGTGGCCCGCCGTCCAGAACAACTGCGCGCGCACGTCCGGGGAAGCCGCGAGTTCAGCCGCAGAGCTTCCGAATTTGCCATACCACGCCTTGGTAGCGCGGTGTCCCTGCCATGCATTGGCGCCGCCGCCAGGGTTGCCGAAATCGGTTGGAACCATCGTAGCGTCGCTCATACTGCCGTTTACCAGGTAAGTGGTGTTTCCATAACTCTGGCTTACGAGTGCATCGGCGATCAGCGGGAAAATGATCTCGTTTTTTGCATCTGTCACGTTGTTGTCGGCAGAGAAAAGGCTTACAAAATTATCGGCAAGCTGGTAGCCGCCTTCGTTGATGACTTTGCTGGTGTAAGTGAGCGCATCGGCATAACGCGCCGTACCGGTATAAACCTGCGCATTGAGGTACAACTTGGCCAGCAACATACGCGCCACCGATTTGTTCGCACGGCCGTAGCTGTTGGTTGGAGGCAACGTGTTTTCGATCGCAAGCAGTTCGCTCTCGACATAATTGAACAGTTCAGTTCTTGAAGCCTGCGGTTTTGGCACGCCGCTGTTCAAATCGGCCTCAGTCACGATTACGCCTTTACCAAAGCAATCGATCATGTAGAAATAGGCCAGTGAACGCAGAAAACGCAATTCGGCGATGTTTTGTTCCTCGTTTGGCACATCTACGCGCGACAACACGTTCAAAATGTTGTTGCACTGTGGCACGGTGTAATACACGCGGTTGTAGAGGTAACGGAAGAATTTGTTGTTCTCGTCCCAGTTCGACGCTGTGGTCAGCTGGTCGAGACCATTGTCGCCCCAACGGTTTTTCATACCGTCTGCGGTAAACTCCTGCAGGTTGATGATCCCGCGCAGGAACGGGGATTCTCCCGGGTCGTCGCTGATATCGGAACTTCCCGGACCATTCGGGCCTGAAAGTGCAAATGCGCCGTACATTTTGGACATGAGCCCCTCAATCGCATTGGGATCCTGGGCCAAAAGCTGCTCAAGGGTAAGTTGTGTGAGCGGCTCAGTATCAAGATCGCTCGTACATCCCGCAAACAATAGGACCGATAACCCCAATCCTAAAATATTGTGCTTAAATTTTTTCATAGTTTTTAATTAAAAGTCAAGATTTACCCCTACTGTATAAACACGTGGCCTTGGATAGAAATTGTTGTCCAGACCGTTAAAATTCTCAGGATCCTGGCCCGAATATTTGGTCACGATGAATACATTGTTCACCGATCCGTAAACGCGCAAAGAGGATTTGCCCACAAACTTCCCGAATTTATACCCGAGCGTCATGTTGTCGCAACGCAGGAAAGAGGCATCTTCGAGCATGTAGTCAGAGAACTGGCTGTTTCCGTCGTTAAAGTTCGTGATGATAGGCCTTCCATCTTCGTAAATATCGATGACGTTGTTCAGCGCACTGGCCGTTCCCGCAGTAGCGCGATCGGTAAAACCGGCCACGAGGATTTTGGTGTTGTACGCCTGGCCGCCTGCCTGTCCGTGGAAGTTAGACGTGAAATCGAAGTTTTTGTAGTTCATGTTGATGCCGAAACCGTACGTCCAGTTAGGGCGGATCGACTTATAGTAGCGGTCATCATTGTTGATTTTGTTGTCGCCGTTCAAATCGGCAAAGGCACCGATGATCGCATTGCCATTAGCATCGTACAATTGTTGGAATACCCACGCCGAATGCGGTTGGTAACCAGTTCCGTGATAAGCCAGTTGAACATTTGTCCCGGTTGGCAAACCACCGTCTTTGGAAGCGATGCGCGTGATGCCTTGGAGGTCTGTTACCTCCGCATAATTGTAGGCACCATTGGCGTTGAAACTCAAACTGAAGTTGTCATTCTGATAAGCGCGGACATTCAGGAAAAGTTCCATACCCTTGCTTTCGGTTTCCCCGACGTTGCTCACGAACTGGTCAGAAAGTCCTTGACCCGGCGGCACGACGTAACGCGCGAGCAAGTCGTTTGTTTTGCGCTGGTAAATGTCAAAAGTACCCGACAATGCGCCTGACTTGAGGAACTGGAAATCCACACCCAGGTTGTATGTATCGGTGGTTTCCCAAGTTACGTCAGGATCGTACGGCAAAGCACTGTACAAGGCCACACCCTGGAAATACTGGCTCGTTCCACCTCCCGGAACAAACAAAGGACGCGATGGGAAATAACCCACTTCTCCGGAAATGTCAGAATTACCGGTTCTACCCCAACCTATTCGCAGCTTAAGGTCCTGGATAAAATTCACATTGGAAAGGAATGATTCTTCCTTGATTTGCCAGGCCGCACCTACCGCCGGGAAATAACCCCATTGGTTTTCGCCGCCGCTGAACAGTGAAGAAGCATCAGCGCGGAACGTAGCGGTCAGTAAATACCTGCCGAGCAAATCCACATTGGCACGTGCAAAGAACGATTGCAGGTTGAGCGGATTGTAATAACGGTTGTTCAGGTTACGCGGGTTAGGTTCCGCAAAATCGCGTTGACCATTGTCGTCAAGGTAGCGGTATTCCACTTTGTTTCCGTCGTTGATGAAATTCTGGTACGAATAACCGGCCTGCGCATCGATTTTTCTCAGGAATCCGTTGAACGATTTGGCATAGGCCAGGTAAGCGTCCATCGACGTGTTGGTAAACGTTTGGGCTTCCTTGAAGTTTTCGCCCGGATTGTAAGCGAACTGGTTCCCGTTGTCGAACGTGCGGTAGCCGGCAATGGCATTGTAGCCGTACACTTCGCGGATTCTGGAATCTGTGGCGTCGAGCCCGAGGTTCAATACCGCGCGCAGCTCCGGCAAAAAGTGCATTTTATAATCAAATTCGATATTTCCCAAAAAGCGCAAAACCCTTTCCGGTCTTGTTCTTTGGTTCAAAATCGCCAACGGGTTCCAGGCGCCGTCCACAACATTGCCTGCCGCGCCGGTAAGGCTCTGGTAATAACCGCCAAAACGCGATCCCGGATCGTAGACAGGCTTGGTAGGGTCCATGTTCAGCGCCCCGCCGATGGCACCGCCTTCGTCAATCGCATTTTTCTCGGCATAAATTCCTTTGGCATTGACATCCACTTTTAAGTGATCGTCAAAAAACATTGGCGTCATTTTCAACGAGTACGTGTAGCGCTCGTAATTGCTGGTCTTGACCAAACCTTCCGTATTGTTGTATCCGAGTGAAAAACGGAACGGAATCTTTTTATACAGGTTTGCGCGTGCGCTGAATGTATGGTCTGTAGAAATGGACGTACGAAAGATCTCGTCAGCCCAATCCGTATTGAACAACAGGCGGCCCTCTATGGCTTGTGTTGTAGGATCATCGGTCAATCCCGATCCGTCCGGAACACCGAGATCATTGAGGCGCGTCGGGTGGTATTTGCGGATAAAATTCACATATTCATTTCCATCGAGCACCTCGATTTTTTTGCCTACCTGGCCCACCGATACATTGCCCGAGTAATTGAACTGGGGCGCACCCGCCGTTCCTTTTTTAGTGGTGATGATGATCACGCCGTTTGACGCGCGAACGCCGTAAATGGCCGTCGCCGATGCGTCTTTCAGGATCGAAAAGCTCTCGACATCATTCGGGTTGATCAGTGAAAACGGGTTGCTCACCCCGGCCGGGTTGTCCTGGCTGATGGGCACGCCGTCAATAATAATGAGTGGTTTGTTGCTCGCCCCGAGTGAAGCGCCGCCGCGGATGCGGATGTTCGGATCGGCATCGGGCTGGCCTCCGGTAGAAGTAATCCGCACGCCGGCAGCCTTACCGGTCAGCAATTGGTCTACCGACACAATGGCGCCTTTGTTGAAATCTTTGGACGTCACGAGTGCCACAGATCCGGTTGCGTCCTTTTTAGTGGTCGAACCGTAACCAATCTGCACCACTACTTCGCTGAGCTGCGCCGCCTCTTCCTGAAGCGCCACGTTCAGCGTAGCCTGTCCTGTGTAAGCGACAGTGTAATTCGTGTAACCCAGGTACGAAAAGACGATCTTATCGCCGTTTTTAACTCCGGCCAGCGTAAAATTACCGTCAAAATCGGTTTGGGTACCGCCCGGAGCGCCCTGAACTACTACGTTTACTCCCGGAATGGGCTGCTTCGACGCGCTGTCGAGAACCGTCCCTTTCAAAGTGCTCTGGGCCAGCGCACTAAACGGAAGTAGAAGCAATAACAACAACAACTTTTTGTAAATTGTTTTCATACATTTTGTTTAAGTTAGGATTTAGTTTTTTGAGCTTTTACTTTTACTTCGAATGTTAAAATTACGTAAAATTCCGGTCGATTTGTGTTAATGCATTTCAAATGGACCTCGAAAACGTTTTCGTGTTGAAAACTTTCGCGAATACATAGATTTTTAAGGCGAAAATTTCGATTTGCGAAAATTAAAATTACCTTTATTTCGAAAACTCTATTACCGCTTTTTTCGATGAAAAGAAAAGTCACTTTAAAACAAATTGCCAAAGAACTCGACGTGTCCATTTCGACGGTGTCCAAATCGTTGCGCGACAGTCCCGAAATTTCAGAAGATACGCGCCAGAAAGTACAAGCTTTCGCCAAGCTTTACAACTACAAACCCAATCTGATCGCGCTGAGCCTCAAAAACAAGAAAACCAAAACCATCGGCATCATCATTCCGGAAATCGTTCACCATTTTTTTGCTACGGTAATCAGCGGCATCGAGCATGTGGCCAATGAGCACGGGTACAATGTCATCGTGACGCTATCGGACGAATCGTTCGACAAAGAAGTCATCAACATGGAAATGCTGGCCAACGGCAGTATCGACGGCTTCATCATGTCTTTATCGAAAGAAACCCAGCACAAAAAAGACTTCCACCACATTGCCGAGGTCATCAACCAGGGCATGCCCGTGGTCATGTTCGACCGCGTCACATCGGACATTCTTTGCGATAAAGTCATCATAGACGACAATGCCGCTGCGTTCGATGCCGTTCAAAGCCTGGTCAACAAAGGCTTTCAAAAAATAGCGCTGATCACTACGGTCGATTACGTCAGCGTCGGCAAACTGCGCACCGACGGCTACATCAAAGCCTTGCGCACCAACGACCGCAAAGTCGACGAGAACCTGATCCTGCGCATCGAAGACATCGATAATTGCGAGGAACTCATTGAGCAACTCATGGCCGATGCGCGCCCCGACGCCGTTTTTGCCGTCAACGAACTCTTTGCCGTGACCGCGATCAAGGCAGCGAGCAAGATCGGGCTTAAAGTACCGGACGATGTAGCGGTAATCGGATTTACAGACGGCATCATTTCCAAATATTCCTCCCCGAGCATCACGACCGTATCGCAAAACGGCATAAAAATGGGCGGAAAAGCAGCCAAAATGCTCATCGACCGGCTCGAATCGGAAGAGGATGACGAGGAATTGTACCGCACCGAAGTCATCGAGACGCATCTGGTTGCGCGGGAATCTACGCCAACGTTGTAGTTCGCACAATGCCTTGATTGATAGTTATTTGTAATTTTTTACACGCGTTTTACGGCATTGTTAAAAAGGCACAAAAATTTTTCCGAACCAAAAAACAGCTATATTTACACCCGATTATCAGGGCTTTCTACTTTTACTTCGAACCAAAAGTGAGTTTTGATAAGCAAAGCGCTTATCGTACAATTTAACATACGATAATGGAAAAGCGTAGATTAGGTTTTCTCGAAATCTGGAACATGAGTTTCGGGTTTTTGGGGATACAAATGGGGTTTGCCCTTCAGAATGCCAACGCAAGCCGGATCCTTCAAACCTTTGGCGCCGATGTGCACGAACTTTCATGGTTCTGGATTATTGCACCGCTGATGGGACTGATCGTCCAACCGATCATCGGGCATTACAGCGACAATACCTGGGGCCGTTTTGGCCGTCGGAAACCCTTCTTTTTAGTCGGTGCGCTGCTGGCGTCCGTGGGACTGATCCTGATGCCGCAAGCCGACATTTTCACAGCCTTCCTTCCTGCCCTTTGGGTGGGCGCGGGCATGCTGATGATCATGGACGCGTCGTTCAACATCGCGATGGAACCGTTCCGCGCGCTTGTGGGCGACAATTTGCGCAATGATCAGGCAACGCTCGGGTTTAGCGTCCAAACGGCGTTGATCGGGTTTGGTGCCGTCATCGGATCGTGGTTGCCGTATGCGCTGACCAACTGGTTTGGCGTGTCCAACGAAAGCGAAAACGGCAGCATTCCGCAACACCTGATCTATTCGTTTATCATTGGCGCGTTGATTTTGGTGGCGTCGATCCTGGTAACGGTGTTGACCACCAAAGAATATTCGCCTGAAGAACTTGCGCGGTTTTCAGAGGAAAAAGCCAGTGCAGACGCGCTTGCCGCAGAACTCGCCTCAGATCCTGAACCCGTGCGCGAATCCAGACTGAGCGACATTTTTGACGATTTTCGCAAAATGCCTGCTACGATGCGGCAATTGAGCTGGGTGCAGTTCTTTTCGTGGTTCGGACTCTTTGGCATGTGGGTGTTTACCACGCCGGCCATCGCGCACCACATCTACGGCTTGCCCGTGGACGACGTGTCGAGCAAAACCTATCAGGCCGCCGGGGACTGGGTGGGGATTTTATTTGGGATCTACAACGGGGTATCGGCGATCTTTGCGTTTATGCTGCCGCTGATCGCGAGGAAAATCGGACGTAAGAAAACGCACGCGATCTCGTTGGTCATTGGTGGCATCGGACTGCTTTCGATGTACATCATGCCCGATGAAAACTGGCTGATCCTGTCGATGGTCTGCATCGGCGTAGCCTGGGCGAGCATCCTTGCCATGCCATACGCCATCCTGGCCGGCGCCATTACCCCGATGAAAATGGGCGTCTACATGGGCATCTTTAATTTCTTTATTGTAATTCCCCAAATTATCAATGCGCTGATCGGCGGACCGCTGGTCAAATACCTCTACAATGACAATGCGATTTTTGCGTTGGTTACCAGCGGCGTCAGTTTCCTGATTGCAGCGGCACTCGTAGCCAAGGTCAAAGACGCCGAAGCTTAAAAAATGAACATGAACAAAAAAGCATTTATCTTCGATCTCGACGGCGTCATCGTCGACACGGCCAAATACCACTTTTTGGCCTGGCAAAAAATTGCCTCCGAACTCGGGATCGAATTCACACCTGAACACAATGAAGAACTCAAAGGCGTCAGCCGCGTGCGGTCGCTGGATCTGATTCTTGAACTCGGGAAAATGTCCGCCTCGCAAGCCGACAAGGACCGCTGGCTCGTCCAGAAAAACGAAGATTACCTTTCTTATCTGGTACACATGGACCAAAGCGAGATCCTGCCTGGCGTGCTGCACATCCTGCAGTTTTTAAAAGAACACCAACAACCCATCGCACTGGGTTCTGCGAGCAAGAACGCGCGCCCGATTCTCGAAAAAACCGGAATCATCCACTACTTCGACGTCATCGTGGACGGCAACGACGTGACCAATGCCAAACCAGATCCGGAGGTCTTCGTGCAAGCTGCCAGACAACTGGGCATCGGCAATGAGGACGCAATCGTTTTTGAAGATTCGGTTGCCGGAATACAAGCTGCGAACATTGCCGGCATGACGAGCATCGGCATTGGGGAGGCGTCGATTTTAAAGCAGGCGCAATACAATTTTCCTGATTTTGTGCATATTGACACGAGTTTTATAGAACACATTATTAAGAAGTAAGGTCGAACGTCGAAAGTCGAACGTCGAACGTCGAACGAGAGGGACATCAAATGTCGAATGTCAACTGTCGAACGAGGCACACGACAACAAAAATCAAATCATCAATAATTAATCAATCAGAAAACGTCGGATATCAAAATAGAAAATGAGTTAATCAAATGCTTTTCATCTCGTTCGACATTGGACATTCGACATTAGACTAAAAATAAAAACATGAACCAGGATTATATCAAACCCGACCAATGGTCGGTCATAGAAGAAGGATTTGATGCAGAAAGGGTAAAATCATCCGAAAGTTTATTCAGCATTGGCAATGGCGCCATGGGCCAACGCGCGAATTTCGAGGAAAGCTATTCCGGGGCGACATTCCAGGGCAGCTACATCGCCGGGATTTATTATCCCGACAAAACCAAAGTAGGTTGGTGGAAAAACGGCTACCCCGAATATTTCGCCAAGGTGCTGAACGCGCCAAACTGGATCGGGATCGACATCGAGATCAATGGCGAGCCGCTCGATTTGGCGCAATGTGCATCGGTCAGGAATTTCCGGCGCGAGCTCAACATGCAACAAGGCTGGTACAACCGCTCGTTCGAGGCGACGTTGCGGAACGGCACAGAAATTCTGGTCAATGTCAACCGGTTCCTTTCCCTTGAGTTCGATGAAGTAGGCGTGATCAATTACGAAATTACGCCGCTGAACCGCGAGGCAAAAATCGTTTTCAAACCGTACCTGGACGCCGGCGTGCACAATGAAGACGCCAACTGGGAGGAAACGTTCTGGCAGCCGATTGACGCCAAACACGACGGCAACCAAGGCTTTGTGACCGCGCGCACGTTCAAAACGCATTTTACCGTCACGACGTTCATGCACAATACGCTGTTAAAAAACGGCGAAGATCTGGCAATGCGCCCGGAGAACACGTTAGCGGACGACAAGAAAATACAATTCACTTATTCGGTAGACGCTGCAAAAGGCGAAGTTGCTTCGATACAAAAAATCGGCGGGTACACCGTTTCGATGAACCACGACGATACGTACACGGCCGCGCAAAAAGCGATCGAAAACGCGCTCGGGAAAGGATATGAGCAATTGTTTGAAGACCAATCCAATGCCTGGGCCAGGATTTGGGAAATGTCCGATATCACGATCGACGGCGATGTCAAGGCGCAGCAAGGCATCCGATTTAATATTTTCCAATTGAACCAAACGTATTCCGGGAAGGATTCGCGGCTCAACATCGGGCCCAAAGGATTTACGGGCGAAAAATACGGCGGCTCGACGTACTGGGACACAGAGGCGTATTGCATCCCGTTCTACATGGCCACCAAAGACCAGCAAGTGGCAAGGAATCTGCTTACTTACCGCTACAACCAACTCG
This sequence comes from Bacteroidota bacterium, assembly GCA_023457535.1. Taxonomy (GTDB): domain Bacteria; phylum Bacteroidota; class Bacteroidia; order Flavobacteriales; family Flavobacteriaceae; genus Flavobacterium. The sequence continues at coordinate 28,115 of JAEWLN010000099.1, forward strand.
ACAAAGCGATCGAAAACGCAGCCAAATTGGGCTTTACTAACGGTGCGGCGCTGTATCCGATGGTCACGATGAACGGCGAGGAGTGCCACAACGAATGGGAAATCACGTTTGAAGAGATCCACCGCAACGGCGCGATCGCGTTTGCGATTTTCAATTACCACCGATTCACGGGCGACTACAGCTATATTCCTGAAAAAGGACTCGAAGTGCTCATTGGCATCGCACGGTTCTGGCACCAGCGCGCGACCTATTCGACGCACAAAAACCGTTACATGATCCTGGGCGTGACGGGCCCGAACGAATACGAAAACAACGTCAACAACAATTTTTACACAAACTACATTGCCAAGTGGTGCATCGATTATGCGATGGAGCAAATCGGCAAGGTCCGCGCAGATTATCCGGCAGATTTTACGCGCATCATGGACAAGACCAAGCTCGACGACGCCGAGATCGCACACTGGAAACAAGTTGCCGATAAAATGTATTTCCCGTTCTCTGAAGCGCACGATGTCTATTTGCAGCAGGACGGTTTTCTCGACAAAGACCTCGTTAAAGTTTCGGACCTCGACCCCTCGCAGCGCCCCATCAATCAAAAGTGGTCCTGGGACCGGATCCTGCGCTCGCCTTACATCAAGCAAGCCGATGTTTTGCAGGGATTCTATTTTTTCGAAGACCATTTTTCAAAACAACAACTCGAAAAGCATTTCGATTTTTACGAGCCATTTACCGTACACGAAAGTTCGCTCTCGCCGTGCGTCCACTCGATCCAGGCCGCGGTGCTGGGCAAGATGGACATGGCCTATACGTTCTATCTGCGTACCTCGAGGCTCGACATCGACGATTACAACAAAGAGGTCGAGGAAGGACTGCACATCACATCAATGGCCGGCACCTGGATGAGCATTGTGGAAGGCTTTGGCGGCATGCGCGTCAAAAACGACCAGCTGCATTTTGAACCGAGGATTCCGGCGCAATGGCAGGGGTATTCGTTCAAGATCAACTTCCGCAACCAGATTTTAAAGGTCTCGGTCAAGGCCGGCGAAACGAAATTTGCGCTCGAAGGCGGCGCAGCGGTTACCGTTTTCGTCAATGGTAAGGCGGTGACGGTGGAGCCGGATAATGTGGTGGTGGTGGTTTAGTTTTTGGGCGCCACGGGCGGGCTGTCCGCTGCAATCTTTTACGGCTCCGCTGCGCTGCGCCGCAAAAGGATTTCCGCTGCCATCCCTGGCGCAATTTTTCGTTCGGATTGACGAAGGGAATTTTAATGACGTTTTGCCTGCCGCGGGTTCTTAACTTTTAGCTCACCAATTTAATATTTGTACTGGTGTTCGCTGAACCTCGCAAGCTCGGTTTGCCTCGCCGCAAAAGTTACAAAAAGGCGTAGTGGCAGGTAGGAAAGTAATATTTGCATTTTTGGCTTGCCCGCTGCGCCAAAAATCCACATTAAGAGTCTTCGTTCTAAGTTGGAGAAAACGTCTCGCTCAGAGTTCGTTGGCAAAACGTCCCGCGCGGACAAATACGATCTGATTTAGATGAAGTTCCCGCGCGTTCGACGAACGTTCAAAGCGGAAGATGGCTTTCCATTTATGAAAGGCATTCTTCGTGAGGCTGGCGCATCGACCTTGCAGGCGGGTACCAGCCGTTTGAAAATGGCGCAAAAAACAAATTCTGTTTGAGGCGCAGCCGAGTTAATTTGTTTTCGCCATTGAAAACTTAGCTGGTCGCCGAATGGTCTGCGCCTACGCATTTTTGCTTCTTTTGTTGCGAGACAAAAGAAGGCCCTCGCGGCAGCGATAGCCCCGATAAAGCCGGTATCCTTTTGCGTAGTTTACGAAGCAAAAGATAAAGGCGAAAGCGGGAAATAGCTCCTAACAACACAAACCAAAATAAAAATGAAAAAACTACTATTGCTCCTCCTTTGCTCCGCGACAGCGATGGCTCAATTACAAAAAGTCGAACCGCCATTCTGGTACGCCGGCATGCACAATCCAAGCCTGCAAATCATGTTCTACGGCAAGAACATTAACCAGTATGAGGTAGCGGTGTCGAACAATGTCGTGATTACGGGTGTTCAGAAAACTGAAAATCCGAATTATGTTTTTGTGACGATCGACACCAAGAACGTCCCGGCATCTGAACTTACGTTTTCGTTCAGGAACAAAAATAAGGTAGCGTTTACCAAAAAATACGAGATCAGAAACCGCCGCAACGATTCGGCGCTGCGCAAAGGGTTCGACTCCAGCGATTTGATTTACCTGATCATGCCGGACCGTTTCGCCAACGGCAACCCCAACAACGATTCAACGCCCGACACGTACGAAAAAGCCAATCGCGCTGAGCCCGGGGCACGTCACGGCGGCGACATCGAGGGCATTATCAAAAACCTCGACTACATCAAGGAACTGGGCGCTACGGCGATCTGGAACACGCCGCTTTGCGAGGACAATGATGCTCGTGGCTCGTATCATGGGTATGGACAATCGGATGTGTACAGGATCGATCCGCGGTATGGGACGAACGAGGATTATTTGAGGCTGTCATCGGAACTGCACAAACGCGATATGAAACTGATCCTCGATTATGTGACCAATCACTGGGGCGACCACTGGATGGTCAAAGATCTGCCTACGTATGACTGGCTGCACCAGTTTCCGGGATACGCGCAATCGAATTACCGCATGACCACGCAGTTTGACCCGAATGCATCGGACATCGACCGCAAATATTGTGTTGACGGATGGTTTGTGCAGTCCATGCCGGATCTGAACCAGGCCAATCCGCTCGTGAACCGCTACCTGATCCAGAATGCGATCTGGTGGATCGAATATGCCGATCTGGACGGATTCCGCGTCGATACCTACAGCTACTGCGACAAGACGGCGATCGCAGCATGGACCAAGGCGATCATGGACGAATATCCGCATTTCAATATTTCGGGCGAGGTTTGGATGCACGATCAGGCACAAATGGCGTATTGGCAGCGCGATTCAAAGATCGGGGCGATCCAGAGTTACAATTCGCACCTGCCGAGCGTCATGGACTTTACGCTGCACAACGCGATCTCTGTCGCATTTAACGAAGACAAACCCGAATGGGACAAAGGCATGATGCGCGTGTACGAAAACTTTGCGAATGACTTTTTGTACCCGGACATCAATAACATCCTCGTCTTTGCGGAAAACCACGACACCAACCGGCTCAATCAGATTTACGGCAACGATTTCAAAAAATACCAGCTTGCAATGACGCTTGTGGCTACCGTGCGCGGCATTCCGCAAATCTATTACGGATCTGAAATCGGGATGGCGGGCGACAAGGCCAAAGGCGATCCGGACATCCGGCACGATTTCCCGGGCGGCTGGAACGGCGATGCAAACAATGCGTTCAAGGCATCGGGGCGTACCGGCCAGCAAAAACAGTTTTTCGACTTTTCGAGCAAATTGTTCCACTGGCGCAAGACTGCCGGCGTGATCCACAACGGCAAGACCAAGCAGTACCTGCCGCAGGACAATGTGTATGTGTATTTCAGGTATGACGACAAGCAATCGGTGATGGTCGTAATCAACAACAGCAATGAGCCACGTACGTTCGGCACCGGCCGTTTTGCGGAAAGCATCGGCAGTTATCAAACCGGCAAAGACGTTATTTCAGGAAAAACCGTGGATTTGAAAAACGATATTTCGATCGGGGCCAAATCGTCGTACATTTTAGAATTGAAGTAATCGCTGGCAAAATTTGTCCGGCTTTGAAATGTATAGATTTTCTGTAATGGAGGTATTGAAAAAAAGTGTATTTTTCCTGTAGGGAAGGGGGCTATGAAGGTATCCCCTACGAAATCAAATCGGCACTTCATTACAGAAAATCTGTACATTTTGTTAAATTTTTAATGGCTATGCGCTTCCGCCCCGGTCTTGTTTTTATAATTTGATGATCCGATTAACGGCAATTAGTCCCATCCGGCCGACACCGTCCTAAACCACTACCATGAAAAACCTGTATCTCTACTTATTTTTGTTGGCTGCCCCGGCGATCGGGGCGCAAAATTCCGTCAGGCAATACCTCGGACACCGCTATACCAACGGCGTGCTCGAAGTCAAAGTATCGGACGGAACCTATCGCATTCTCCCCTACGCGGCCCACACCGTAGAAACGACATTCATTCCTGCCGGTGAAATATTTGACCCGCAATCGCATGCAGTAATTGCCCCGCCGCAACAACGCATTGCAAAAGTCAAAGAAACCGGTGCAACGTTGATGTTACGTACGTCCGGGATGACGGTGAGCATCCGCAAATCGCCGTTCTCGATCGCGTATGATTACAATGGCAAACTGCTTTTGTCCGAAAAAAACGGATTCACGCAAAAAGACTCAACGCGTACGCTCGATTTTGCGATCGACAACACAGAGGCGCTCTTTGGCGGCGGCGCGCGCGCACTCGGGCTCAACCGTCGCGGCAACAAACTCAAATTGCGCAACCAGGCGCATTACGGCTATGGGCAGCGGTCTGAGTTGCTCAATTTTTCCATCCCGATGGCGCTTTCGTCCAAAATATACGCCGTCCATTTTGACAACGCCTCATTGGCAGAGCTCGATCTCGACAGCCAGAAAAATAACACGCTGGCGTATCGGACGCATTCCGGACGCATGACCTATCAGGTAATTGCCGCCGCTACATGGCCCGATCTGATCCGGCATTACACGCAACTCACGGGCACGCAACCGCTTTTGCCGCGATGGGCATTGGGCAATTTTGCAAGCCGGTTTGGCTACCGCGACCGCGCGCAGGTCGAGAAGACCGTCAAAAAATTCGAAGACGACCAGATTCCGCTCGATGCGATCATCCTTGATTTGTACTGGTTCGGCAAACAAGTGCAGGGCACGATGGGCAACCTGGAATGGGACCGCGAAACGTTTCCCGATCCTGAAAAAATGATGGCCGGCCTCAACGCCAAAAACATCAAAACCATTCTGATCACCGAGCCGTTTATCCTGACCACATCGTCCAAATGGCAGGAAGCCGACAGCAAAAAAGTGCTCGCTACGACCAAAAACGGAAAATCGGCGACCTTCGATTTCTATTTCGGGCATGGCGCGCTCGTCGATGTCTTCAAACCCGAAGCCAAAAAGTGGTTCTGGGACATTTATAAAAACCTCATGCTGCAAGGCGTGGGCGGCTGGTGGGGCGATCTGGGCGAGCCGGAAGTTTTTCCGTCACACGTCGTTACGGCCAAAGGAAAAGCCTCGGAAGTCCACAATATCTACGGCCACAATTGGGCAAAAATGGTTTTTGACGGCTACAAAAGCGATTTTCCGTCGGTGCGACCGTTCATTTTGATGCGCGCCGGCTATTCAGGCTCGCAGCGCTTTGGCATGGTGCCGTGGAGCGGCGACGTGGGCCGCAGCTGGGAAGGTTTGCAATCACAGCCCGAGATTTCGCTCGGGATGGGCATGCAGGGCCTCGGGTACATGCATTCGGACCTTGGTGGTTTTGCCGGCGATTATTACGACAACGAACTTTACATCCGATGGCTGCAATACGGTGTTTTCCAACCGATTTTTCGTCCGCATGCGCAGGAAGACGTCGCGCCGGAGCCCGTCTATAAAGATATTGTGACCAAGGCAAAGGCCAAAACACAAGTCGAATTGCGCTACCGGATGTTGCCTTACAATTATTCAATCGCGTACCAAAATTCGATATCGGGCATCCCGCTGATGCGCCCGCTGTTCTTTGAAGAACCGGACAATGCCGCGCTGTACAATGTTTCAGAGACTTATTTGTGGGGCGATGCGATGCTTATCCATCCGATTGCAAAACCTGGTGTAACATCGGCAGCGGTGTACTTCCCGAAAGGCAGCAACTGGTTTGATTTTTACAACGGCCAATCGTTCGACGGCGGACGGTTTGCATCGGTGAGCGTATCGGACGATCACATCCCGACCTTTGTACGCGGTAATTCGTTCGTACCGATGATCGCGCCCATTCAGAACACCTCGGCGTATTCGCTTAAAAATCTTGACGTGCATTTTTACTGGGATTCCACCCAACCCGTGCGCAGTTTCACGCTCTACCACGACGATGGCCAAACGCCGGACGCGGCCGCAAAAAGCCAGTCGGAAACCATTGCGTTTTCAGGCGCGGCCAAAAATAATGTACTGACGCTGAACGTACATAACGTCGTGCAAAAGCATTTTGGCGCATCGGACAAAAACCTCAGGTTAATCCTGCACCATATTTCTTCGGTGCAAAAAGTAAGCGTCAATGGAAAAAACACTACTTTTAAATTCGAGGGCGACCAACTGGAAATTCCGTTGCTACTCGAGAAATCCTCGCAAAAAACGATAAAAATAGAATGGTAATGAATCAATTTTCTTCGCTGCTGCTGCTGTTCCTGGCGGCCATGACATGTCCTTTGAGTGCGCAAAACCAGCCAAAAAACGCGCAACCGCCGTTTGTTTGGGAAGGTGCCAATTTATATTTCCTGATGACCGACAGGTTTGCCAACGGCGACCCGAAAAACGACATCAACTTTGGGCGGACCAAAAAACCCGGAAAGCTACGCGGATTTGAAGGTGGTGACTTGCGCGGCATCATCCAAAAGATCGACGAGGGTTATTTTGACCAACTTGGCATCAACGCGATCTGGTTTACGCCCATCGTTGAGCAGATCCACGACGGCGTGGACGAAGGCACCGGATTATCTTACGGTTTCCACGGCTACTGGACGCGCGACTGGACGGCACTCGACCCGAATTTTGGCACCAAAGCCGACTTGAAGGAACTCGTTGAGAAAGCGCATGCGCGCGGCATCCGCGTTGTGCTCGACGGCGTGATCAACCACACCGGACCGGTTACGGACAAAGACAGTGCATGGCCACCGGACTGGGTGCGCACCGAACCGCAGTGCGACTATAAAACCTTTAAATCGACCACGGCCTGTACCCTTGTAAAAAACCTTCCGGATGTGCTGACAGAAAGCAGCCAGAACGTTGAATTGCCGCCATTTCTTGCCGAAAAATGGAAAAAAGAAGGCCGCTATGAAACAGAAGTGGCCTCGCTTGACGCATTTTTCAAACGAACAGGTTATCCGCGCGCGCCAAAATATTACATCATCAAATGGCTGACCGATTACATCACCGAATTTGGCATTGACGGCTACCGCGCCGACACGGTCAAACACACTGAAGAAGGCGTTTGGGCCGATTTCAAAACGCAGTGCGATTATGCGTTCGCGCAATGGAAAAAGCAAAACCCGTCCCAGGTGCTTGACGACAATGGGTTTTATACCATTGCCGAGGTGTACAATTACGGCATTTCATCGGGGAAAAATTTCGATTTTGGCGACCGAAAGGTTAATTATTTTGCCCACGGATTCGACAACATGATCAATTTTGAATTCAAATGGGATTGCCAGCGCGAGTACGAATACATTTTCTCAAAATATTCGACCAAACTCAATACCGAACTCGACGGTTTCAGCGTGCTCAATTACGTTTCCTCCCATGACGACGGCGCTCCGTTCGATCCAAAACGCGAAAAAAGCATCGAAAGCGGCACCAAGTTATTGCTGTCTCCGGGCATTTCGCAGGTCTATTACGGCGATGAAACCGGGCGCCCGCTTGTGATCGAAGGTACACAGGGCGATGCAACGCTTCGCTCGTTGATGAATTGGGACGCGCTCAAAACAGATAAAGACACGCAAAAAGTGATTGCCCATTGGCAAAAACTAGGGCAGTTCCGCAAAAACCATCCAAGCGTTGGCGCAGGCGTACACCGCCAGATCTCTGCAACGCCGTACGTGTTCAGCCGGGGTTATGTCAAGGAAAACTATCTGGACCGCGTGATCGTTGGCCTGGATTTGCCTGCAGGACGCAAAATCATTACCGTCAGTTCTGTTTTTAAAGACGGCACCCATTTGCGCGATGCGTATTCGGGGCAACGAACCACTGTAAACAAAGGCGCTGCGGTGGTCGATTCTGAATTTTCTATCGTGCTGCTCGAACAAGTCAAATAAACCAAGCGCCTTTTTCGGAGGCGTTTTTTTATTTTTGCCGAATGGAAATCCTCAACATCGGGCACCGTGGCGCCAAAGGACATGTGGCCGAAAATACGCTCGAAAGCTTTCAGAAAGCGATCGAACTGGGCGTCCACGGCATTGAGCTCGATGTGCATTTGAGCGCCGACGGGCAAATCATCGTCATCCACGATGAAACTATCGACCGGACCACAAACGGTAACGGTGCGGTGCGCGACCACTCGCTTTTGGTACTCCAAACGCATCAAATCGACCGCCGTTTCCGCATTCCTGTGTTGGCAGATGTGCTTGAGCTTGCGAACCGGAAAGTATTGGTCAACATCGAACTCAAAGTTTTTGAAACAGCCGGGCCCGTCGTGGACCTGATCGAAAAATACGTGCTCGAAAAAAACTGGCGATACGATGATTTCCTGATCTCGTCGTTCGATTGGGTCGCGCTTGAAAAGGTGCGAGCGCTTCATGCCGAAATTCCGTTGGGCGTCCTGACGAGCACCGATCTGGATTTGGCCGTCGCGTTTGCCAAAGTGATCCGCGCCGAGACGATCCATCCGTATTATCACCTGCTTACGGCCGAAAATGTCGCATCGATGCACGCGCACGGTCTCAGGGTTTTTGCATGGACGGTCAATGAATTTGAAGACCTTCAGCTGATCCGTTCTTTGGGCGTGGATGGCATTATCACCGATTTTCCAGACCGATTATGAAACATTACGACATCCTGATCATCGGCGGTGGCGCTGCCGGATTTTTTACGGCGATCAATATCGCAGAACGCCATCGGAATAAAAAAATTGCGATCCTCGAACGCGGCAAGGAAGTGCTTGAAAAAGTGCGTATTTCCGGCGGCGGACGCTGCAATGTTACGCACGCCGAGTTCATCCCGAACGAACTGGCCAAAAATTACCCGCGCGGTGAAAAGGAACTGCGCGGACCGTTCCACCAATTTGCATCGGGTGATACGATCGAGTGGTTTGAAAAACGCGGCGTGGCGCTCAAGATCGAAGACGACGGCCGCATGTTTCCGATCACCGACTCATCGCAAACCATCATCGACTGTTTTGTCAAAGCCACGCGCGAATTGAAAATTGACGTGCTTAAAGGACAAAGTGTACAGTCTGTTTACAAGGCATCGGATCATTGGAAGATCGATACCACCAGTGAACAGTTCAGCTGCGAAAAACTCGTCATGGCCACGGGAAGCAATCCCAAAATGTGGCAATTGATGGAATCGCTCGGCCATACGATCGTACCGCCCGTGCCGTCATTGTTTACATTTAACATCAAGGATGCGCGCATTAAGGATTTGCCGGGCGTTTCTGCTCAGGTTTCGGTCAAGGTCAAAGATTCGAAACTGACGTCGTCCGGGCCGCTTTTGATCACGCACTGGGGCATGAGCGGACCGGCGATCCTGAAATTGTCGGCATGGGGCGCGCGCGAATTGTTTGACAAAAAGTACCAATTCCAGATAGCGGTCAACTGGCTCAAAGCGTACAACAGCGCTGAAATTGAGCACGAATTGCGCGAACTCAAGCTGGAACACGCCAAGAAAGTCGTTTCAAAAAAATCACCATTTGAGCTTGTGGGCCGATTGTGGGAAAGCATCGTTCTGGCATCGGGCATCGGTGTTGACACCAAGTGGGCCGATTTGTCGAAGATCCAGATCCAGCGGCTCGCGTCCGAACTGACCGGAGCAACATTCCGGGTCAGTGGCAAAAGTACGTTCAAGGAAGAATTTGTAACTGCAGGCGGCGTCGATCTCCGGGAAATCAACTTCAAAACGATGGAAAGCAAATTACATCAAAATTTATATTTTGCAGGAGAAATCGCTAATATTGACGCCATAACCGGCGGATTTAACTTCCAGAATGCGTGGACAAGCGGATTTATTGTGGCCAGCAACCTGGCATTCTGCTAAAATATATATCTTGCGCGAAAATCGCGGATATGAAACGTAAATTACTCACAATCTTTTTATTGTCTGTGGTTTCTGCAGCCAATGCACAGCTCCAAATCTATACCTTTATGACGCCGGCAGAACTGGTATCGACTTTGTGCCCGATCGCTACGCAAATCAGCAACATCAAGTTCAACGGAAGCACCGCCAACGCTCATGTGGTCCGGGATCAGGCCTCGCTTTTTTTGACTAGCAATCCGACCAATCTGGGAATGACACAGGGCCTCATTCTATCGAGCGGCAAGACGAGCATTGCGCCGGGTCCGAACAATTTGGGCAATGCCACAAGCCCTTCAGCCAGCTTTTCAACGGTTGCCGATCCGGATCTGGCGATGCTGACCACTAATACGGTCCAGAACCATGCCGTTGTCGAATTTGACTTTTTGGCCAATGGCGATCGATTGAACATGACGTTTATATTCGCCTCTGAAGAATATCCCGAGTTCTCCAACACCGGTTTCAACGACGTCATGGGTATATTCCTGAGCGGGCCTGGCATTGGCGGACCTTTTACCAACAATGCGAAAAACATTGCGCTCATCCCTAATACGACCGTACCCATAAGAATCAATACCGTCAACAACGGACTGACCAATAACGGCCCTTGCGTTAACTGCGCGTACTATGTCAACAACGGGACCGGGACGACGCCAACACTCCATTCCGGCATACAATACGACGGTTTTACGACACCCGTCGTCGCTAATGCCGAGCTGATTCCGGGGCAAATCTATCACATCAAACTCGCGGTGGGCAATGTGGGCGACAACTCATTCGAGTCGGCGGTATTTTTTAAGGCCAACAGTTTCTCAACGGGGGAGTCTATTGCCTGCGAACCGCAAGATTTGTGTATGTACACTTTTACCCTTACCGACAATGGCGGCGACGGACTCAACGGCGAGCTAATGACTGTGTACCAGAACGGAAATGCTGCGGCGTTTCTTTACGACCTTTCCAACAGCACAAACCAAACGTTCGAATTTGAAGTCCCGCTGTGCCACGATGTTCCGTTCGAGCTGTACTGGAATGCAGGCGGGTTGCACCCCGAACAAACCGGTTTGACCATTTACAATCCATTCAACCAGATCATTTACAACAAACCACCCGGTGACGAAATGCAGCAAAGCACGTTGTACAGTGGGGTGGCCAACTGTTTCTATGAGATGTCCACCGACAAATTCGAAACGATGGCTTGGTGGCTCACGCCCAATCCGGCCAAAGACGAATTCGAAATTGTGCTTTCAAACACCGGACAAAAACTAAGAAATGTCAGGATTCTGGATGCTGTGGGCAAAGTGGTACTGACGCAACCCGGGCTTGCGGGCCACCCTATCGCGGTTGGCCAGTTGGCATCGGGGATGTATGTGGTTGAAATTGAAACCGATGACGCGCACACTGGCATTAAAAAGCTCGTCATTGAATGATGTTCGTTGCAACCGTTTTGTAACTTTACCATCTGGATGACAAAGATTTAGTTATGAAAACCGTTGTAAAATCACTCGCTGCGCTTTTGTTGCTGGCTTCGTGCTCTGCGGACGACAGCGCGATTGAACCGATGGCGCCTGATGTCGTATCGGCGCGCATGTCCAACCCTAAAAGCAATACCGTCGCAAACCAGGTCCTGCTGCTGCGTATTGATTTCCTGACCCATACTTTTGAAGCGGGCAAAGTACTTTCTTTTGCCCCGGCCAATAGTTTCACCATTGCATCCGAGTATCAGGCCCCGGGCGATTTTGGTGGGGTAACCTTGCGATACGCAGAGACCGGCCAACTGCTTTTTTCCGGAACGATCCACTGGATGGGTCTTGGGCAGATGAGTTTTCCGGGGCAAATGTTACCGCCCGCCGCGTTCCAAACTACCGGGAATGCGGTTCCGATGCCTGGCTTGATTGGAACAGTGCAATACACGCCATTCGCATATTATCCGGATCCTGTCCCGTACGCCGACATCTGGAACGCGATCGGCAATTTGAGAATCGTGGCGCAGTTCCGGGCGTGCAACCCCCATGCTGCTGTACACGTATTCCTGTACACGCCAAGTGTGGGCGTCGGCAATCCGGCCGATTGGGACTATCTCGTGATGCTCAAAAATTAACGGTTGAGCCACCAAAGGCTCGCGTTGAGGACTGTCGCGAAACTTACCCAAGCCAAATACGGCAAGAGAAACCATGCAGCGATTTTGTCGATCGGGCGGAATTTGACGAATGTTTCATAAACCATAAGCCACAACAGCACAATTTCGATCAGCGCGAGCAATGGGTTTTGCAGATAAAAAAACAAAACCGACCACAACGCGTTGAGCGCAAGCTGGATCCAAAAATATAAAAGTGCTTTTTTTACCGCTTCGCGATCGCTGTCGATCCGGTCCCAAATCCTGCCGGCGGCGGCACCCATCAAAATGTAAAGGAACGTCCAAACGGGTGCAAAAACCGTATCGGGCGGGTTGAAGAACGGTTTTTCAAGTGTCGGGAACCAGGTGTTGACGCCTTCCTGCGTGGCTAGGCTTGCGATAAAACCAACGCCCAGACACGTGGCGACAAAGATGAGTATTTTGAGGATTCTGTTCATTTTTTTTGAAGTAAAAGTAGTTTCAAACCGCTACTTTATCGGATAAAAGTAGCCTTTTCTCTCTACTTAAAGCGTATCTTTGCGTCAAAATTTTTTGATGACCGCAACCGACTTTATTCCCGCCGATTATCAATCCCTGCCCGCATCGGGACAATTTACATGGAGCGCGCCGAGCAACATCGCGCTGGTCAAATACTGGGGCAAAAAGCCGCACCAGATCCCGGCCAATCCGTCGATCAGTTTTACGCTTCAAGCGTGCAAAACCATAACTTCATTGCAGTTTGCCCAAAAAAATGCCGACGGAAAAACTTCATTTGACCTGTTGTTCGAAGGACAGCCCAAGCCGGATTTCAAACCCAAGATCGAAAAATTCCTAGCGCGCGTAGAGCCGTATCTGCCGTTTTTGAAAAATTACCATTTGGCGATCGATACGCGCAATACGTTTCCCCATTCGTCGGGGATTGCATCCTCTGCATCCGGAATGGCAGCTTTGGCAATGAACCTGATGAGCCTCGAACGGTTGATGGCACCTGACATGACCGATGACTATTTTTACCGCAAAGCATCGTTTCTGGCAAGGCTCGGATCCGGAAGCGCGTGCAGAAGCGTTCGTGGAGCGGTGGTCGTTTGGGGCGAAAACGACGCCATTGCAGGTAGTTCAGATGAGTTTGGCGTGGCTTTCCCCCATCAAATCCATTCTGATTTTGCGAAATACCAAGACACCATCCTGCTCGTGGACAAGGGCGAGAAAACGGTGTCGAGCACGCTTGGGCATGAGCTGATGCACGGCCATCCTTATGGGCAGGTGCGGTTTGCGCAGGCGCATCGGCATCTGGCCAGGATCAGCGATATTTTGCGAAATGGCGATTTGGATGCCTTTGTAAACATTGTCGAGAGCGAGGCCCTGACGTTGCACGCGATGATGATGACCTCGATGCCGTATTTCATGCTGATGAAACCCGATACGCTAGAAATCATCCGGAAAATTACCCTGTTTCGCAATGATACCGGAATTCCGGTTTGCTTTACGCTCGATGCCGGGGCGAACGTTCACGTGCTGTATCCGGAAAACGTCAAAGAGACCGTATTGCATTTCATTGAAGCAGAACTCGCGCAGCATTGTCAGAACAAGCAATTTATTTGCGATGAAATGGGTGCCGGAAGCGTTTTGATTTCAAATTAAATCGTAACTTTACCCAATAAATTAACGCGTGAAACGTTAACACTTTCAAACCCAAAACAACAAATGAAAGGACCGCTATTCTACTCCAAAATCCTGCTGTTCGGCGAATACGGCATCATCAAGGATTCCAAAGGATTGTCCATTCCCTATAACTTTTACAACGGCGCGCTTAAAACCGATGAAAACCCATCGGTGGAAGCACGTAAATCCAACGCCAGCCTGGCGCGTTTCGCCTCTTATCTCGAAAACCTGCAGCAGCAACAGCCGCAACTCGTTAGGTTTGACCTTGAGGCGCTGCATACTGATATCGCCCGTGGGATGTATTTCGATTCGAGCATTCCGCAAGGTTATGGCGTGGGATCCAGCGGCGCATTAGTGGCGGCGATTTACGACAAATACGCCCACGATAAGATCACCGTGCTCGAAAACCTTACGCGCGAAAAATTGCTTACGCTCAAGACCATTTTTTCGCACATGGAATCGTTTTTCCACGGCAAAAGCTCAGGACTTGACCCGCTGAACTCCTATTTGAGCATCCCGATCCTGATCAATTCGAAAGACAACATCGAGGCCACCGGCATTCCGGCGCAAAGACAGGGAAAGGGCGCTGTTTTTTTGCTCGATTCGGGCATGGTGGGCGAAACCGCACCCATGGTCAATATTTTCATGGAAAACCTTAAGGACAAAGGTTTCCGTGCGATGCTCAAAAACCAGTTCGTCAAATACACCGATGCATGCGTTGAAAATTTTCTGGGTGGCGACATGAAATCGCTGTTTTCGAACACCAAAAAATTGTCCAGGGTGGTGCTCAATAATTTCAAACCGATGATTCCGGAAGCGTTCCACGGCGTTTGGCAAAGAGGCATTGAAACAGATGACTACTACCTGAAACTGTGCGGATCCGGCGGCGGCGGATACATTCTTGGATTTACAGAAGATCTGGAAAAAGCCAGGACCTCGCTCAAAGATTACAAACTCGAGGTGGTATATCAATTTTAAGGAAATTCCGATTTCCAAATCCCAAATTCCCAACGGATGCTGAGCAGAAAGAACAAATTGCGGTTGATGAAAATCGTAAGCCTGTTCTCTGTCGTGCGCGGTTACAACATTCCCGTGATCGTGCTGGCGCAATACCTGTCTGCGATTTTTATACTCTCGCCCAAAAACACCGGGGCAATGCAGATTTTGCTCGATGCCAATGTGTTTATATTGGTGCTTGCGTCGAGTTTGTCGATTGCATCAGGCTATATCATCAACAATTTTTACGACTCCGAAAAAGACCTGATCAACCGGCCGCAAAAGTCGATGCTAGACCGTTTGGTGAGCCAGCGCACCAAGTTATATGTGTACTTTGGGCTCAACTTTTTGGTGGTCCTCATTGCGGTGTTCATCTCGTGGCGCGTGGTGCTTTTTTTCTCGGCGTATATTTTCCTGATCTGGTTCTATTCGCACAAGTTTAAAAAATACCCCATCATTGGCAACCTGACCGCGTCCTTTCTGGCGGTTTTTCCATTTTTTGGCATCCTGATCTACTTTTACAAAAAGGAATTGTACAACCCGTACGAGATCGAAACAGGGATCATTTTTGCGCATGCGGCGTTTCTTTATTTGCTGCTGCTGGTACGCGAAATTACCAAAGATCTCGAGAACCTTGCCGGCGATCTGGCCAGCGATTATCAAACGATTCCGGTAGTTTACGGCGAACCGGCGTCTAAAAAAATCATTGCGCTACTGTGTGCCGCCACGGTAATTCCGGTGTATGTGCTGACCGATGTTTACGACGTAGGGTATATGGATTTGTACTTTTACGCGTGCCTGGCTGCGTTGTTGCTCTTTGTGATGTTGCTTTGGAACGCCACAACGCGCGCCGAATTCCTCAAACTGCACAATTTGCTTAAGTTTTTGATCGTGATGGGCGTTTTTAGTATTGTGCTGATCGACCCGCTTGTGTTGGTGCACGGGAAGAAATACCTGACCGGCGCCGGTCTTTAGGAAAATGTGCGCTATGGCAAAGTGGCTTTTGCCGACGGTTGCCCGATGGGTTTAAACAAAAGATTTTGGGGTTTGAATTCGATCGATTTTTTGTCGTAGTAAGGAATATTGAGGTAAGTCCAGACCGAGCCCGTTCCTTCTATAAAAGTATCATGGCGTTTTAAAACGACGAACGGAACCAGTTTGAACGAGCCATTTTCAGTTTCGTATTTGAATTTGCCTGTTAGCGTATCGCCTGACTTTTCGCCGCGTACTTGGCCTGCATAATGATCTGCGCCACATTGCATTTCGTACTGCCCGTAAAACCTGTTTTGCCGGATCGCTATAGAAAGCAGCGCAACGGTATCATTTTTCGTCGCTTTGTACCACTTGGCTTCAGGCTGTTCCGACTGGCAGCCGGCCAGAAATGTAACCCCTAAGATGCACGCCAGTTTTTTCACGTCCAAAATTTTTACAAACGTACAAAATTAGTCAACTTAATTGACTATATTAACTTACTGTTGGCAATCAGCTTTTGAGCGATGTGGAGTGTGTGACGCGAAACTTCGAGATCCTGCGCCCCGATCTCTTTGCGGTAATCGGTGATCAGGCTCGCAAATCTGTGTAAAGATTCAGACACCACTGATGCGCCTTTTGGCGAAAGCGCAATGGTGGACGATCGCTTGTCTCCAGCACGGGTATTGACCGTGACAAGACCCAGCTCATCCAGTTTGGCAATGATCTTGCTCATGGCCTGTTTTGAAATTCCGCTTTGTTTTGCCAACTCGCTGTTGCTTTGGCCATTTGAATCGATCAGCAGCAAAAACTGCATGTATCCGGACTGGAACTGATTTTCCCACAGATCCTGCAGGTTTTGCAGGGCCCACAGGTCCAGGCTTTTTTTTAAATCGTAGATTGTCTTGATCCACTCTTTCGAAAATGCGATTTCCTCTTGCGAAAACATACAGCGTCGTTTAGGGGCTGAAAGATACGCCTAAGATGTCAAACGCAAAAATGCAGCAGCGGGAATCGTTAAAACCGAGGATCGCCAAGGCGCAACCCCGGAACGTACAAAAGAAAACGCGGACGAATCCATGGACCAAAACCCTAGCCCCGATGGCAGCGGAAATCCTTTTGCGCGGGCGGGTTGGCCGAAGCCGCCGCGGAGGGCAACCCGCCCGCGCAAAAGATTGCAGCGAACAGCGGGAAACAGCTCCTAAAAACCTATCTTTGCACAAATTCGCACCATGAAAAAAGACGGCAGTAAAAAACCAGGAACGGCAAGGACCAGCGGCAGGCCCAATTCAAACAAGCCCAAGCCGCCTATGGCCAAACGCGCGCAGGGCAACCGAAAATCTAAGCCGGAAGCCGATGACAGCGCGGCAAAACGTTCGTTGCGCAAACCTGCGCCAAGCAAGACGCCTAAGCCTAAAATGGCCTCGGATGAGATACGTTTGAACAAGTATATCGCCAATTCAGGCGCGTGCTCGAGGCGCGATGCGGACATTTACATCCAGTCTGGTACGGTCAGGGTCAATGGCGTGCCGGTTACCGAAATGGGCTACAAAGTAAAGCCAGGCGATGTGGTCAACTTTGACGGCGTGACGATTACGCCGGAGAAAAAGGAATACGTATTACTCAACAAGCCTAAGAATTTTACTACTGCGGGCGAAGACGACGGCGATATGCGCAATGTGCTTGAACTCGTTCGCGCTGCTACTCCTGCAAAGCTCAAACCTGTGGGCCGGATGGACAAAAACACGACCGGATTGCTGTTGTTTACCAATGACAATGACATCATTACCAAATTTGCACAACCCAACCAGAAATCGGCTAAGATTTACCAGGTATCGCTTGACCGGAACCTGAAGTTTGAAGATCTGGAAAAGATTGCCGCGGGCGTAACGCTTGACGAGCATAGGTTGTACGTGGATGAGATCAGCTATATTGATGACCAGCCCAAAACTGAAGTTGGTTTGAAGTTGCGCACGGCCAATGTAAAGGTGGTACGCGCTATTTTTGAGTCGTTTAAATACAACGTGCTCAAGGTGGACCGCGTAGCATTTGCAGGGCTTACCAAAAAGAATCTGCCGCGCGGGAATTGGCGGTTTTTGACTGAGCAGGAGGTGATTAATTTGAGGAATGGGTGATGCTGAACTTGTTTCAGCATCTGTGAGAATGGCAGATTTTCTGTAATGGAGCTAATTTGTTTGTCCGTAGCTTTATGGAAAAATATAAGCCATGTATTACGTCTACATTCTCAGTAACCCGCGACGCACCACTTTATACATCAACATCACAGCCGACATGGATGCCTGTCTGGCGGCGCACCGAAGCGGCAGGGAGTCGCCTTTTACCCAAAAATACATTTTAGTTCACCTTATTTATTTTGAAATTTTTGACTGTGTCGATCGCGCTGAATCAAGAGTCAAACAATTGAAAAACTGGCATCGTTCATGGAAATGGAATTTAATCATGGCCGCAAACCCGAGTTTGATGGCGCTCTCACCCATAGATGCTGAAACAAGTTCAGCATCCAAACCCTCTCTTTATGAATCCCAACGAAAACATCGCACGCCAGTGGTTTGAAGCGTTTAACGCCCAAAAACTAGACAAATTACTTTCGCTTTACGACGATGACGCGCAGCATTTCAGTCCGAAACTAAAAATCCGCGAACCGGAAACCGGAGGACTCGTCATTGGAAAGGATGCCATGCGCAACTGGTGGCAGGATTCATTTGACAGGCTTCCAACACTCCACTACCAGGTCACATCGCTTACCGCCAATCAGGACCGCGTGTTTATGGAATATGTACGCTCGGTCCACGGCGAACCACCCATGCTGGTTGCCGAAGTACTCGAAATCAAAGACGGAAGAATTATTTCTTCACGCGTTTACCACGGCTAATCCGCTGATTTACAAATAAAACTAAAAAAATAGTTGTTCAACTATGAAATTAGTTATATTTGTTTAAAATAGTGCGTTATGAAATATTTTCTTTGGTTGGGTTTGCTGTGTGCGTCCGGAATGGTGTCGGGGCAAAAATCGATTACCGACCAGATGCATCGGTATCTGCAAGCCCAGGTCGATACGCATCAATTCAGCGGCGCGGTGCTCGTTGTTCACCACGGGAAAATAATCTGCGACAAAGCCTTCGGACTTGCCAACCGGGAATGGCAAACCGCCAATACCACAGATACCCGATTTCCAATCTGCTCCCTGACCAAGCAATTTACGGCCGCCGCAATTTTACAACTTCAGGAACAAGGCAAACTAAAGACCTCGGATGCGCTTTCGAACTACTTTCCAAATTTTCCCAAAGCCACCCAGGTAACACTGCACATGCTGCTCAACCACACCTCCGGCATCCGCGAATGTACACGTGATGCTAAATGGAGCGGCCTCAATCCCAATCTTCCGGTATCCGTTCTCAAAGATTCGATGCTAGCCACATTCCAAAACAAACCGTATGATTTTGAACCCGGAACGTTTTGGGGATACAGCAATTCAGGCTATCTGTTGCTGGGGTTTATCATCGAACAGGTTTCGGGCATGTCATACAATGACTACATCCGTAAAAATCTGCTCGACAAAGCCGGGATGAACCAAAGCGGACCGCTCACCCACAACGGCATCGTACCCAAAATGGCCAACGCTTATTCGCTGCTGACCGGTACGTGGACCAAAGCCGACACGCACGCAATCGAAGCGGTATTCGCCGCCGGAAACCTCTATGCTACCACACACGATTTGAACCGGTGGCGCCAGGCGTTGCTGTCAGGTAAAATCATCTCCGATGCCTCGGTCCAATTGATGCATACGCCCAACAAGATAGACTATGGTGCGGGCTACGGAATATTTGTCGAGCGCTTTTTCAACCGCAAGGCCTGGTTTCACAATGGCGCGCTATCGGGCATCAATACGTACATGATCGATTATCCGGATGACCACCTGCGCATCATCGTATTGACCAACCGCGACACCAACCTGGATTTTATCCCGATGGGCCTTGCCGGCATTGTGTTTGGCTATGACGTGCAGCTTTCGCACCGGCGCACGCGGTCAAAAAAAGCACCAGCGGTATCGGCACTCGTGGGAACGTATCGCGCGGCGCATATTCCATTTCCGATTGAACTCATCGAAAAAGACCAAAAACTATATTGGCGCACGCATCGCGATATCGAAATGGTTCCGGAATCGGACCGGCTCTTTTTTGTGGATGAGCCCGATGTAGAGTTTCAGGTGGAATTCGACTACGGATCGGACCAGAAAATCGCCAAAGCATTTGCAATAGAAGGAGGCGTGCGTGTCCCGATGATAAGAACGGCCGCATCGGGGAAATAAAAAAGCCCCTCATTGAGGAGCTCTGTGCGGATAATAGGACTCGAACCTACACGCCTTGCGGCACCAGATCCTAAGTCTGGCATGTCTACCAATTTCACCATATCCGCAAAATGTAGGTTGCAAATATAACCATAACTTTGAACTTAAAGCCAACAATCGCAAAAAAAAGTAGCGCTGTTTTTTTGTACATTTGAAATTCTGATTAAACTCAAAAAGCACAATGGACAACATCAAATCCTATGTTCAGCAACACAAGCAGCGTTTTCTGGACGAACTGATTGAACTGCTCAAAATTCCGTCGGTCAGCGCTGACCCCGCCTATTCCCAAGACGTCATCGACACGGCCAACGCCGTTAAGTCCAGCCTCGAAAGAGCCGGCTGCGATTTAGTCGAAATCTGCGATACGCCAGGCTACCCTATTGTCTACGGCGAAAAAATCATCGATCGCAACCTACCCACGGTGTTGGTATACGGTCATTACGACGTGCAGCCACCGGATCCTATGGACCTTTGGACCTCGCCTCCATTCGAACCCGTGATCAAAGCCACCGACATCCATCCGGAAGGTGCCATTTTTGCACGTGGAGCGTGCGACGACAAAGGCCAGATGTACATGCACGTCAAAGCGCTCGAATATATGGTGCAGTCCAACACACTGCCGTGCAACGTCAAATTCATGATCGAAGGGGAAGAGGAAGTGGGTTCCAAAAGCCTCGGCTGGTTTGTCGAGCGTAACCATGACAAACTCAAAAACGACGTGATCCTGATCTCCGATACCGGCATGATATCGAACCAGCAACCATCCATCACCACCGGCCTGCGCGGACTCAGCTATGTGGAAGTAGAAGTTACGGGTCCAAACCGCGATCTGCATTCTGGCCTTTATGGCGGTGCAGTGGCCAATCCTATCAACATTCTGGCAAAGATGATTGCATCGATGCACGACGAAAACAATCACATCACCATTCCTGGATTTTACGACAAAGTCCAGGAATTATCGGCACAAGAGCGTGCCGAAATGGCCAAAGCGCCGTTCGATCTAGACAAATACAAAAAGGCACTTGACCTCAGCGACATCTACGGCGAAAAAGGTTACGTGACCAACGAGCGCAATTCGATACGCCCTACGCTGGACGTCAACGGCATCTGGGGCGGCTACACAGGCGAAGGCGCCAAAACGGTGATCGCCAGTAAAGCCTACGCCAAAATCTCTATGCGACTTGTGCCAAACCAGGATTGGGAAGAAATCACCCAATTGTTCACCAAACATTTCGAATCGATCGCGCCAAGCGGTGTCACCGTCAAGGTCAAACCACACCATGGCGGCCAGGGCTACGTCACGCCAACAGACAGCATCGGCTACCAGGCAGCGTCGCGCGCCTACGAAGACAGCTTCGGCATCAAACCCATCCCGGTGCGTTCCGGCGGCTCTATTCCCATCGTCGCGCTGTTCGAAAAAGAGCTTAAAAGCAAGACCATCATGATGGGATTTGGGCTCGACAGCGACGCGATCCACTCGCCCAACGAGCATTTCGGGGTTTTCAACTACCTCAAAGGCATCGAAACCATCCCGCTCTTTTACAAATATTTTGTAGAAATGTCAAAATAAATCAAATCCGGTCGAAAGATCGGATTTTTTATTGGGGCGTTCCCGCCGGTACACGCCGGTCTATTTTCCAAAGCTTTCCGGCGGCGGGCGCGCTATCCGCTTTTATCTTTTTGCCGTTCCGGACAAAAAGGATAACCGCTCCTATCGCTAACGCACACGGTTCTTCTCCTGGATCCAGCGTGACATAAACCGCGTGCTCGCCATGGCGTGGTGTTGCAGCATCGCGCCTACAAAGTTGCCAAGCCGGTGCTGCTGCAGCCCGTTCCTTAAATCCGATAAGGTAGCCATGAAACCATCGGCATACAGCGATTTTACGTAACGGGCGGCAACGATCGCGATTCCGTTTTGCTGGAATTGTTTCCACATGGGTTCATCGGTGTACAATTGCGCTGCGGCTTGCGCAAAAACATCGGGATCATCTGCAATAAGGCCGTTCCAGGGCAGTTCGCCGGCCATCGATTCAGCGCCAATGGTCGTGGTCACACTGGGCGTTCCGCATTGCATCGCCTCGAGCAATTTACCTTTGGCGCCCGCACCAAATCGAATCGGCGCCAGGACGACACGCGCCTTTTTTACCACCTCGGATGCATTGTCCGCACGCCCCATAATGTAAAACCCGTCGGACGGCCGATGCCATTGCAATACTTTTTGCGTCGGATAGGCACCGTAAATACGCAACTTCGCATCGGGCAAAAGCGTCCTGACTTTGGGCCATATTTCAGCTTTCAAATATTGTACGGCATGCCGGTTGGGTTCGTGCAAAAAGTTCCCGACAAAGACAAAGTCTTCGCGATCATCGAATGCGGGCCAGTCTTTGGAATCGATCGGATCTACCAAAAACGGCAAGTAATGCAACAACCGCGGATCGACCTTGAAAAAATCGCGCAGCAAATCCATCTCGAATGTTGAAATAATAAGCGTCAGATCGCACCTGAAAATGCTTGCGATTTCGCGTTTGGCCAGGTCTGAGAACAAATCGGTCATTTCAAGCGCACGGTTCTGGGACACAGCCAGCTGCCGGGCGGCGCGTAAACAGTGCAAATCCTCTGTGTCGAGCACGCGCACTGCGTTTGGACATTGGTCGGCCACGCGCCACCCGAATTGTTCTTCGGTCATGAAGCGGTCAAAAAGCACCATGGCGGGATTCAGCTCCTTTACAAAGGTGTCGAAGGAACTGTGATTCAATTCGATCGATATCTTTTCGATTCCTATTGACGTTACGTCGAACGCAAACGCGCTGTATGCGGCGGTGGAAGCAAAAGTGATGCGCCAACGTTGCTTTTGAAACAAATCGATCAGTTGCAGCATGCGCCTTCCGGCCGCAGACGATTCGGGTTCCGGCCATACAAAGCCGATGATGAGTAAATTTTGCACGGGCGCAAATTACGACACAAAAAGGCAAACACGATCATTTAATTGCAATTTGCGTGGCAAAACCGTTTGATGGATCGTTGGATCAACCATTGAATTTTAAATTTGAAGTAGGTTAGGGCAATGAATCTTGGAGGGTGAATTTTACAGATTTTCTGTAGTTCCGGTATTGAAAAATTTTGTATTTTCTACCTGTAGGGGAGGGGGCGTAGGGTTTACCCCTAACCAAACGCTTTCAGATATACTTACAGAAAATCTGTACTTTTTGTTAAATTTTGAATTTAACAGGGCCACCGTACATACCTGATTGTTTTTCCAGATCACCGTCGCACTTCCTGTAATGAATTAAAACATTAACACCTTATGGCAACATCCCGGCACGTTTTGGCGTTAATTTTGTAAAGCCGGCGCGACGATTTCACGTTGGCGTCATCAATCAAAAATCACTTATCATGCTTAAACAATTTTTTATCCTGTGCTCAGGGGCCGACAAAAATCTGCTTGGCGGCTGCTCTGAAGGTGAACAAACCAAGTTCGCGGGTATTGGCGCTACCGTTTTCTTTACGGCCGTTATGGCTTTCCTGGCCAGTGCGTACGCCCTTTTTACTGTTTTCGACAGCATGTATCCAGCCATTGCCTTTGGCATCGTTTGGGGATTGCTCATTTTCAACCTCGATCGATTTATCGTGTCCACCATTCGCAAGCGCGACCGTTTCTCTGCTGAATTGTTGCAGGCAACCCCTCGGATTTTGCTGGCAATCATCATCGCTATCGTCATTTCAAAACCACTTGAAATCAAAATTTTCGAGAAAGAGATCAACACTGTACTGCTCAAGGAAAAAAATGCGATGGCGTTGGCCAACAAAAAGCAGGTCGCGACGTATTTCCAAACCGATATCGACCACAACAAAGCGCAAACTGACAGTCTCAAATCTGAAATTGCCAAAAAAGAGAAACAGGTCAATGCGCTTTATGAGACGTATATCGCCGAGGCTGAAGGCACAAAAGGCACGATGAGACTCGGCAAAGGTCCCGTATTCAAGGAGAAAATCGCCAAACACGACCTGGCCAGGTCTGAGCTCGACGCCTTGCGCACGGCCAATGAAGCCAAAATTGCCGCGAATGATAAAAAAGCACAAACCCTTCAACTCGAGCGCGATAAGAAAGTATCGGAAACCCAGCCCATTATTGACGGATTCGACGGGCTCATGGCCAGAATCAACGCCCTTGGAAAATTGCCCTGGATGCCGTCGTTTTTTATTATGCTGCTGTTTCTCGCCATCGAAACCGCGCCTATCATCGCCAAACTCATGTCGCCCAAAGGGGAATATGACTACAAACTTGAAGATTTGGAAACCGCCCTTCATGCAACGTTGGCCCAGGACAAATACCAGCGCAACCTGCTTATAAAAACCAGCGCCGAAATGCACGACAGGGTTTACGCCGATATCGCACAAGACAACGAGCTGTATCAGCTACAACGCAGCAAAGCCAAAGAATTACTTGAACTTCAGGCCAACGGATTTGTCGACAAACAAAAGAAAACATTATAGAGCGTAAGTTGACCACGCCGGTAAACTTTCTTATTTTTGGCGCACCAAACTGCGCTTATGTTGCCACGTTATTTCCTCACATTTTTCGTACTGATAGGATTCGTTAAGGTCGCCGCTCAGGACAGCCTTGCCACCGTTGATACGCTTTCTATCTCGCGCTGGCAAATGCTTCAATATGACGGAGGCAGTATTCTACGCGGCGTCGGGTACGCCTATTCCGCGCCATTGCGTTGGGACACCGCCGATTGGATTACACTTGGCGGTGTAGTGGCAGGTACCGGAATCATGTGGGCCACAGATGAAAGCACCAGCGACTATTTTACCAATCAAGGTCATGACGTTCCCCAATGGGTCAAAGAAGTTGGATTTCGTTTTGGAAAACCATTGCCCAATTACGGAATTACCGGAGGAATTTACGCCGTCGGGATATTGACAAAGAACGAAAAAATTCGAAGGACGGGTGTTTTGTTGATCTCATCGGCGACAGCGGCCGGCGTACTGCAAACAGTTCTCAAAAGCGCAGTGGGAAGGGCGCGACCTACCGCTGGAGTTGGTGCGGCAAGTTTTAAGCCTTTCTCAGGGGATGAGAAATTCCATTCGTTTCCGTCTGGGCATGCCATTTTATCGTTTACGACTGCTTACGCCATTTCCAAACAATTCGAAAGTCCTTGGATCAAAGGTGGCATCTGGGCTGTTGGAATGGTGACGCCCGTTTCAAGATTGTGGGCGGGTGCGCATTGGTTGTCCGATGTAGGCATCGGGATAGTACTCAGCGTAGTGACGGTGGAAAGTATCGATCGCTACCTCAACGCCAAACGCGGGTACAAGACGTCGTCAAAAAATAAAATTTCCTGGAATTTGAATCTTACCCCGCAAACCATTGGCGTGGTCGGCGTTTTTTAAAAAATACAGATTTTAAACCAATTTAAGGCTCGAACGAATCAACAAAACTACATTTTACCCAAGATTTCCTTTTTAAGCGCATCGTATTCGCCTTGCAATATCAGGCCGTTGTCGAGCAATTTTTTGTAGTTCTGCAACTTTTCAAACAACGCCTCCTGCGAAAGTGCTGCTTCCGGTTTTTCAATTACGTTTTCCATTTCGGGGGTAGGATCCGGATGCTGTTTTTCATCGCGGTAACCCGATACGGGAATGATTTCTGCAAAATTGGTGATCTCCTCTGTTTCGACCTCTTCAATGAATTCCACCTCCTGCGCTGTTTGCGGCTGCGCTTCGAAAACCTGGATGGGTGCAATGCCTTTTTGCAACTCGAGCTGCTCTTTGGCAAAGGTATAAATCTTGCGCGCCTGAATTTTTGGAATGTAATCGATCGACACCTGCATGTCCGTCCTGGTCGAAAATGAAAATTCAGATCCGAGAATGTTTTCCTTTACAACTGTTCCGGTGATCTCGTCCCAGGCATAATCGGTAAAATCCATAGACAACCCAAGGTTTTTGGGTTTGCAGATAATAATGCGCCTGTCAGTGAGCACGATACTGTCCGGGAATACAGTAATAGCAGGTTTTTTCTGCACCCCGATGTAGCTGATCTCCTCCCCCTTCATCAAAAGATCCTGCAATTTGGAGGTGATTTTTTCGACCGCTTTCGGATCTTGCTCTTCGTTGAGAAATTTTTTGATTTGTTCGCGCATTTCCATGATCGGCAGCTTTTAGATACAAACAAAAATAATCCTAATTTCCCAATTGATCCAGTTCGGCGCGCGCTTTTTTGGTTAAACTTTTCACAACAAGACCGTACGATTCATCGATCATCGCCAGCAGCATTCCATCCGGGACATCACCGCCCAAAGCGACGGTATTCCAATGGACCTTGCTCATGTGATAACCCGGCTGTACCGCATCATACTGCAACCGTCGCTCGATGGCCAGTTCAGGATCGCACTTAAGATTAACCGATGGACGACCGCTTTCCCATTCACTCAGCGATGCAAGTGCGAACATTTTCCCACCCACTTTAAAAACCAGCGTGTCTTTGTCAAACGGAAATTCCTCCGTAACACCCTTTTTGGCGCGGCAGTAATTGAAGTATTGCTCGATATCCATTCGTATTTTTTTATGATGGCGTTGCCCGAGGGCCCGGGCTGTCCGCAGTGCGCGGCACTTTGCTTCCATCCCTAACGCGGGTGGCGCTTCCCCCGCACGCGTTAGGGGTTGCAGCGGCATCCTTTTGCCGAAGCATGAGGCTAAAGATACAGCGAAAAACCCGGCGGCGCAAGAAAGTGTTGTGCTAAACGCAAAAGCCACACGCCGCAACGCCCAAAAAAAGGCTGAATTGTCTACTTTATATTTTACGACCGAAAAACTTTAACAAAATGTACAGATTTTCTGTAATCACCTGTCCTTTTTTTATTGTAGGGGTAACCTACATTGCCCCCTACCCTACAGTAAAGATAACGTTTATCGCATTTACCCCATTACAGAAAAAC
>JAEWLN010000100.1 GCA_023457535.1 Bacteroidota bacterium
CAACGGGTCTAGTCCCTCAGCCTTTCGTGATAACGGTCATGATGTTTAAGAACGTTACAAAGAAAGGCAATTGAATCCGGATTTGCAACGCCGCAGAAAAAAAATTTGGACCACGGCTTCACGGGAAGGCCGGCGGCACGGTATAAAAAAACCCGCTTATCGCTAAACGGGTCTTGATGGAGCGATCGCTACTTAATTTTTGATGATCTTTGAAGTCCCGATGCCAAGGTCAGAAGAGATCTTGAGGAAATATACCCCTGCATTCAGATCGCTGATGTTGATTTGTGTTTCCGACACATTTCCTGCATTGAAGGTCTTGACGACGCGTCCGTTCATATCGGTCAACTGGATGTTGCTCAGCGCAGCACCTGTCTTGGCGTTGATGTTCAAAACGCTTGAAGCCGGGTTTGGGGAAACCGCATAGTTGGAAGCGAAGAAACCTTCTGTGCTCAGCGGACGGTCAATGCTGAAGGTATCAAGCCCGATGATGTTGGAGTTGCTTCCTGTAGGACCGCCGTTGGCTACAAAATAACGGAACGCGATACGACACGGTGTCTCGACATCCAAACCGGACATTGTATAAGTGTAATTTTCCCACAACAACGGATAACCTGCCTGCGCCAGGGTCGGGTTGATATCGGTTGCGAGGGTTTGGAAATCGCCTACGTCTGCCGCTCCGGTTGTAGGCAGTGCAGAGAATCCTGACCAATCTGTGGCAATGCGCATTTGCATGCGATCGGCATAAGCTGGTTCGAGGCCACCCTGACGTGTCCAGAACGAAATCACGTCGCCGTTTTTGAGCATCACTACCGGAGAAAACAGCCAGTTGCTGATGGTTCCCGCACCCGTGGTACTGTTAAAATTACACAGTGCAAATGAAGTTGCGGCGCCGGATTGCGCACCTGTGTTCGCGAACGCCGTTCCACCTCCCTGGGCCCACGTAGAGGCACCAAGCGGGGTACTTTGATTGGAATGTACCCACTGCGCTTCAGTTCCGGGAGCCGGTACGGCCGGAAAGGTGTCAAAATTCTGGGTAATCAGATTTTGTGCCTGTGACAGTCCTGCGATACACAAGGCGACTGATAGTAAAATTTTTTTCATATTCAGGAAATTAAGGTTTGAACAAAACTAGACATTTTTTTGACAAAAAAAAATCCGGCCGTAGCCGGATTTAAATCTGGAGTAAATCCAATTATCTTTTGATGACTTTGGTCGTACCGACACCTTGCGGTGAAGTAACTTTCAGCAAATAAACCCCGGCATTCAAATCGGAAATGTTCAATTGCGATGAAACGCCTGCCACATTTTGTGTTTTTACGACGCGGCCGTTAAGGTCTGTCAGCTGAACACTGCTCAGGTTCATGTTGTTTCTGCCGTTGATGTTGAGCACGTCTGAAGCAGGGTTAGGATACACCTGGAAGTTTGAAGCAAAGAAGTTTGCAGTTCCCAATTCAGGAGTAACTTCTACGGCAACATCGTCGATTTCCATCGTAAACTGATCGCTCACGCCATGGTGTCTGAAGGCAATGTAGATGGTTTGTCCCAACCATTCGCTGATGTCCAGTGTTCTTTCTGTCAATGTGTTTACACCGTTCAAACTCGCCTCGTAGTGGCTTGTTGGCGAAGCCAGCATCGTGGCTACGTCCGGTGCAGTCCCGACATAAGCAGTATAACGCTCTGCATCCCAAGAGGCATCAATGGCCATCACTTTCCACGACAATTCAGCTGTTGCCGAACCAGGGAAAAAACCGGTCAGGTCGATCGCCGGCGAGAACACATAATTATTAGGTGTCAGGGCAATGGTTTGCCAAGAGGCAGAACGCAATACCGGCGTTCCCACGGGCTGCGGGGGAACCTGGTTATCCTGAATTTGAACGACATTCCAGTTCCGGCCGTCACCATCGGCGTCGATTACCGTCCATGGAGCAATCAAACCATCGTTGAAATCGTCACTGAAAACGACCTGAGCTTTCGATTGAGTAGCAAACGCCAGTGCGACGCCTGCAAATAGTAAAGTTTTTTTCATTTTTTTGTTTTTTTTATTTTTTTATTGGTTGTCACAAACTTAAATATAAAAAAATTAAACACCAACAGTATTCTGCCGTTTTAACCAATTTTTCCGTTAAAATTGGCTTGGCGGGGACGATTTTGCACTTTGATCCGATGGACCGGATAATTTATCGGCAATTGTATCGTCGATTCAAAAATGGTTTCATACATTTGCGAACGAAAAATGAGAGGACAGATTTGAACTGATTGCAACCTCTGACCGGCTGCCGTGTCACAAAAATGCTAAAGCAGGATTTCCCTTTAGCACTTTCCGTTCAAACCGCCTCGGTTAATAAAAAATATAGTATTATGGCTTATTTATTTACGTCGGAGTCCGTCAGCGAAGGACACCCGGACAAAATTGCTGACCAGATTTCCGATGCGCTGATCGATAATTTTCTCGCCTTTGACGCCACTTCCAAAGTGGCCTGTGAAACGCTTGTAACCACAGGACAGGTCATTCTTGCGGGTGAAGTCAAATCCAAAACGTATCTGGACGTGCAGCAGATTGCGCGCGAGGTGATCGAGAAAATCGGCTATACCAAAAGCGAATATATGTTCGAGGCCAAATCGTGCGGCGTTTTGTCGGCGATACACGAGCAATCGGGCGACATCAACCAAGGCGTAGAACGCGCCAATCCGGAAGACCAGGGCGCAGGCGACCAGGGAATGATGTTTGGTTATGCTACGAATGAAACGGAAGATTACATGCCATTGGCCCTCGATTTATCGCACAAATTGCTGCAGGAACTCGCGGCTTTGCGTCGGGAGAACAACGAGATCAAATATTTACGCCCCGATGCCAAATCGCAGGTAACGCTCGAATACGACGACCACAACAAACCTACGCGTATCGATGCCATTGTGATTTCTACCCAGCACGACGATTTTGACGAAGAAACCACGATGCTTGCCAAGATCAAAAGCGACCTGATTTCAATCCTGATCCCGCGCATCATTGCCAAATATCCGCAGTATGCGCATTTGTTCAATGACAAGATCCAATACCACATCAACCCTACCGGAAAATTCGTCATTGGCGGACCACACGGTGACACGGGATTGACCGGAAGAAAAATCATTGTGGACACTTACGGCGGGAAAGGCGCGCACGGCGGCGGTGCCTTCTCAGGGAAAGACCCGTCCAAAGTAGACCGTTCAGCGGCTTATGCGACGCGCCACATTGCCAAAAACCTTGTTGCTGCCGGTGTTGCTGACGAAATCCTCGTACAAGTCTCGTATGCTATCGGGGTGGCCAGGCCAATGGGTATTTTTGTGGAAACTTACGGCACGTCGAAAGTCAATTTGACCAATGGTGAAATCGCGAAAAAAGTAGAGAATATCTTCGACATGCGTCCGTATTTCATCGAACAACGGTTGAAACTGAGAAATCCAATCTATAGCGAAACTGCGGCGTACGGCCACATGGGGCGCAAACCTGAAACCGTGACCAAGGCGTTTACCTCGCCGGGCGGTGATAAGAAAACAGTCGAGGTGGAATTGTTCACCTGGGAAAAACTGGATTTTGTGGATCAAGTAAAAGCCGAATTCGGATTGTAATTCCAAAAACTATGGATAGTAAAGCCTGACGTGAAGTCGGGCTTTTTTTTGCTCACGCCGCATCGGGCACCGCAATCCGGGGAAGAGCGTCATAAATGGGAAAGAACGGTTAAGGATTTGTCGTCGGGCGCAGGAAAATGATAGCGTTTATACCACCTCACAACGCCGGCCGGACAATTGAAAACGCCTTGCTCCGGAAGGTCCGCCGGATTTGACATCGGATTTTCCAAAAAACCTCTGCCGAGGACCATACCTGAGAATTACAACCGGAAATTTTTGGGCGAAATACTCTTTTTTGAAATAGGGCCATCAATTATTCCGGCAAATTGTTCTGCGGATTGGAACAGTCCTAAAAAAACAAAGTATTAAAGACTGGAGTTTACCCGTGTTCTGATTCCGATAGAATTGAACAGTATTTCTTTCGAAAACTTTAACAAATTCTACAGATTTTCTGTAATGCAATGTCAGCTATTTTTTGTTGGGATATACTTCCAACGCCCCCTTCCCTACGGCAAATCTAACCTTTTAAAACACAACTCCGTTACAGAAAATCTGTAAATTTCAAAACGCATTTTCCGAACGGCTAAAACAACCCGTGCAGTTCCGCGTTGATCTTATTGACCACCATCCCGAGATCCTCCGGATTGTTCACAAAGTCCACATTATCCACGTCAATGATCAGCAATTTGCCTTTGTCGTACGTTTGAATCCAGGCTTCATAGCGTTCGTTGAGGCGACTCAGGTAATCGATCGAGATCGAATTTTCATAATCGCGGCCGCGTTTGTGGATTTGCGCGACCAGATTTGGAATCGAGCTGCGCAGGTAAATCAGCATATCAGGTGCCTTGACGAGCGACTCCATCAGTTCGAACAGTGAAGAGTAATTCTGGAAATCGCGGTTGGTCATGAGTCCCATTGCGTGCAAATTGGGCGCAAAAATGTGCGCATCCTCGTAAATCGTACGGTCCTGGATGATCTTTTTGCCGCTTTCACGGATCTGCAATATCTGACGGAAACGGCTGTTGAGAAAGTAAATCTGCAGGTTGAATGACCAACGCTCCATTTGGTGGTAAAAATCGTCGAGGTAAGGATTGTCGACCACGTCTTCAAAATGCGGTTCCCATTTAAATTGTTTGGCCAATAATCGGGTGAGCGTTGTTTTTCCTGCGCCTATGTTTCCTGCTACTGCTATGTGCATTACGGTAATATGATTTTATAATTGCTAATTCCCTGGTTTGTAAAAATAGCTAAATTTTGGGCTTGACAATGAAAACTTTTGAACGTTTTTTCGCCGATTTCAAGCCCGTACACCTTGCCGTCGACTAGCGATTGCGCATACAGTTTTCCTTCGTTCGAATACAATAACCAATGGGTTCCGATCACGCTAAACTGATCAAATCTAGGCGTTGGCCCGTATTGCGACACTTTTCCGTACACATCGGCTGCAAACCTAAAACCGCGCTCATCGGTCCAGTGAAAGAAATTAAAGTCCGATTCATAAGCCGCGATTTTTCCGGCAAACGGAACCGTAATCTCGCGGTATTCCCGGCGCAGGTAATCGAAAAGTCCGATGCGTTGCGTAAGGCTGTTGAACACCCACAACCGATTGCCCGATGCCATCCCTACTGCCGATGCCACAATGGGGGATGGAAATTCAGAAAAGTTGACCCGATGCGTCTCATTGAGCTGGTTGTCCACCAAAATTACCGTGTTGAACGGCTCGTAGAACAAAACGATCTGCAGCGGATTGCGCAAATCGACGCGCGTGATCTTGCCGAGCGCCAAATTTTTATATTCGAGCGTGCGCCCGTTTTTGAACTTACAGAACACATTGTCTTTGATCAAGTACGCAAATCCAAAATTGTCATAGCCCGCAAACCGGTCGGCGGCCAGCGGTTCAACCCCGATCGGTGCCACACGCGGTTGCGCCATCGCGGTAAATGAAGCCATCCAAAGCAGCAAAATCGCACAAAATTTCATATCGGCTAAAATACGGCCTTAGCTTCACCGGCCAAAATATTGGCGTAAAATCTTTTAACAAAAACTTGTAGCACATTTTGCGCGCTTTCGTCATCTTTGTCTTGAAAAAATCTGCTTATGAAAACGATTATCGCCGCGGCGCTACTATTGGCTATGCCACTCCAGGCACAAGACTTCCAAGGTATGGCGGTCTATGAATCCAAAACCAGAACTTCCGATATTTCCAAGCGCATGGACGCGGCCAAAGACCTGACACCCGAGATGCGCGCGATGGCTGAAAGCATGATGAAGCAGGCATTTGAAAAAACCTTTGTGCTTCATTTCGATCAATCGGCGTCCGTTTACAAAGAAGAAGAAAAACTCGACGCGCCAGGACAGGCCCAGCAACCCGGCCTACGGATGATGACTTCGATGACAGGCGGCGGTGGCACTTTTTACAAAAACGTCAAAGACAAAACGTACACGGTCGACAAAGAATTCATGGGAAAAGAATTTCTGGTCAAAGATACGCTTGCACAGCTCAAATGGACCATGGGCAGTGAAACGCGTCAGATTGGCGGCTACACTTGTTATAAGGCCACTGCAGTACGCCCGGTAAGCAAGTCCGATATCCGCAATTACCGCCCCAGGCAGCAGCGCGAACCCGCCAAAGAAAAAACCACGGGCATCATGACAGAGATCGATATCCCGGACAACACAACGGTCACCGCCTGGTACACGCCCGAAATTCCTGTAAGCCACGGACCTGAAAATTACTGGGGACTGCCGGGCCTGATCCTTGAAGCCAACGACGGAAAAACGGTCATCCTGTGTTCCAAGGTCGTGCTCAACCCCAAAGAAAAGACCGCGATCAAACCACCTACATCGGGTAAAGTTGTGTCGCAAAAAGAATATGACGAGACCGTGGTCAAAAAAATGGAGGAACTTCGCGAAATGCAAGGCCGTAACGGCGGTTTCCAAATGAGATTCGGACAATAATGAGACAACTACTGGTGTTGCTCGCTGTTTTGATGACGGCGGTTTCGTGGGGCCAAAATATCAAACTCGACGGATCGATCCTGGACCCGTCGGGCAAACCGCTTGAAATGGCCAATGTCATGGCGGTAAACGCCTCTACCCAACAAATGGATTCGTACGCGATTACCAATGACAAAGGCCGATACCAGCTGACATTGAAAGCCAACGCAACATATACGGTGCGCGTGAGCTTCATGGGGATGCAATCCAGGGAAATAACTTTGCG
>JAEWLN010000101.1 GCA_023457535.1 Bacteroidota bacterium
ATCCAGAGAGGCCGACGTCAGCGATCTGAACATGGAAAAAGTGGGTGCGCAATATCCTGCCGGCGTTTACAACGTGATTGTAAGCCAGGGCGGCATTGTGAAAACACTTCGCGTGATCAAACGTTAAACCTTAAAATTTAATTAAGAGACCCTTCCCGAAACGGAAGGGTTTTTTTATGCCGGACGGAAATGTTGACTAAATTGTTTATAACTGTATTTCCACGAGTGGTTTACCAGTGGCCGATGGCGTAAATTCGGTGCATCAATCCTCTTTTTTAAAAGGATTAGTCCGCAAGCCGTTATCTGTCACTTTGAAGCGGCAACACTTTTTCTTACTAAGCATTTCGATTGTTGGATTAAATTGGGTAAAAATCTTACAAAAAAATATTTTTTGTGTTTTTTGTCGATTTTTTTGTGTATTTCATCGAATATTCTATCTTTGTTAAAAAAAAGCTAAGGCTCAGTTTAAACAACAACCCAAAACAAAATAACCCAATTTCCGAAATTATGAGTAAATACTACCATTACCAAAGGACCAACGGGAATTTCACGTCTGAAAAAGCGCGTGCAGCAGTTTCCTGTTTGCGCGCATTCTTTTTTTTAAAAACGGCGACATTTCTTACAGTTTTATTGACGCTGGCGACGTTTTGTACTTCACATAGCGGCGTGGCGCAGGTAAACTTGTATTCGTTTTCACAATCTGCTGGAACTTATACGCCGCTTGCCACGCCAACCGTACTGTTCGCGGCAGGATGGGACGACAATGTAGCTTCGGTCGCGATCCCCTTCACCTTCCGGTTTAACAATGTGGCGTACACGACCGTTCGTATCAATTCGAACGGTTATGTAACTTTTGGAACGAATCTGCCGGCGGATAACAATGTGTCGCCTATTTCCACGCCCGGAACCTATGCCGGGGCAATCGCTGCATTTGCGCGTGATCTGATCAGTAACGGCTCGACCGTGGTCACGGGAATAGAAGGAAGTGACGCCAACCGCGTTTTTGTGATCCAATGGAACAATGCGCGCCGATACGTTCTTGGCGGGACAGGTGACATCCTTAATTTCCAAATCCGATTGTATGAAAGCGGTTTCCGCGCCGAGGTTCGTTTTGGACAATGCACGACCGGCTATTCCACGCCACTGGGTGTGCAACTCGGTCTGCGCGGCAGCAACATCACTGATTTCAAAAACAGGACTACGGTCACCGATTGGGCCGCCAGCAATGCCGGAACCTCTGCATCGGACGTCATGACCACAAGCAATACCATATTGCCCGCATCAGGGCAAACCTTTACGTGGACCCCGCCCGTACCTTGTTCAGGCGCTCCTACACCGGGGGCGGTAACTCCTGCTTCCGGCGTTGCGTGTTCCGGTGTTGCCCCCGGGGCATTGACCGTTACCGGACAAACCACCGGAGTGACCGGTTTGAATTATTTGTGGCAGGAATCCGATGACAACGGTGTCGCCGATGCATGGGCCACTGTATCCGGCGGGTCCGGAGCCAACACGCTGACGTACCAGCCGCCGGTTTTAACGGCGACCAAATACTACAGACTGCGCATTTCGTGCGGGCCCAACCAGGCTTTTGCAACTTCGGCCGTCATCACGGTTGGATCTTGCGCGCCGCCGTCCAATGACAATCCGTGTGGCGCGGTATCGTTGTCGCCGGGTTCTTCATGTTCGCCGTATTCGAATACCACATCAGCCAGTACGACCAATGTTACCTACGCCTCAAACACTACAACCAATGGGGTGGGAGTGCCGGGTTGCTCCGGCGCCGGCGTATCGGTTCAGGATGTTTGGTTTAAATTTACCGCCACGGCTAATGTGCACAACGTCACGGTAACGCCTGTTGCGGGTTTTGACGCCGCCATACAAATGTATGTGGTCAACTCGGGCAAATGCATCGCCAGCGATCTGGTGTTGGGCGCCGTTGGGTGCGTCAATGTGGGCGGCGCGGGAAGCGCTGAACAAGCCAGTTTGGTTACGGCGGTAGGGGAAGATTATTACATTCGGGTATACAGACATCCGTCGGGCGCGGCGGGTACAGCGGTCAATAACAGCCAGTTTTCTGTATGCGTGACCACGCCGGTTCCCGCTTGTACGACCAATGTAACTCCGGCGGACGAATCTGCGAACATCAGCCTGACCCCTACATTTTCGTGGGACGCTGCCCTTTATGCGACCAGTTATGACATTTACCTGGGAACCACATCGGGAACGACTACTTTTTTAGCCAACACCGCTGATACAAACTATACTTTAATTTCGCCGTTAACCGGTTCTACCTTATATTATTGGTATGTGGTGCCTAAAAATGCTTCGGGGGCCGCAGTTTGCGGTGTTGCGAACCAAACACATTTCACCACGCTCAACGACTGCGCCGCACCGGGCAACGCGAGTGCAACGGCGGTCGGGCAAACAACAGCTTCCCTTTCGTGGTCCGCTGCAACACCGGCCCCGGCCAACGGATATGTGTACGAAATCAGAACCAGTGGTGCTGCCGGCGGTGGTGTTACAGGACTGCAAATTACCGACGTTACCGCTCCGGGCGTTACTACAGCCAACCTGACCGGTCTTACCCCGGGGACTACGTACACTTTGTACATCAGAAGCGCCTGTGCCTCGGGCGTTAGTTCATGGATGGCGGGCTATCAGTTTTCGACCGTATCGCTTTCACCGCCCGTTGTTTCGACCTTCGCACCCACTGCAATTTGTACCAATGCAAATCCAACCGATCGTACGGTGCTGATTTCCGGGTCGCAATTCACATCGGCCACCGCTGTGA
This sequence comes from Bacteroidota bacterium, assembly GCA_023457535.1. Classification (GTDB taxonomy): domain Bacteria; phylum Bacteroidota; class Bacteroidia; order Flavobacteriales; family Flavobacteriaceae; genus Flavobacterium. Next base: position 2,792 of record JAEWLN010000101.1, read on the forward strand.
CGCTGAATGGCGTAAATCTCACCGGCTACACCATTAATTCCGATACACAGATTACCGTTGTGATCCCATCCACGGCCAATACCGGTCTCCTCGCTGTGACCAATGCCGACGGAACAGGAACCAGTGCCTCAGCATTGACCGTAAATGCCGCGCCAACAGTAGCCGGCATCACCTCGGCGGGGAATCAAACCGTATTGTGCGCCGGCGCATGGCTGGCACTTTCGAGCGCAACGCCAAACGGCACATGGTCCTCTTCGAACCCATCGGTGGCTACCATTAGCGCCGGCGGTGTTGTATCGGGGCAATCGGTAGGAGAAACTATTATTTCCTACACCATAACCGATACCAATACCGGATGCTCGGCAACCCAAACGTTTGACCTTTTGGTCAGCACCCCGGTAATCATTACAAATGGTCCGGCGTCGCAAACGGTGGGTGCCAACACCAATGCCTCCTTTACGGTGGCAGCGACGGGCCAGGGAAATCCGGCATTGAATTACCGCTGGGAAGTAGCCACGGACGGCGCCAATTTTACCCCGATTGCTGCCGTTGCGCCATATTCCGGATCCGATACACCAACACTGACGATCAACAGCGCGCCACTGTCTTATAATGGGTATGCGTTCCGTTGCGTGGTAACAGGCATCTGCAATACTTCCACTTCACCAGCGGCCGTATTGTCGGTGCAGCAAACCGGTATTTTGTCAGAGCCGGTCGACGCCGTCGTATGTGTTCCCCAAATGGGTCCGGTGTTTTTTGCCGCGACAGTATCGGCCGACGCCCATACGTTCCAATGGCAGGAAGACCAGGGTGGTGGCAACTGGCAGCATATTTCCAACGGCGGTATTTATTCAGGCGCCGATACCCCTACACTGGTGTTGTCTGATTTGACACTTGCCCTTTCGGGTTCGCGCTACAGACTCCAGGCTACCGGGCTAACCCAGGCCACGTCGGCAGCCGCCACATTGACCGTGAACCAGGCGGTTGCCGTGGCAGGCCAACCGGGCAATGCGTCCGTAGCTGCGGGTGCCGGTGCCGCTTTCAGCCTGTCGGTTACAGGTACGGGCAATCCTATGGAATACCAATGGATGGTATGCACGGATGGCTCCGGATTTAGTTTTGTGCCCTTGTCCGATGCAGGACCTTACACCGGGACGTCTACTGCGACACTGACCATTTCAAATGCGCCCTTGTCTTTCGACGGCTATCAGTTCCGATGCATGGTGTCGGGCGATTGCAATAACGTAACGTCTGCCATAGCGACATTATCGGTAGCCGAGACCACGATCACCGAACAACCTTCGAACGTTGCAATTTGCGTCCCAACCACCGGTGTGGTGACCTTTACAGCCCATGCGTCGGCAGATGCCACAGCGTTCCAATGGCAACAGGACCAAGGCGGAAACAACTGGCAAAATATAACCAATGGCGGCATGTACGCCGGAGCCAACACCAGTACATTATCGGTGTCAGCGATTACGACAAACGCCGACGGATGGCGTTACCGCATGCTCGCCACCGGACTGACCACGGTCGTGTCCAATGCGGCAACACTGAGCGTGTCTGAAGCAGTAGGAATCGAATTGCAGCCGCAGCCGCAAACCGTATGTGCTACGGGCGGAGTAGGTACATTTTCAGTCCTCGCAACAGGCGGGGTCACTGCTTATCAGTGGCAATACAGTGCAACGGGCAACGATTGGGCAGCGGTTGCCAATAACACACCAACGGGCGCTACTTACGCCGGGGCCGACGCTGCGATATTAACGGTCAATACCAATGCCGTATCGTCAGGATCGCATTCCTACCGCGTAGTCGTTAGCGGCGATGCACTTTGCGGGGCGGTGATTTCAAATGCTGCCTTGATGAGCGTCAATGCAAGCGCTGCGACAGCATGGTTTGTCGATGCAGATGGCGACGGCTTTGGCGACAGCGCACTTCCTACCGTATTGGCGTGCGTACAGCCGTTGGGCTATGCTGCGCAGGGCGGGGATTGCAACGATGCAGCCGCATCGGCTTATCCGGGCGCGGTCGAACTGGCGTATAACGGCATCGATGACAACTGCGATGGAACAATTGACGAAACCGGCAGCCTGACCACAGCCTTGTTACCGGCACACTGCGGCGCGACGCTGAACACGATCGGTTCGTTGGTGGGCATTACGACATTGGCCGGCCACCAAGTCACGCGTTACCGCATCCGCGTCACTAACGGTGCACAGGTGCAGGTACTCGAAACCGCTTATCCGAATTTCAGCATGACGGCGTTCGCTTCCTACCAGTATGCCACTACATATACAGTCGAGATCCAATTGCAGCGCGAAGGCATCTGGCAGCACATCTGGGGCCCAGCGTGTACGATCAGCACACCGGCTATTTTGGCTGAGGGCGGCTTTGGCTCTGTAAATCCGGCGCAATGTGGCGTAACGCTCGACAGGATCAACACGCTGATTGCCACAACGAGTTTGCCGCGGGTTACCGGTTATCGTTTCCGGATTACCAACCTGACCGATCCGGTCGGGCCCAATGCGGTTCAGATCATCGACCGTCAGGTGCACTGGTTTGGGTTGCACATGCTCGCCCGATATAATTTTGGTACGGTTTACCGTGTAGAAGTATCGGTAAAGACGACAGGCGATTTTGGTGCGTGGGGTGCGCCTTGCGAAGTATCATCGCCTCCGGTGCCGTCGATCGACAACTACTGCGGCGCGGTAGTTCCGGCAATTACGACCAATGTCGCTACGACCAGTCTGGCAACGGTGCAGCAATACAGATTCCAGATCGTGCGCGCATCTGACAATACCACGATCAATATCGACCGCACGTTGCATTATTTTGGTTTCAACAGCATTCCGGCGTCTGTGTTTTCTCCTGGCGAATTGTATTTTGTGCGCGTGGCCGTTATGACTACCAATACGTGGTCGCCGTTCGGCGATGCATGCGAGGTCATCGCTCCGGGCCAGGCCGCCAGAGGAGTAGCCGACGACACCGCATCGCAGATGCTCAAAGCCTCAAGTTATCCCAATCCGTTTTCCTCGAGCTTTGGCGTTAGTCTCGACACGCCGAGTCAGGAACGGGTTTGCGTCAAAGTTTACGATATGTTGGGCAAGCTGATCGACACCCAAACACTGGCCGTGGAAGCACTTCCTATGGTGCAGTTGGGCAGGGAATATCCGGCCGGGGTGTATAATCTGGTCATTGACCAGGCCGGTACTGTCAAAACCATGCGTGTGGTCAAACGCTAAACAAACCCTTGAATTAAAGAAAGCCTTTCCATTTGGAGAGGCTTTTTTTTTGGGTTGAAATGTGTCTGGATAATATACGAAATTAAATAACACCCTCCGACTTTAGGTTGCGGTATTAGTTAAAGTGCATATTTGTTCGTTAAACGGCTAATTGTCAGAGTTTAAACGACTTTAAGCGGTGTTTGGTCGACTATTTTTTTGCGTGATTTTCATACGCGGTTACTTTACAGTTGGTTTACCGCGTATTGTCTCTGAATACCAAGTATCAACAACAAATTAATATGGACATGAAAACTACAACAAATCGAGGGCGGATCATTGATTACAGATCCGTTCTTTCGGCAGTTAAAACGGGCCGCGGAATTTATCCGATCCTGGTTTTTCTACTACACCTTACCGTTTGTGTCGGCATTCCCGCCGGCGCAATCGCGCAAACTGAAACGTTTACGGCTAACGGCACCTTTTTAGTCCCTGTGGGCGTGACGTCGGTTCAGGTGGAAGCCTGGGGCGGCGGGGGCGCTGGGGGCGGTTCTGCGGGTACCGGGATAAGCGGCACCAATGTCGGTGGTGGCGGGGCAGGAGGCGCCTATGTGAAGGTGGCATCCGTTCCCGTCAGTTCGGGCGGCAGCGTGGCGGTAACTGTGGGTGCCGGTGGAACCGGAACCGATGCAGCCAACGGCGGAAATGGCGGTAATTCCACTTTCGGATCCGTTATCGCAAACGGCGGTGGCGGCGGAAAAGTAGGAAACGCTACGGGCGCGGCCACACCAGGCGCCACGGGAACGTTTAACGGCGGAGCCGGTTCTGCAGCTGCCAGCGGAAACTCAGGCGGCGGTGGCGGCGGAGCCGGAAGTACCGGTTCTGGCGGAAACGGCGGTGCGCCTGCCGCAGGAACCGGAGGAACCGGAGGCGGTGGTGCCGGTGGTGCCGGACGCAACTCCAACGGTGACGGAAATGCCGCAGCGGGGC
>JAEWLN010000102.1 GCA_023457535.1 Bacteroidota bacterium
ATCTCGAGGGGCTGCTTTTGCAATTCACGCCAATACTGATCGATTTGCTGCTGCCCGGCCTCGAACGAAACGTCCTGATACGCCGGAAATGTGTAATACAGCGTCGCGCCTTTGGCCTTGACCGCGCCGGCAAACGCTACAACGGCCTGCATGACGTCGTGGTTGAAATAATCACCGTCGATGCGCTGGAACACGACCGGATTTGGCCAGGTTTGCCCCCAATGCTGCACCACATCGCCGTATTGGTTAAATGCGCGCTTGGAGTAGAATTCGTGCGTTTTGAGGTTGAAATATTGCGAAAATGTAAACTTGGACAGCGCATAACGCGGCAAAAACACATAGGTTTTCCTGAGTTGCACCGGACGCAGGTTCAGGTAACCCATCGGGTTGGAATTGTCGAAAAACACGCGTACCAACTCCTCGCTGCCTTCGCAAAAGTTGCCGTAAAACTGGTGGTATTCCGGCGCAAGTACGACGATGTCGCCTTTTTTGACAAACGGAAGCGTGTGGTCCAGCAGGTAATACAAACCCATGCCGCCGTGGATGCCCATGTTGATCGGGTTGCGCCCGATAGAATCCTTGACCATCTGGCTGACAAGCCCGAATCCGATACTCGAACCCGAAAGAAAAATAATGCGCGGTTCCTGGGTATGCACCAGCAGCGAGTCTTTGATCGGGGCCACAAGCAACAGCGATTGTTTGGCGCGCGGAGTAGGCGGCAACAACATCCCGAGGATAAAAATCGCGATCGGAATGCACAAAAACAACAGTGTTTTTTTGATAAACTGCTTCATCGGATCAAAATTGGAAATAAATAAATTGCACCTCGTTCATCGTCTTGAACCAGAAAATCACGAGCACAATCAGCGCGTAGAACGCCCACCGCGTCCATCTCGGCCATTTGAACCCGAATCGCTCAAGGGCATATTTGTTCTCGCGGCCGGCCCATTCGATGAGCAGCATGATCACAATGAGCCACACCAGTTCGTTGCGGATGCCTTTTGGCGGCGTGAACGTCGACATAGAGAAGATCTCACTTACGAACTGCCATGCATGGGCCATATCGACCGCGCGGAAAAAAATAAATGCGAACACCGTCAGCGAAAACGTCGTAACGATGTGGAACAACTCATTTAACGTGGGAAATGTACGCCCTTTGGCCACGATTTCCATATTGTGCCTGTTGGTGTTGAAAATGATGGACGGCATAATGTACAACGCGTTCAGGAATCCCCAGAAAACATAGGTCCAGGCCGCACCATGCCAGAATCCCGACACAATGAAAATGATGAACGTATTGCGCACCTTCATCCAGGTGCCGCCTTTGCTGCCGCCAAGCGGAATGTACAAATAGTCGCGGAACCAACTCGAGAGCGAAATGTGCCAGCGACGCCAGTATTCGGCCGTATCGCGCGAGAAGAACGGATAGGCAAAATTGCGCAAAAGTTCGATCCCGAACAAACGCGCCGTACCAAGGGCGATATCGGAATAACCAGAGAAGTCGCCGTAAATCTGGAACGTAAAGAAAATCACCCCCATAATGTGCGTACTGCCCGAATGGTCGGCTGAATTGGCGAAAACCATATTGGCATATTCGGCGCAATTGTCCGCGATGACCATTTTTTTGAAAAGTCCCCACAAAATTTGTCGCAAACCGTCCACAGCCTGGTTGTAGTTGAACACGCGCTTGGTTTGGATTTGCGGCAACAAGTGTGTGGCGCGTTCGATCGGGCCGGCCACAAGCAACGGAAAGAAACTGACGAACACTGAATAATCGACGAAATTGCGTTCGGGCTTGATGCGGTCTTTGTAAATATCGATCACGTAGGACAGCCCGTGAAAGGTGTAAAACGAGATCCCGACGGGCAAAATGACCTGCAGCGTCCAGAAATGCGCTTCAAATCCAAAGCCGGAAAGCAGGTCCGCCGCCGACTCGGCAAAAAAGTTATAATATTTGAAAACGCCCAGAAACCCAAGGTTTACGACCACGCTGAGCCAAAACCAAAACCGCTTGAGACGCGCGGTGGGCGCATCGTGCATTTTAAGGCCGGTGTAGTAGTCGAGCACCGTAGAGAACATCAGCAAGAATAAAAAACGCCAGTCCCAGCACGCGTAGAAAAAATAGCTCGACACCAGCAACAATACGTTCTGGAATTTCAGGTTCCCTTTCGCAAGCCAATACAATGCAAATACAATCGGCAGGAAAATCAGGAAGTCGGCGGAATTAAAAAGCATGCGTTATCGTTTTGGAGGTTTGGGCAGGAACAAGAGCAGCACATTGGCAAATCCTTTGAGCAGTTTCCACGGCCAGCGGAATTTTTTGATGTGGAGCAAATGCCCGACGCGTTTGAGCTTCATCTCGGTCATCAGGTCGAAATCTTCCGGACTCAGGCCAAAACGGGCTTCAAGCACCGATTTTTTCTCCGATTGTACCAGCCCGTAACTGTTTGGATTGGACGAAATGCCCGTGAAATCATAATCGGCAACGACCATCCCGATGTGCTTGTAGCTGGCTTTGTGCAAACAGATCGCCGTCACAAAAAATTCCCAGTCCGATGCGATTTTGAGGTTTTCGTTATACATCCCCAAACGGTCAAAGAGCGTACGCCGGATGAAGGTGGCCTGATGCGGCAAGCTGTTGTCGATGAAAAACCCCAGCGACACTGCTTCCGGTGCGATCCAGTACTCGATCTGGTTCGTACGGCCGCTCATGTAAATCTGGTTGCCGTAATAAAAATCGTATTGCCCGTCGATCAGCGCGGCGGCTTTGTTCAGCGTATCAGGTTCAAGCAACGTATCGCTGGAGTTCAAAAACAACAGATAATCGCCCTTAGCGGCGCGGATGCCTTTGTTCATTGCGTTGTAAATCCCGCTGTCGGGTTCGCTCAGGGCAAAATCGATGCGGTCTTTGTAGCGCGCGATGACCTCCTTGCTGCCATCGGACGAATTGCCGTCGATAACAATATACTCAAAGCCGACGCCCGTTTGCGAAAGCACGCTCTCAATGGTCTTTTCGAGCCCAGCTTTGTTGTTGTAACTGATAGTGATGATCGAAATCCTGGCCATTACACATTTAAGAATTTTTCCTGATAGACTTTCGCAATGCCTTCTTCAAGTTCGATCGAGTGCTTCCAACCCAGCCCGTTGAGCTTGGTCGTATCGGTGAGTTTGCGCGGCGTGCCATCGGGTTTGGTCGTGTCAAATACGACGTCGCCTTCAAATCCGACGGTGTCCCTGACCAGATACGCCAAATCTTTGATCGAAATTTCCTTGCCCGTCCCGATGTTGACAAAACCGCGGTCATTGTAATGGAGCATCAGGTACACGCACGCATTGGCCATATCGGACGCGTGCAAGAACTCGCGCAGCGGCGTTCCTGATCCCCAAACGGTCACCGTTTTTTCGCCGTTTACCTTGGCTTCGTGGAATTTGCGAAGCAGCGCGGGCAGCACGTGCGAATTTTGCAAATCGTAATTGTCGTTGAGCCCGTAAAGGTTCGTCGGCATGACCGATATGAAATTGCAGCCATATTGGTCGCGGTACGCATCGCACATTTTAATGCCCGCGATTTTGGCGATCGCATACGGCTCGTTGGTCTCTTCCAAAAGTCCGGTCAACAGGTAATCCTCGCGCAACGGTTGCGGCGCCATTTTGGGATAGATGCACGTCGAGCCGAGGAACAGCAATTTCTTGACGCCTGTATTGTAACTCTCGTGGATCACATTGCTCTGGATCATCAGGTTTTCGTACAAAAAGTCCGCGCGATAGGTGTTGTTGGCTACAATGCCGCCTACTTTGGCTGCGGCCAGAAAAACGTATTCGGGTTTCTCCTGGTCAAAAAAGTGCGCAACGGCAGTCTGGTCGATCAGATTGAGCTCGGTGGAGGTACGCGTGACGATGTTGCGAAAGCCGCGCGACTCCAGATCGCGGACAATGGCGCTTCCTACCATGCCGCGGTGTCCGGCCACATATATTTTTGAATGCAATTCCATTATTTGTAATTTTTGGAATGGAGTTCTTTTTTGAAGATTTCGACATCGGCGGCCATCATTTCCCGGACGAGCATCGCGAGCGTGTATTTGGGCTCCCAGCCGAGTTGGGTTTTAGCCTTGGTAGGATCGCCAATGAGCAAATCGACTTCTGTCGGACGGAAATACGCCGGATCGATCTGCACGACCACCTGCCCTATTTTGAACCGGTATTCCGGATTTGAACTTGACACGACGATGCCTTTCTCCTCGACGCCCTCGCCTTTGAATTCGAGCGTGACGCCTACTTCGGCAAACGCCATCCGGATGAAATCGCGCACTGTGGTCGTAACGCCGGTGGCGATCACAAAATCTTCCGGCTTGTCCTGTTGCAAAATGCGCCACATCGCCTCGACATAATCCTTGGCGTGGCCCCAGTCGCGTTGGGAATCAATGTTGCCCATGTATAGCGTATCGGCCATTCCGAGCGCCATTTGCGCCACCCCGCGCGTGATCTTGCGCGTCACGAACGTTTCGCCGCGTCTCGGGCTCTCATGGTTGAACAAAATACCGTTGCACGCGAACATGTCGTAGGCTTCGCGGTAATTGACCGTGATCCAGTAGGCGTACATCTTGGCCACCGCATACGGCGAGCGCGGATAGAACGGCGTGGTTTCCTTTTGCGGTACTTCCTGCACCAATCCGTACAATTCGGAAGTCGATGCCTGGTAAATTTTGGTCTTTTTGGTCAGTCCGAGCAAACGCACTGCGTCGAGTATGCGCAACGTTCCGATACCATCGGCGTTGGCGGTATATTCCGGCACGTCGAAACTCACTTTTACATGGCTCATTGCGCCCAGGTTGTAGATTTCGTCGGGTTGCGTTTCCTGTATGATCCGGATCAGGTTCGTAGAATCGGACAAATCGCCATAGTGCAGCTTGAAATGCGGATGTTCAACGTGCGGATCCTCGTAAATATGGTCGATGCGTTGGGTGTTGAACAACGAGCTGCGGCGTTTGATACCGTGTACCATGTAGCCTTTTTCCAACAGCAACTCGGCCAGATAGGCGCCGTCCTGCCCTGTAATTCCGGTAACTAAAGCGACTTTCATATATATAGTATTTCGTTTGTCTTTGTTTATTGCGGTGCAAAAATAGGTAAAATTTTGTTGCGATTAAAAGCTGAAAACCAAAGCGCTACGGTTTTTGAGCCGCCGCTTTACGGTAACTTTCCAGGCAACCGAGCGCCGTTTTATGCCAACTGAACTGCGCCGCGCGGGCCATCCCCTTTTGGCTGTAGGTTTGGCGCAAACCGGCATCTGCGATCAGGTTCTCCACTTTGGTGCGCAAATCGGCGTCATTGTGCAATTCAAAATAAACGCCCGCATCGCCGGCCACTTCGGGAAATGAACTGTGATACGCCAGGACAACGGGACATCCGCACGCCATTGATTCGAGCACCGGGATCCCAAAACCTTCGTATTCCGACGGAAACACAAAACAAAGCGCCTGTTTGTAATACGACGCAAGCTCGTGGTCCTCGAAATTCTGCTGGATCACCTGGCCTGAGATACCCAGCTGTTGCAGCAAAGCCGTTTCGTCCTTTTCAAATGCATTGCCGCCGGCCGCAACGACAAACAACGTCGGATCGGCTTGCAGCAATGGCGCAACAGCTTTGATGAAAAAGTTGAAATTCTTGTAGATCGTGCGATTGCCGACAAATAAAATGTAGCGCGCAGGCAACCCTACCTTGACCTCAGAACGGGTGTCGATGCTTTGCGAGAGATAAACCACGTCGATCTTATCGGCATTGATGTGCGGATAGATCTTCAGCACATCGCGTTTGCTGTTTTCAGATACGGCGATCACGCGCGTGGCTTTTTCGAGTAGTTGCTTTTTCCATTTTACGGTGTTTTTGTCGCGCGTAAAATACTGCGGGAACAAATCGTGGATCATGTCGTGCAACGTCAGCACAAAGGGTTTGTCGCCAATGTAATCGAGAAAATAAGGATCGTAATACGTACTCACAAAAACGTCATAATCCTGCTTTTTGAGCGCGGTTTTGGTCAGGTGGAAATTTTTGCGCCTGAACTTTTTGGCGATTTTCTTCCGGACGAACTTTGGGAGCCAGCGCCAGCGCATCACCTCGTTCCATTTGCTTTGGAAGAGTCCGTGTTCCTTGAGGTGCAGGTTATCGGCAAACAGGATCGGACATTCGATCGAAACGCCGGGCATCTTTTCGAGTTCGGCCAATACTTCCGTGTGGTAGCGCGTAATGCCGCCAAAACGCTGCATGTTGTAAGCCTGGGGATCGAGCAGTAACTTCATAGGCATTTATTTGCGCCAGAATTTAAGCTGGTTTTTGAGGTATTTTTTAAAATATCGGCCCGGAAGCACAAAAGGCTTTGGCTGTGGATTTGTTGCGTTGAATTGGTCGATAAAATCCTGTACATCCTTACAGGCGATGAATTTGAGCTTTTGCCATGCGCCGGGATAGATCGGATGCAAATCGTGGAAATCCATGTAGTTGCTCTCGTCTATGGACATCCAGAAATCGTAGAACGCATCGCCGTCAAAATCGTCTTTGTGGGACCAATTCTTGATTTTCTGATACACCTCATGCGGCTCACGCGCCCAGGAATGATGCAAAACGCGAAAGTTTGTATAGATCTCGCGGTTGTTGCGCCCCTCAAGGTCGCGTGCAAAATAATGTTCACCCACGAGGTTGGTCGCAAACGAAAAATCCTCTTCGTTATCGATGTAGATGTAGCCGTGCGCCGTTTTTTTGAACAACGTGATCCAATTGGCGCGGATGTTCACGCGGTTGTGCGTGGGCTTGGACAACAGGTAGCGGTGTTTTTGCAAAAAAGCATAGACGCGGTCGAAATTGAGAAAATATTCATCGGCATCGATTTGCAATTTCCAGCAATCAGGGCCCATTTTTTCCGACAGCATGTTGCGTTCGCGCGTGTCGTTTTCCATAGGCGTAAGCGTCGGGACGTAAAAATCGGCTTCAAAAAAAACAATTTTGCCCCGGGGATCGATCGCGCGGATCCGATCAAAAAAATCCGGATCGAGTTCGTACTTCTTTCCTGCCCAAGTGTTGCGGTTGACGTCTACGCACAGGATGATTTCGTCGGCGTAATCGTATACAAGCGGCATTGCATCGAAAATGTACT
>JAEWLN010000103.1 GCA_023457535.1 Bacteroidota bacterium
GCCCCAAACATTCATTTCGCGATCTACGTGGACCTCGTCCTGGCCTTGTGCGGTCATGCGCAATACCGACGGGTTTCCGAAAATCAACTCCTCCATCGCCGCAAAGGTTGGCAGATAGGAAACCGTCACCCCATACGCCGAGGCGCGCTTGGCAAAAAACAAACCGGTTTCCGTAAACTGATAATTGCCATTTTTTTCTGAAAACCAACCCAGGTAGGCCAAAAAATCGAGAATTTTCCGGAACAGTTCAGGCGATTTGTGGAATTCCTCCGGACGGAACGAAATTTCCATGAAATACTTGTGGAACATGCCTGACATGCCGAGCCGGACGAGCGTAGGGCCTACCAGATAACCTTCGACGTGTTTGAGTATCTGGTGCTGGATGCCCGCGGTCACTTCATCATCTGAAAACACAAGCCCGTAGTTTTGTTTGTATTTTTCAAAAATCGCATCGAGTTTCAAAAACGGCGCTTCTTCAAAGAGCCTCGGATGGAACCGGGTCGAAAAGTGCAGCAGGTCCACCACATCGCCATAGAGGTAAAAATGTGCGAGGGCAGCTGCTGTACGGTCGTTGACCGAGACGGTAATTTCATCTTTTTCGTTATCCAGATCATAACCGAGAAATCCCTGCGAGGCCAATATCCGCAGCGCAACATTGAGATAGCCTTCATTGGCCCCGAATGTTGACGTCAGTTCAGAAAGTGTGGCGCTTTGGCGGGCCAGGATAAAATCGAGGACGCCTTTTTTTTGCAAAGCCACGGCTGCGGGCGCGGTGGCCAGTCCGTCAAGGTTTCTGAAAATAGAGCTGCGAAGTTGGGATTTGTCGGTCATAGGGCTGGGTTAGCTCCCAAATATAATAAAAATCCAGGGACTTACCGCAATTGCCGTTTGGCTTCCCCAAGCGCGAATGCGACCGAATTGGCGATGTTGTAACTGCGCACCAACGGCGATATCGGAATAGACAAATGATTGTCAAACCGATCGAGCACCTCTTTGCTGAGTCCCACGCTTTCCTTGCCGAACACAAGCCAGTCGCCGTCCTGGAATTTGGCGTCGAGATACGATTGCCGGGCATGCGAACTAAACAAAAATACGCGCGAGGGATCCGGTACCATCGCTGCCCATGCGCCCACATCAGGATATTCTGTGCGGTCCAGATGCACCCAATAATCGAGTCCGGCGCGTTTGACGGCGGCATCTGTGATTTTAAACCCGAACGGATGGATCAGGTGCAGCCGGCTGTGGGTGCCCACGCACAAACGTCCGATGTTGCCGGTGTTATTTGGGATTTCGGGTTCGACCAAAACAATGTTGAGCATAATTGTACTTTGAATAATTGAATTGCGGGGACGGACTCATTTCGTCCGATAAAAAGGGTTAAACATCGAATGCGTCTACTTCCCGTACGCCGCCTGACGGCAGTTGTTCGAGCCGCACATTGCCCACCCGGACACGTATAAGCCGCAAGGTAGGAAACCCAACGGCCGAGGTCATTTTGCGCACCTGCCTGAACTTGCCTTCGCGCAAGGTGACCGATACCCAACTTGTCGGACCATGCCGTTCATCGCGGATTTTATAGCTGCGCGGCGGAAAATCGGGTGTATCCAACAGTCTTGCCTGGCACGGCCGGGTCAGGTATTTTTTACCGTTGACGCCAATGAGCACGCCGGATTTTAACGTGTCAACGGCTTGTTGCGTGATGATGCCATCCACCTGGGCGTAATATTCCTTCTCTACTTTTTTACCGCGGACGATTTCGCTCATCATGCCCTGGGTGGTTAGCAGCAGCAAGCCCTCCGAATCCTCGTCGAGCCTCCCGATGGCCATCGTCCCGGGCGCGAAATCATGTAGTTCACCAAGTAATTTCTTGGGCCGCTTGAGTTCGTAGACGAACTGGCTCAGGTATCCGTACGGTTTGTGAATAATGTAATGACGGTACATACGGCAAAGATAAGGCGATAATGTTTCTCAAAGCAATGTTAAACCCATCGTTCGCACAATTTTAAAATCGTAACTTAAAACCTCAAAAAAATCAGGCCATGGAAAAAGATCTCGAAAACAAAAAATTCAATAACGAACAAAAAGTCAACGAAGGATTCTCAGAAGGCCATTTGCCCGAAGATTACAATCCCGGCCCGGCCAAGCTCAGGCAGGAACTCGAAACCGATACTCACGGCGACAAAGACGTTGTGGCGCGCGCCCGGCACAACGATCCCGACACGCAACCCACGGAAACCGGCCTGGACGACAATCCGACGCGGAAAGCTGTTGAGAACCGCGACCGGAATTCCGATATTGCGACCAACCGCTATCCGGCCGAACATCCGGAAAATCACCGCAACCGAGGCAATATGGAACTCGATGAATAATGCTGGTGAAACCGATAAGAATTTGATTTTATCGGTTTTTTTTAGGTTCGAAAATAAATATATTTGCGTGTAATTTCTTGTTGACGAACGTTTGTGCCGCCGGGATAAACTGAGGAAAACTTTCCGGATCAGGAAATTGTATGGGCGATCCGCCTGGTTTTCGACACCTCATTTTTTCACCAATGACAGATCCAACGGCTGTAAAAAGCAAATTATCGCTTTTATTTTCTGTAATCAAAAAGTCGCTGCGCGGCGAGGACCTCGACTATACCACGGGGAGCATAAGGCTTTCAGTGGTATTGCTTGCCATCCCGATGATGCTCGAAATGATGATGGAATCGGTTTTTGCGCTTGTAGACTTGTATTTTGTGGGGCATTTGGAGTACAGCAGTTTCGCGATCCAGACCGTGGGGCTGACCGAATCGGTGCTCACGATTATCTATTCACTTGCCATAGGCATCAGCATGGCCGCTACGGCAGTGGTCGCGCGCCGCGTGGGCGAAAAAGATCCGGAAGCCGCCGGACGTGCAGGTATGCAGGCCATACTGGTAGCCGTAGCGATCAACCTGATCATCACCGTATTTGGCGTTTATTACGGTACGGAAATCCTGCTTTTAATGGGCGCCTCACCTGAAGCGGCCGCACATGGCACGCCATTCATCCGCATCATGATGGGCAGCAGCGTGATCATTACGCTGTTGTTCCTGATCAACGGGATCTTTCGCGGGGCGGGCAATGCGGCCATCGCAATGAAAAGTTTATGGATCGCAAACCTCAGCAACATCATCCTGTGCCCTATCCTGATCAACGGTTTGGGTCCGGTGCCTGCTTTTGGCCTGACCGGGGCGGCCATCGCAACGACAATAGGCCGTAGCATTGGCGTATCGTATCAGCTGTACCACCTGTTCAACGGCAGGAATATGCTCAAGATCACGCTTTCTTGCCTGACGCCAAACAAAACGCTGATCGCCAATATTGTAAAGATCGCGTCGCCTGCGGTGCTGCAGTTCGTCATCGCCTCGTGCAGCTGGATATTCCTCGCGCAACTCGTAGCCACAACGGGCGGCGATGAAGGTTCCGCGGGATACCAGACGGCCATGCGGCTCATGATGTTTTTTCTGCTGCCGGCCTGGGGTTTGAGCAATGCGGCGGCGACGCTCGTAGGACAAAACCTTGGTGCAAACCAGATCCAGCGCGCTGAAGATTCAGTGCTCAAAACGGCCAAATACAATGTGATCTATATGGGACTGGTGATGCTGATCTCGCTCATTGGCGCAGAAATAC
>JAEWLN010000104.1 GCA_023457535.1 Bacteroidota bacterium
ATAGCCCCCTCCCCCTCCATATCGGCAAAATACGATTTTTTCAAACACCGGCCCTACAGAAAATCTATAGACATTCAATTCCCGATTGTACGATTAATCCTGAATCGGAAACCGCCGCGCCCGTCCAATAAAAAACCACGAAGTCTATTCGTGGCTTGATTTACAATGTTATAAGCGTCAGGCAAATTTTTTCTCGACAATTTCCATAAACCGCTGCTCGTATTCTTCTTTGCCTTCCCAATTGTTGTAATCAGGCTTGACGATGTTATCGATGAAATTTTTGGCCTCTGTCAACGTATCGATCGTAATGAGCTGTGACAACACGCGGTTGTAATCTTCGCTCGAGTTGTTGAACAAATGCTTCATAAACGCTATGCGGTCGTTGAGCCCGATCGTGATGCCTTTGGAGACGCGGTCGTTGAGCGTTTCCTTATGGATCGGAATTACATTGGCCGTATCGCTGAACGTGCGGGAGATGGGTATCACATCCGGCTTGATTTCCGGCTTGAGTTCGCGCGGTTGGATCACGTTTTGGCTGGCGTCGCGCAGTTCTGCCAGACGGCGGTTCGATTCGGCGAGTTCTGCCGCGCGCAAATCCTGCGCTGAACTCTGCGTTGCGCCCATGGGAGTTTCGACTTCCTCGGGTTTGACAAATACCGGGTCTACGTAATCTTGTCCGAGCAAATCATCGAACGAAATTTGTGCGGGCGTGATCTTAGGGGCGCCGGGTTTTTCTTCAGCTGTTTCGTCCTTGGGATCGAAAGACAGCTCAAAGGCAGGTTTAAACGAGGATGCGGCCGGCGCTTCTGCAGCGATTTCTTTGGGCTTTTCCTCTTCAGCAGGTTCTTCTACCGGAGTTGGTTCGGGTTCGGGCGCGGGCTCAGGCTCGTTTTCTTGTTGCTCTTTGTCGTCTTGGGCATCTTCCGTCGCCCGGGCTTCCACAGGCGCTACCTGTTCTTCAGGCGATTCAAGCCCGGCAACAGGTTCGGGTTGCGTTTGCGGTGCGTCGGCTTGGGCAGCCTGTTCAACCTCATCAGTCTGACGGGATGCATTCTGGCTCAGGTCCGATACGATACCGCCGATGGCTTGCGTTTTATCCGCCTGTTCGGGCGCGTCCTGCAGTGTATCGAAAGTCAAAGACAAGCGCTCTTCGACTTCTGCATGGCCGATCGTTGGACGCGCATCGGCAAAATGTTCCTCAACAAACCGCAGCACGGACAATTGTTCGTACAGCCGTTGCGCCTCCTGGTGCAGCTGCGCCAGATCGGACTTGTTCTTCATTTTTAAGATACGGTGCGCGATGCTGATCAGTTCGGCTTCGAGTTTCTTTTTCATAACCATAAAATTAGCGATACGTATAGACTTGGTGCAACTTTAATTTATTTCTTAACCGCGGCGAAGTTACCGTATTTGGAAAATTTTTCTACATTTGAAACGACGTAAAAATAGCAAATTTTTACATCGCCCAAACATAAACAAACATTCCTGTTTTCAGGTTGAAATTTACAAAATGTTTCTCGAAAATACGGTAAATCATAAAGAACAATTTGGCTGGATCGAAGTGATCTGCGGTTCGATGTTTTCGGGAAAGACCGAAGAGCTCATCCGGCGGCTCAAACGCGCCCAGTTTGCACGGCAAAAAGTGGAGATTTTCAAACCGGCCATAGACAAGCGCTACCACGACGAAATGGTGGTGTCGCACGATTCAAACGAAATACGCTCCACACCTGTTCCTGCCGCGGCCAATATCAGAATTCTTGCCCAGGGTTGTCAGGTAGTCGGCATCGACGAGGCGCAATTCTTTGACGATGAGATCGTGGCCGTTTGTAACGACCTGGCCAATCAAGGCATCCGCGTGATCGTCGCGGGGCTCGACATGGATTTTAAAGGCAATCCGTTTGGCCCGATGCCGGCACTAATGGCCACCGCCGAATATGTCACCAAAGTACACGCAGTTTGCACGCGCACGGGCAATCTGGCCAATTACAGTTTCAGAAAAGCCGACAACGACAACCTGGTGCTTCTGGGTGAGACCGAAGAATACGAACCGCTGAGCCGTGCTGCTTATTTCAATGCGATGTGGAGCCAGTCGGCGCACGACATCCCGGTAAACAGCGATCCAAAACAAGACTGATTTGGCATTATTACTCCAAAATATCATTCCGGTCATTCACGCCCAATGGCTCGGGGAATCGGACCAGATGCCGATCGACCACATCTCCATCGACAGCAGGTCGCTGCAAAATGGCATCGGCACGTTGTTTTTTGCGCTTTCGGGGCCCAACAACGACGCGCACCATTACATTGGCGAGCTCATCGATACGGGCGTACTCAACTTTGTCGTCACGCGGATCCCGGACGAAGTGCGCGGACAGGCGAATTTTCTGGTGGTCGACAACACGCTCACGGCCTTGCAGCAATTTGCGGCCTTTTACAGAAGCCAGTTCCATTTTCCGGTCATCGGCATTACAGGCAGCAACGGCAAGACGATCGTCAAGGAATGGCTCAATTTTTTGCTCGGGCCCGACTACAACATCATCCGAAGCCCAAAAAGTTACAATTCGCAGGTAGGCGTGCCGCTTTCCGTAATGTCCATCAACGAAAAACACAACCTTGGGATTTTTGAGGCCGGCATTTCGACGATGGGCGAAATGGAAAAGCTCGAACGCATGATCCGACCGACGATTGGGGTTTTGACCAACATCGGATCGGCGCATGACGAAGGGTTTGCGAACATCGGCGAGAAGATCAAGCAGAAACTCAAGCTTTTTTCGCACGCGGATTTGCTGATCTGCCATAAAAACAAGACGATCGATGCATTTTTGAACCCATCGGTCAAAACCTTTACGTGGAGTTGCAAACACGAGGACGCCGATGTATTCATCGCCCAAAAGCCCATCGTCGACAAAACGCTGCTCAAAGTCAAAACCGCCGACGACGAATTTGAGATCAAAGTGCCGTTCCACGACGATGCATCGGTCGAAAACGCGATCCAATGCATGATGGTCATGCTGCACTTTGGCTATGACGCCAAGGTGATCGAAGACCGGATGGGTTTGCTGTTCCCTGTTGAAATGCGGCTCAAGGTCAAAAACGGCATCCACAATTCGATGATCATCGACGACAGTTACAGCTCTGATTTTCAATCGCTAAAAATTGCGCTCGACTTTCTCGAAAATCAAAAACACTACAAAAAGAAGACGCTGATCTTATCGGACATTTACCAAAGCGGACTCTCGAACGACGATTTGTACAACCAGGTCGCAGAATTGGTCATTACCAACAAAATCAACCGAATGATTGTCGTGGGCGAAACCATTTCACAGTTCAGGAACAAGTTTTTGAACTGTACCGCCTTTGCGTCGACCAAAGATTTGATGGCGGCCATCGACACGCTGACCTTTGGCAACGAAACCATATTGATCAAAGGCGCGCGCGATTTCCGGTTTGAAGAAATTGTGTCGCTGTTGGAAGAAAAAACGCACGAAACGGTACTTGAGATCAACCTTAACGCCATTTCGCATAACCTCAACTATTACCGCTCGAAGCTCAAACCTGAAACCAGGCTCATGGTCATGGTCAAGGCCTTCGGTTACGGCAATGGCGGGTTTGAAATTGCCAAATTGCTCGAACACCACAAAACCGACTACCTGGGCGTGGCTTTTGCCGATGAGGGCATCGCGCTCAAAAACGCCGGTATTTCACTGCCGATTATGGTCATGAACCCGGAAAACACAAGTTTTACCGCCATCATCCAGCATGGGCTCGAACCCGAGATTTACAGCATCAAAGGGCTCAACGCGTTCATCCGCACCGCCGAACAAAAAAAATGCAGGGCCTACCCGATCCACATCAAACTCGACACCGGCATGCACCGTTTGGGTTTTCAGGAACACCAGCTTGAAGAGCTCATTTTTACGCTGCGTTCGCACCCGTCGGTCAAGGTAAAAAGCGTTTTGTCGCACCTGGCCACGAGCGATGAGCCGATGCACCGCGATTTTGCGCTCGGGCAGATCGCGCTGTTTGAACAACTCTCATCGCGACTGGTGTCCGAACTGGGCATTCAACCCATCAGGCACATCCTGAACACGTCTGGCATCGAGCATTTTCCGCAGGCGCAGTACGACATGGTGCGACTGGGCATCGGGCTTTACGGCATTTCGAACGATTCCGATGAACAGAAATTCCTTGAAAACGTCGGGACGCTCAAATCGATCATTTCGCAGTTGCGAACCATTCCCGAAGGCGATTCTGTTGGTTATGGCCGACGATTCGTAGCCGATCGGGTCACCAAAGTCGCCACGATCCCTATTGGTTACGCCGACGGCATTTCGCGCCATTGGGGCAACGGGGTTGGTTTTGTAACGATCAATGGCAAAAAGGCATCCATTCTCGGGTCGGTCTGCATGGACATGCTTATGGTCGACGCCACTGACATCAAGTGCAAAGAAGGCGATGCGGTAACGATTTTTGGCGACAGTCCTACAGTGATCCACATGGCGCAAAAGCTCGGAACGATCCCGTATGAAATCCTGACGAGCATTTCGCAGCGCGTCAAACGCGTTTTTTATCGTGAATAACGCCGACTTGTTAAAATTTTAACTACTTTAGGACTACCGTAAGTCAATTTTTCAATTTAATACTATCAATTATGGGAATGATGTCAGAATTTAAAGAGTTTATTGCCAAAGGGAACGTGATGGACCTGGCTGTCGGGGTCATCATTGGGGCGGCATTCGGGAAGATCGTCACTTCACTCGTCGAAGACGTGATCACGCCCGCTTTATTGACGCCGGCGCTCAAAGCCGCGCAACTCGAAAACATCGAACAGCTCAAAACCGACGGCGGCATCTTGTACGGCAAGTTTCTTGGCGCGTGCATCGGGTTTCTGGTCATCGCTTTCGTGATCTTCCTGCTTGTAAAAGGCGTTAACAGCATGCGCCGTAAAGAACAAGCCGCTCCGGCCGCGCCACCGGCACCAACCAATGAGGAAAAACTGCTCATGGAAATCCGCGACGCGCTCAAAAACAGGTAACGTTCCGCTACATTACATATTCAATGTCTCACTAAACCGTCCGAAACCCGGACGGTTTTTCTTGGCATAAAATTTAGATTTTTTCGACAAATTCTGTCTACTTTTGCATGGAAATTTAAATCCCCTGGTTATGAAAGTCGCTGTTGTTGGCGCCACCGGAATGGTGGGCGAAGTCATGCTTAAAGTGTTGGCCGAACGTAATTTTCCGGTTACTGAACTGATTCCGGTCGCGTCCGAGAAATCGATCGGCAAAGAAATCGAATTCAAAGGCAACCGGTATAAAGTTGTTGGCATGCAGCAAGCGGTCGACATGGAGCCGCAGATCGCGATCTTTTCGGCCGGCGGCGCTACGTCGCTCGAATGGGCTCCTATTTTTGCGTCTCGCGGAACGACGGTGATAGACAATTCGTCGGCCTGGCGTATGGATGAAACCAAGAAGCTCATCGTGCCGGAAATCAACGCATCGGAACTGACCCCAAATGACAAGATCATTGCCAACCCGAACTGCTCGACGATTCAAATGGTGCTCGCGCTCGCGCCGCTGCATAAAAAGTACAAGATCAGGCGCGTGGTGGTTTCGACGTATCAGTCGGTGACCGGAACCGGTGTCAAAGCGGTCGCGCAACTCGAAAACGAATACGCGGGCGTGCAGGGCGAGATGGCTTACAAATATCCGATTCACCGCAATGTAATCCCGCAAATCGACGTGTTTGAGGAAAACGGCTACACCAAGGAAGAAATGAAAATGGTGCGCGAAACGCATAAAATCCTCGATAAAAATATTGCCGTGACATCCACCACGGTGCGCATTCCGGTAGTGGGCGGGCACAGCGAATCGGTCAATATCGAATTTGAGAACGACTTTGACCTGGCGGATGTCCGCAGGATTTTGCATGAAACGCCCGGTATTACCGTGCAGGACAACACCGACACGTTTACATATCCGATGCCGATTTACGCGCACGGCAAAGACGATGTTTTTGTAGGCCGCATCCGGCGCGATGAAAGTCAGCCCAACACGCTCAACATGTGGATCGTGGCCGATAATTTACGGAAAGGCGCCGCGACCAATGCGGTTCAGATTGCTGAATATGTCGTAGCCCACGAACTGGTATAATCACAAAAAAAAGAGCGCTCCAAACGGGCGCTCTTTTCATTTTAAGTCGTATTTAGTGGTCTTCCGTAACGACCACTTTGAACGAGCCGTTGGTGATGTTGATCACATCGGTCGCATCGTTCTGGTTGTACACCTTGCAGTTGAACGTGCCGGCAATTGTCTTGGTTTTAATGCCCAGTTCTTCGCCTTGGGACGATGATGTTACGGTAAACGTACTGCCGGCCTGGCTTCCGCCGTCTGAATAATAATATTGACCATCACTTTTTTTGTACCCTACGCTGACGCCTTTGAGGTGTTGGTTGTTGTTTTGATCGGACGTCAGATAATTGGTAGGGATGGTTTCAAATGCATCGTAAAATTCATCTGATTCTTCCTCATAACTTCCGTGGTAAACATTTTCGAACGAAACGTACATGTTCTCCTCGGCCATGAACTCCGGCGCGAATTGCCCGCCGTAAGAAAACCAGCGGTCAAAATCGAGTGACGAAACGCTTGTGATCGGGCCGTACATAATCGGGCTTAAAGCGTTGTTGAGATAAAAGGTGTAGTCAAAACCCGCCCCTTCTTTGGTGCCGCGCATGTACGCATACGGTTCACCGGATGGATTGTTCATAGTTGGATAATACGGATCATTGTTGTCCGAGCTACAGGAAAACAGCACCAGCGATAGTGCTAAAAGGCCGAGTTTTTTCATTTTTCTGGTTTTGGTTTGGTTGATAATGTCTGTAAATCTAGCATTTTAAACGATTTACCGCCACATTAAAATAATTTTAACGTTTGTCGCCTTATTTTTGTACCAATGAAAAAACGGCTGATCGTCATTCCACTCGCGTTGCTGCTTTCGATTGTATCTTCAATCGTATGGCCTGCATGGCACGCATTGGGACACATCGCCAAAGACTTTGACCGCGAAATCTGCGTCCATGCATCACCGGACGGCAAAGCGCAAATTACGCATGAGCACAGCCATCTGGACCATTGTTACGTGTGCGGTTTCAGCTTCAGCCATTTCCTATCTCCTTCGATTGCGCATTACTGGTTTGCCTTTCCGCTACAAGACATTCCCTATTTCAAATTTATCCCCGATGCGCCCGATGTGGTGCCCGAATCGGCCCATCCACGGCGCGGCCCGCCCGATTTTAGTGCTTGAATAAATTGCCTTCCGCACCCGGAAGCATATTGTTTTACCTAAAATCCATCCGATGAAAAATATTATATTGGCCCTGCTCATGGGGCTGACGTCCGTTTCGTACGGGCAAAGTGCGCTGTCGGGCACGGTCACCGACACACAAAATCAACCGCTTGCAGGCGTTTCGATCTACGCGCCCCACCTGCAAAAAGCAACGCTCACCGACGACCTGGGCCATTACGAATTCGCGCGGCTGCCGTCCGGACAAGTGCGCCTGGTCATTTCGCTGTTGGGTTACACCACCCAAAACGCCGTGGTTGATACGCGCGTGAACACAACTCTCAATATTTCACTGACTGAAAACGTGCACCAGATGGACGAAGTGGTAGTCTCCACTGCGTTCAGCAAATTGCAATCGCAAAATGTGGTCAAAGTGGAACGCGAAACGCTTCAATCATTACAACAAAAAGGCGCAGCCACGCTGGCCGACGGGCTTTCCACCATTCCCGGCGTGTCCCAGATCTCAACCGGGGCATCGATCGGAAAACCTGTCATTCGCGGACTGGGCGCCAACCGCGTACTGGTTTATGCCCAGGGCGTCCGGCTCGAAAACCAGCAATTCGGCGACGAGCACGGCCTTGGGCTCAACGACTCGGGCATTGAGAGTGTCGAAGTGATCAAAGGCCCGGCATCGCTGCTGTACGGGTCCGATGCATTGGGCGGCGTTTTGTATATAAATCCAGAGAAATTTGCGGCATCGCATACGTTTCAGTCCCATGTGAACCAACGGTTTTTTTCGAATACATCGGGCAGCAGCACGTCTTTGGGCGTTAAAGGTTCGACCGAAAACTGGAAATTCCTCGCGCGCGGCAGTCATGCGTTCCACGCCGATTACAAAGTGCCGGACAGCGGTCGCGTGGCCAATACGCGTTATAACGAGTCCGATTTTAAAACGGGTATCGGCTACAGCGATTCGAAATTTTCGAGCGTGTTGCGGTACAATTTTAACCGTTTGGACCTTGGTATTCCTGAAGACGGGTTCGGATCGTCAAAAGACATCGACCCGGCCTATCCCAAACAAACCGTGGACAACCACATCATCGGCTGGCACAACAATATCTTTTTTGCCCATTCGACGCTCGAGGCCAACTTTGGCTGGGTTTCCAATGACAGACGCGAATTTGAAGACAGCCATGCCGCGGCGCTGCACATGAAGCTCAACACTTTCAATTACGACATCAAATACCATTTCCCGATCGGTCGTGTAGAGACCATTGTCGGAACACAAGGCATGCACCAAACCAACCGCAATTTCGGCGGGGAGCGTTTGATCCCGGATGCGGCAACGACTGACTTTGGCTTGTTTGCGACCACGCACTACCAGTGGCGTTCCAATGTAATTCAGGCCGGAATCCGCTACGATAACCGCATGCTTTCCGGCAAAGCGTTTGGCGAGCCTGGTGAAGACGGCTATTTTGCCGACCTTGACCGCACATTCGGCAGTTTCAACGCATCGCTCGGGTACAAAGCGGATCTGGCCCAGGGATTAACCGTGCGCGCCAACATCGCTTCGGGGTTTCGCGCCCCGAATCTGGCCGAGCTCACTTCAAATGGTGTCCACGAAGGCACAAACCGGTTTGAAATCGGCAATGCGCAGCTCGACAATGAACAGAATTACCAGGCCGATTTGAATCTCGAATACGAATCGGAGCATTTCGAACTGTTCGCCAACGGGTTTTACAACCACATCAACCGCTACATTTACGCTTCCCCGACC
>JAEWLN010000105.1 GCA_023457535.1 Bacteroidota bacterium
GTCTTAGAGGAAGCCTACCAGGCATTTGCCGAAATCAAACAGGTCGAGCAAAAGCTCGAGCAAATCAACCACGCGCTCGTGACGCGAACCGATTATGAAAGTGAAGCATATTCGCAGATCATCGAAGATCTATCCGATTATACGCATCGGTTTGAATTGCTCGGCGGCTACAATTACGTAGGCAATACAGAGAAGATCCTGCTCGGGCTTGGGTTCAAACGCGAAGAGTTCAACAATCCGACCGACACCTTTTCCGGCGGTTGGCGCATGCGTATTGAACTGGCCAAACTGTTGCTGCAATCCAACGATATTTTGCTGCTCGATGAGCCGACCAACCACCTCGACATCGAATCCATCATCTGGCTCGAAGGATTTTTGCGCAACTTTCCGGGTGTGGTCGTAATCGTTTCGCACGATAAGATGTTTTTGGACAATGTGACCAACCGCACGATCGAAATCTCGCTTGGAAAAGCCTACGATTTCAACAAGCCGTACACACAATACCTCGAACTGCGCAGCGAGATCCGCGAAAAGCAACTCGCCACACAAAAAAACCAGCAAAAGAAAATAGAAGAGACCCAAAAACTCATCGAGCGGTTTCGCTACAGCGCCACTAAATCGTCGATGGCACAATCGCTGATCAAAAAACTCGACAAGGTGGAACGCATCGAAGTGGATGAAGAAGACACATCGGTGATGACCATTTCGTTTCCTGTTTCCAAAACGCCCGGTAAAGTCGTCATCGAGGCTGAGCACGTGACCAAGAAATACGGCGATAAGACCATTTTGAAAGACATCAGCCTGCTTGTCGAACGCGGGTCCAAAATCGCCTTCGTCGGACAGAACGGCCAGGGCAAATCCACGTTCATTAAAGCCATTGTGCACGAATTCCCGTTCGAGGGAAGCATCAAACTAGGACATAACGTGCAGGTGGGTTATTTTGCGCAAAACCAGGCCGAATACCTCGATGGTGAACGCACGCTGCTGCAAACGATGGAAGACGCGGCCAATGACTCCAACCGATCCAAGGTGCGCGACATGCTCGGAGCGTTTTTGTTTCGCGGCGACGATGTGGAAAAGAAAGTAAAAGTGCTGTCAGGCGGCGAGCGCAACCGTTTGGCGCTGTGCAAACTGTTGCTTGAACCCATCAACGTGCTGGTCATGGACGAACCTACGAACCACCTGGATATCAAATCCAAAAATGTGCTCAAGGCCGCGCTGCAAAAATATGAAGGAACGCTGTTGCTTGTGTCGCACGACCGTGATTTTCTGCAAGGGATGTCCAATATCGTTTATGAATTCAAGGACCAGAAAATACGGGAATATCTCGGGGATATTAATTTCTTCCTCGAACAGCGCAATCTGGAAAGCATGCGTGAGGTCGAAAAAAAGGATATCGTCAAAAAAGAAGCGCCAAAGGAACAACCCAAGTTGTCTTATGAGGCACAAAAAAAGAACAAAACGCTGCAAAACCGGCTGAGCAAGATCGAAAGCCAGATCAATCAGCTCGAAAAAGACATCCAGAACGACGACAAGGCGCTGGAGTCGAATTACGATAAACACATCGAGGACGCCCGCTTTTTTACCGCCTACAACAAAAAAAAGGCCGAGCTCGAACAGCTGCTTCAAGATTGGGAAACCATTCAGCTTGAACTCGAGTCTAACTGATCAGCCCGATGCGCCTGGAATGTTCGATCGCCTCGCTGCTGTCCTCAAAATAACAGGTCGCCACATCAAGCGATTCCATGTTTTGGAGCGCCGCAACCGCTTTGGGCTTTTTGTGTTTGCCGGTTTGCCGAATGTAGACCGCCTTGACGTTGACCGGAAAGATTTTACAAATGTCTTCGTATAAGAACGGATCTTGCTGGGAGTCGTCGCCGAGCAAGGTGTAAGTCAGGTGCGGATAAAACTCCAGGATGTGCTTGATCTTTTCAAATTTGTGGTTGTGGTCGCCGCGTCCGGTGATGAAAAAATCGGTAAGACTTGTTTTGATGTCTTTGAGCAGCAATACCGCGCGCGGTAAATCGTGCAACTCCGTAAAATCGATGATGAAACGGTACAGATTCCACTCGCTGCTGGAGACGTAAAAAAATGCGTTCTCCTCCTGCTTGTTGTTGCGGCCGGCCGTGCTGAGCGCCTGGTAATGCGGTACAACGCCTTCAAAGATCTTTCTGCCGCGCAGGTTCCGGAACAATAGAATGTAGAGTTTTTTGAATGGATTGCGCGTGTAGGAAACCAGAAATGTGTCGTCAATATCCGATATGAATCCGAGTTTTCCTTCGAACGGCCGCAAAAAACTACCTTTAGCCGAAACTTCGTGCCCGGCGTGGACGAGCGTGACGCGATAGTCCATCCATCCGTGCCCCGGCTCATTTTTGAGCGGAATCGTAAATTTGAAATAGCCGTCATCCAGCGTCTTGGTGTGGATTTTCCGATTGTTGAAATCCAGATACACATCGGCGTTGCCCTGCGTTTTGATTCTGAACATCCTGATGACAGACCGCGCGTTGCGGAAATTCTTTTTCTGGAAATCGTACTCTTGTTTGGTAGTCGGACGAAACACATGTCCCATTACAATGAGTTCTTCTTCGTTGGCGTATCCGCGGTATAACTTTAAAATCGGCTTCATGAAATGTTAAATCGTTTTGTAGACTTTCTAATTTAGCTAATTTTAAGCAATAAACGAAGCGGATCCGTGAAAAAGAATGTGCTTTTTATAGTAAACCCGATTGCCGGAGGTCTCGATAAGGCAGACCTGATCGCCGCCGCGCAGCATTTCGCAACCCATAAAAAAACGGAACTCATCGTTTTTGAGACCACTGGCGAGGACGACTGCGCGCAGATCAGAACGCTGTATTCCCAACATAAGCCCGAGCGCATTTTAATCGGAGGTGGTGACGGCACGATCAAACTTGTGGCTGAGGCTGTGGAAAATCAGGACGTATTGCTTGGGATTTTACCTGCGGGATCGGCCAATGGGCTGTCGGTCGATCTGAACCTGCCC
Organism: Bacteroidota bacterium; assembly: GCA_023457535.1. Classification (GTDB taxonomy): domain Bacteria; phylum Bacteroidota; class Bacteroidia; order Flavobacteriales; family Flavobacteriaceae; genus Flavobacterium. The sequence continues at coordinate 3,005 of JAEWLN010000105.1, forward strand.
AAAAGCATCGAAGAAAACCTTGAAATTGCCTTTCGCGACAAGTTCATGGAAATGGACATGGTGTGCATCAATGGAAAGAAAAGCCTACACCTGAGCGATCTCGGACTCAATGCCCAATTGGTCAAAAATTACGAAGCGGGCGACACCCGGGGCATGCTGGGGTATGCGTTGCAGGCCATCACGACACTAAGCCAACAGAATCCGCCCTTTCACACGACGATAAATGCCGACGGACGCACCTTAGAATGTGAAGCGCGCATGATCGTGATTGCAAATTCCCAAAAATACGGGACCGGCGTGACAATCAACCCCAGCGGGCAAATGAACGACGGCAAGTTTGAAATCATTGTACTCAAAAACCTCGATTTGATCACCATCGGGAAGATTGTGGCGGGCAATATGCCTTTGGAAACCGATGACGTAGAAATCGTCACGGCAAAAAAAGCGACCATCACCACAGCGGTTCCCGTGCATTTCCAGATCGACGGCGAGTATGTAGGCGAAGAATCCCATCTGGACATCCACATTCTGCACCGGCAGATGAAAGTGGCCGTTCCCTAATCTTTGAACGGATGGCGCTGCTGCCAAACCAATTCCGGTTCAAAATACTTAAACAACTTTGGCATCAAAAAATTGGCGATCCGGTTGCGGTGTTTGATCAATCCCCAGGCATCCGTCGGGCGCGCCCCCACAGAACTTTTGATTTCAAGTGCCGTGCGGGCAAAGATTACGCGTTGGTAGCCGTTGTTGACCGAATACGCCGTCATGTCATAAAGCATGTTCAGGTACAGCATTTTCTCGCGCTGGCAATCTGCATCGTAACCCAGGAAATATGTGTCGATGTCCGGGCCGTTTTTGATCAGCGTACTGAAACCGACCAATTGGCCCGATTCAAAATAGCCGTAAAACAAAAACCGATCGTCCAATAGTCGCTTAAACGTCGCAAAGTGATTGTGCGGCAGATAAAATGTGTTGAACGGCGCTTTGTCTGCAACAGTGCGATACAGCCTGTAAATTTGAGGTTGCAGCGCGATAATTTCTTCGAGCGGTAGTTTGCGCTTTTCGAGACCTTCCGCTTTTTTGCGCGCGCGTTTGTACTGGTCGCGGTATTTTTTGAGCATCGCATGCAGATAATCGTCAAAACGGTTCCATCCCGACGGAATTTCAAACACCATATTGGGCTGGGTGCGAAATCTGAAAAAATCCTCAAAACCTTTTTTGAACCACGATTCGTGCGCCGGTCCGAAGTCTTTCCAAACGATTAGATGCGGGCGCAATTTCGCGGCCAGCTCGTCGATTGCGGACTGCAAAGTTTGGGGTATGCGATGGTCTGTCATCGGAGCATCCGACGCCAGGGCGTTCTGGCCCGTAAGCATGTTGTTTCCAAGGAACAATACCCTTGAGCTGAAATGTTTGAACACCACATTGCGGATTTTGGTTTTAAGGCACGAATCGCGATCGCCGAACGATTCCACATCGGACAGATCAAGAAATTGCACCAACGCAACAGCCACAAGTTGATCGCTTTGAAATACGCCGATAAAAAAACACTGCATGTTCTTGGGTGCCGATTGTTCAAGGACGCTCAGGTAATTGCGCGTCAAAAACAGGTTGCGGTGGGCAATGCGGTCCCAATCATCGGGAAGCAAAGCAACTTGCTGAAAAACAGAATAGGAATAAGGGGCGTCCAAGCGGCGTGTATTTGTTCAAAGGTACGCATCGTCCGCCAATAAAAAAACCGCCCGGAAGCGGTTTAAGGCGTAGCTTATGTCCATGCACACAGAATTCCTCCCATGAGGGTACAACAAATAATCCAGTAGCCACCCGTGACCAAGATGTATTTCCAGCTGCGTTGCTCGAACATCGAATTGGTGCCCAAAACGGGCAGCGCAAAAAACAGACCCGCGATAAATCCGTGCAGCGCGCCGTGTTTAAACGTGCGGAAGGCGTTGCCATAATCGGCCATAAATGCGTGGTAGGACGGCTTGGCCAGCGCGGGGTCGCCGCCGATCATCCCGCCCGCTCCAATTTGGTGGATCACGATGAATTGCAAGGTGAAAGCGATCAGGATCGCAAAAAAGATCGTCATGCCAAATACTTTCAGCATGTTGGCGGTTTTGGCTTTTTCTTCAGTCATACCGATTTCGCGCATCCATACATTTCCGAATACTTTTGGATTATACCACACAAATCCAACCGGGATAGTGGATAAAGCCGCGACAATAATGGCTGGAACATTCATATCGATTGTTTGTTAAGGGGTTAGCGAAACAAATATAGCCAAATGTTTTTTACGATAACGTTATCGTCGTGAAACGGTAGTTTGTAATATTTGACACTGTCCCATCCTTAATTTTGTAAGAAAAAGTAGTCTAAAAACTAACTAATAGTGCATTTCGTCGATTTTATTTGCGTATTATCGATTTACTTCGCTATTTTTACACCGTAGAATTTCAAACCGCTTCAATTATGAAAAATATTGCTACGCTTTTGATGATGATGATCGCTTCTGCGGTTATGGCCAACGTTTCACCATCCGAAAAAGAGGCGCTGGTTAAATTGTACCACGCCACGAACGGTGCGCAATGGAAAAAAACATGGGATCTTAAATCGCCGGTCACCACCTGGTACGGCGTCAAAATCCAAAACGATAAGGTAGTTGCCATCGATTTGTCGAACAACAACCTCAATGGCGAATTGCCAAAAGACCTCAAGCGGCTCGTGCATCTTCAGGATTTGCGGTTGTTCCGCAACGCGCTCACGGGTTCGATCCCGGCCGAAATCGGGCAACTCAAATCGCTCAAGTCACTGAACCTGGCGTTCAATAAGTTGTCAGGAACTATTCCCTCTACGATTGGCGATCTGGCTACGCTGGAGTCACTGGAACTTTACATGAACCGCCTGACGGGCGAATTGCCAAAAGAGATCGGCAATTTAAAAAGCCTTAAAACGCTGTCCTTGTACAACAATGAACTTTCAGGCAATATCCCGACAACCCTTTACGGCATGACATCACTTAAAGTTTTGTTGCTGAGTAGCAATAAATTCACCGGCAAGCTAAGCCCGGATGTGGCGAACCTGGCCAATCTTGAGAACCTCAGTTTGTTCGAAAATAACCTCGACGGGCAAGTGCCATTCGACCTTGAGCGCATCAACGGGCTCAAAGAAATGAATATTTCCTACAACCAATTCAGCGGATTGGTCTCAAGACACCTCGCGCAACTCGACACGCTCAACATGACCATGGTCAACGAGCAGGGCGTCGCCTCTACCTTGAAGGTAAAGACAGAGGACAAAAATTCGGCATTGGCCGCAGAAGATTAAAGTAATTTTTTTTCATAAAATTAATAATTGGTGGAAAAGCCCCGCTCTTGTAGCGTGGCTTTTTGTTTTGTTACTGTTTGATAAATTGCAGTTCGATGGCCAGCCGCACCTCTTCGCCAACGAGCACGCCGCCGGTTTCCAACGCCGAATTCCAGTTCAGGCCCCAATCTTTCCGGTTGATTTTTCCGGTCAATATGAACCCGGTTTTGGTGTTGCCCCACGGATCTTTCATCTGGCCGCTGTATTCGGCATCGAGTGAAACGGGTTTGGTAACGCCGTGCAACGTAAGGTTGCCGTCGATGGTGTATTCGCTGTCTGATTTTTTGCTCACCGATGTGGCCTCGAACGTGATTTCCGGAAACTGCGCGGCATCAAAAAAGTCGGCGCTGCGCAAATGCCCGTCGCGGTCTGCGTTGCCGGTGTCGATCGAGTCGATGGCGCCGGTAAAATGGACACGTGCGTTTTCGAAATCATCGCCGTCCGTTTCGATCGTGGCGTCGAATTTTGTAAATTTTCCGGATACGTTGGTAAACATCATGTGTTTTACTTTAAATCCGATTTCTGAGTGCGTGGGGTCGATGACCCATTTGGTTGTTGACATAACTTCTATTTTTTGGTTAAACTATTTTTGACAAGGCAAAGTTCGGCCAACGCGCGATGTGGCGCATTGAACTGGAACAAGAAATCCAATCCGGATGTTGCGTGAGGGATGGCAGCGGCATCCTTTTGCGCAGCCTGCGGAGCAAAAGATACAGCGCACAGCCCGACGGCGCCCTTGAACCGCACCAAATAGACTAAACGACCCTGCGCCGGCACGCCCCAATTATGGTGTTTGCCGTGCGAGCTTTGCGCGTACCTTGGACAAAAACTCGGGTGTAATGCCCAGATAGGAAGCGATGTAATGCTGCGGGACGCGTTGCGGGATCGACGGATGTTTGTTTAGAAAATCCTGGTACTTTTCAATGCCGTTGCGCGTGATGGTGCCAAAAAGACGGTCCTGCGTGGCGGCAAGATGGCGTTGCATCAAAATGCGGAAGGCGCGCTCAAACCGCGGGGCCCGCAAAAACAGCGCTTCTTTGGCCTCGGGGGTAAAGATTAGCAGTTGGCAGTCTTCAAGGGTTTCGATGAACGTACGGCTGGGTTCGCTTTCGTAAATGCTGAACGAAATGTCGCTGATCCAGGAATCTTCGATCGCAAATTGCAGGATGACTTCATGGCCGTGCTCGTCAATATAATATTTGCGGAGGCAACCCTGCACGACATACGCCTCGAAACGGCACACTTCGCCTTCATGCAGCATCGTGGTTTTTTTGGCGATCTGGCGCGGCTCGAGCAAATGGTTGAACACGGAAAGCTCCTCAGGGGTAAAAGCCACGTAACGCGAAATGGCCTTGTTGATCGTTGTGTACACGTGTTTTTGCCTAAAGATACGGCATTCGGAGCTCAAAAAGCAAACGGCCGTGCAAAATAAACCGTACCTTTAATTTTTTGAAATCACATGGCTAAATTATATCTATTGGCGCTCGCGGGCCTGGTCTCCTGCAGCACGCCGCCGCTTAAAACGGTTTTTGCGTTTCCAGATTCGCTGAAGGAAAATTCGGGGATTGCCATCGCGCCGCGGTCTGAATTGATCTGGACGATGCAGGATGCGGGCAATGCCGCGGAAATTTACGGACTGGACTCCCGCGGTCGCATCGCCCACACCGTATACATCGAAAACGGCGCCAACCGCGATTGGGAAGATCTCACCACTGACGCCGCGGGCAATTTGTACATTGGCGATTTCGGCAATAACGAAAACGATCGCAAAGACCTCGAAATTTACAGGGTCGATGCCGGTGCGCTTTCTGCCGATCGTGCGACGGTATCCAAAATCGGGTTTTATTTCCCTGAACAAACGGCGTTTCCACCCAAGAAATCGCAGCGTGTATTCGATGTGGAAGCATTCTTTTATTACCGCGATGCATTCTATTTGTTCACCAAAAACCGGAGTTCCAAATTTGACGGTCAGACGGTATTATATGAAGTGCCCGACAAACCCGGCGTGCACGCAGCCCGACGCCTTGGCGAATTTTCCGCCTGCGACCGCTACAGCCATTGCGCGATCACCAGCGCCGACATCAGCCCTGACGGCAAAACCGTTGCATTGCTCAGCGGCAGTTATGTATGGCTGTTCACCGATTTTAGCGGCGTTGATTTCCTCGGCGGAAGATCGCAGCAAATTGACCTTGAAGATTTTTCGCAAAAGGAAGGCCTGTGTTTTTCAGGCAACAGCAAGCTGCTGATCAGCGACGAGAAAAAGAAAAATACAGGCGGGAACCTTTATGAGCTCGATCTTTCGCGTTTAAAAGCCAAACCCTAGCCCAAACGATACGCGGCCGCCGTCGGTGGAGTAGAAGTAAGACAATTTGGTCGTGATCAGGTTGATGCCGTTAAGCCACAATCCGCCGCCAAAGGATTGGTGCCATTGGTCCGAAGCGTCGTTCTTTACCCACACGCGGCCATAGTCGAACCCGCCAAATACACCATATGTCATCGGAACAAATCCGGTGCGCAATTTCCCGAGGTTGTACCGCAGATCTGTACTTTGATACAACGTGGTCTTGCCGGAAAAACGTTGGTTTCGGAACCCGCGCAGATCCATATCGCCGCCCACGGTGGGCGCTTGCCAGAATTCGTAATGGTCATCAAACATCGTTTTGCCTTTGACCAGCGTGGCCAGCACGAGATTTCCGTCGGAGGAAATGCGGTAGTTGAAGCCGAGCGCCCCCTGGCCATAAGGAAAGCGCTGCGCCGTATCGTCAACATTCATCGTAAAGCCGCCCATCATTGAGAACGTGATGCCCAGTGTAGGATTGGACGCGTTGTCGTAATTTTCGAACCGGTATTCGGCGTTGACGTCGGCGAAATTGTTGTACGCAAACACATCGGGGTTGACCACGCCCGGAAACGTAACCAGCCGATTCGGCGTATTGTCGATCTGTACGCGCTCAAAAGACAACTTCGAGGTAAAGGAGCCTCCCATTTCGCCCACCCATTGTAGTGACGGCGAAACGCGCACGGTGCGGATCTTTACGCGGTTGTAATTGCGTCCTACGGCGTCCTGATAATTGTCGGTCTGGTTGCCGGTGCCAAAAAAGTTGATGCTGAAATTAGGGCTTGTATACAAAGCGTCGAGGATGAAATTCCACTTTCCGACGGCCTCCGGGAAAATTCCTTTGTACGACAACTCAAAGCCGCCTGTGGCAAAGTAATAATTGCCTTTGAACGCGTGTTTGTGCGAATACGGGGCGCGCTTAAATCCGTTGACGGTATAATTGACCACGCCGCCTACTTTGATGCCGTCGTCCGGGTTGAAACCAATGAGCGGATAGCCCGCAAACACATTGTATTTGGGCTTTTTGTAATCGTACGTATTGCGCTCGTAATCGTTTGAAAGCGCCGTTTTTGCCCGGCCCGGATTGTTGATGATGTTGTTCGACCTGAAATCGTAAAGCGTTACCTTGCGGCCTGATGCGACGTAGTAGGTATCATTGTCCTGCCCGCCAAGCAAGCGCAGCCTGATTTTACGGTTGCCCGATCCGGTCACTTCAAACAAATCTTCATCATTGAGCCCGTAGATCCACAACTCTTTGGTTTGCGGCGCCTGGTAGACGCGGTCGTGTACCAGTTGCTCGCCGTCCTTTTTCATGCGGTATACTTTGACATGCGTGG
>JAEWLN010000106.1 GCA_023457535.1 Bacteroidota bacterium
CATGTTGTGGCGGGATCTAGAACGGCCATTGTCAAATTGATACGAAAATAGGAACGATAAATCCAGAAGATGGCAACAAAAATTGATTTCGTTGTTACGGATGCTTGGGTTCGCGCTTTTGGCATCCGACTGCAGCAGCAACGATAAGACATTCAATCATCTGCGACCCACGACACAATTTGGCGAAGTCATGCAGACAGCCGTTCCATGGACAACCCACCGTAACGCCACCCGGAATGATTTCCGCCGATACAGACGGGATACAATTTTCATTAAAAATAACACGAACTATAAATATAAACTAGACTTTACGATTATGAAAAATTTAAAATTACTCTTCGCTTCAGTGCTGCTGATTGTTTTCGCATCGGCATCTGTCAAAGCACAAACGCACAAATGGCGCGTGAACAATAATCCCGCGTATAACCAAGCCGTTGCCGGCGTAACGGTTTTCAATGATCTGCAACAGGCGATTTCGACGGTGGCTGCCGGCGATACGCTGTATGTAGAAAGCTCGCTCAACGATTATGGCATAATCACTATCAATAAAGAGATTCACTTGATTGGCACCGGCTACTTTCTGGACCAGAATGAGGGTTTGCAGAACCATCTGGAGTCGGCTAAAATACGACGCGTTATTTTCGCCGCCGGTGCCAGCGGGTCTACTCTACAAGGACTCGAAATTACCGGCCAAGCCTCGACCGTTGGAATTACGTTCAACAATACCGCGCTATCGAACATCGCCATTTCGCGTTGCAAGGTATCCAGTACGATCGATTTTGACAACAACGCATCGAACACCATCAGTAATATTGTGATTAAGAAATGCCACTTGTATGGTTTTTCGGGTTCTAGCGGATTGGTGACCGGTTTTACCATTACCAACAACATCATCCGGTATTTTAACCTAATTCCGAACCTTCAGGCCACTGTTTCGCAAAACGTCTTTTTAAACAATGTAAATTTCTACGGACAGACGTTTTTCAATAACATATTGCTTGGTGAAATCAGCGAAAACACTAATAACACTGTCAATGTGCACCACAATATCTTTACGATCCCGCAGCCCAATTGGCTTATCGGCGGCGTGAATTCGTTTGGGATGCAACAGGCCAATATATTTTTGAGCCTGACAGGAACAGACGACGAAAAGTACAAGGTCAAACCGGTTGCACAATGCGCGGCCTGTTATGCGGGAAGCCCGGCAAACGTTCAAATCGGTGCATTCGGAGGATCGGATCCTTATTTGTTGAGCGGAATTCCGCCGATTCCGACTATCTATTTGCTGCAATCATCGGCCACCGCAACCTCACCGGGCAGTTATGATGTGCTCATCAGTACAAAGGCAAACCATTGACACGATGAAGACCATTTATTCCTTCGCCGCCTTTTGCATCACTTGGATTGCAGCGGCACAGAACATGGATCGGATGGAATATTTCATCGATACCGATCCCGGATTCGGAAATGCAACGACCGTCAATTTTACGCCGCAGCCACAAATTTACAATTATCCTTTTGCGGTTTCGATTCCGTCGAATCTTCCTGCAGGAATCCACACCATTGGTTACAGGACGCGTTCTTCGGATGGGCTTTGGGGGCAAACCAACTTTACTACCTTCCAAACCGCCGATCCCGTTACGGCAATGCAGATCGAATCCGTACAGTACTTTTGGAATCAGGACCCCGGATTTACAGCCGTTGGCAGTGTACCAATCGCTGGCCAGGCTTTTCCGCAGTCTATCGAAATTCCGGTCGATTTGCCCGCTGGGGAACACATCCTTTTTCTGCGGGCCATCGATAGCAACGGTAGGTTTTCGCACACCAATTACCGGATAGAGATTCAGGTTACTCCTTTGGCCAATCCGGGGTTTGAAAACGCCAAATTGCAAGTTTATCCCAACCCTGTGATCGATATGGTCAATATTTCGTTGACGTCGGATGCCGCTGCGCGGGTCGTGATTTATGACTTTTCGGGTAAGAAAGTTAGGGATCAAAGCATCGGTAAAACAGGCGCAATAGAATTATCGGATTTGTCTTCGGGCATCTACACGCTGTTTTGCTGGACCGCATCTAACACTATTTACAAAACCAAACTCATCAAAAAATAACCATGAAAAATTTCCTCCTATTACTCATCTTCGGATATTCCTTGGCCGCAAATGCTCAAAAAGCCATCGAATTGTCCGACGTGCTCCAAACGATGATTCCAGAAACGGGACACATAAAATGGCCGTCATCCGAAACAAAAAGCGGCATTGTCTGGAAACCCGTGGCCGTCAAAGGCAAATCGAAGACACAGAAAGGCAGGCTGCAATGGAGCCTGTCGGGGAAGAGGCTGGTTTTCAACGACAAATATGTGCACGAAAACATCACGCTCATCGGAACCAACGAAGCTGTCGCGCAAATTTCATTCGGAACCACGGTAGATTACTGGTCGGATGTCACGCAAGGGCTTATGGATTATTTCAAATCCAAAAAGATCAGACTGAACAAAATCAAGGATTCCAATCAAGGATTCTCTATAGAAGGCTATTATGAATTCACAATGCCCGGAAAGCAAGCCGTATGGCTCAAGATGAGCGAATTTAACAACAAAGAAGACATGAATACGGACTTTACTATGGACATCTTTTTCTCTAAAAAAGACATGGAAGCCGCGCTCAAAGCCTCCGGAATCTAGTGCTCTATCGTTCCTATTGTAATAGATAAAGCCTTCCGCGCGGGAGGCTTTTTAATTGACATCATACTTCATCTTCCTCAAAATCCGCATCGCTTCCTTGAACGCCACATAAGCTTTCGGGAACGGCTTGAGCGATAATTTGGCATCGATCAGTTTTTGTTTGGCCTCGTCAAAGCCGTTGAGGTAACAAATCATAAATGTGGATGGCAAATTGTGCAAATCGCGCAGCTCGCGCTCAGACAACGCAAAGCCTTTGCGCAACTTTTCGACCAGCGCAAGGTTTGAATTGTAAATATGAAACAGCATTTTCCGGCTGTATTCGGGCGGCTCGAACAACATTTGCCGATCGATTTTATAATACCCGTTGTCAAAAAACCGAATCGTTTGTTTCTCGAGCGGATAATAGCTGGTTTGGTCGTTGAGCCCAAGCGGCACATATTCGATGATCGTAAAGGTATCTTCGTCAAATTCGATCGTCACATCATCCTGCGCAGAATAGAACAGTTTGATCTGCTCATTGATCAACGAGATGTCCACGCGCGAAAGGAACGTCTGCTCGCGCACCCTTCGTTTGTTTCCTGCCCAGCAAATTACGAACAGCTCCTTGAAAACCTTATATTTTGGAGAAATGTCCTTGTGCTTGACGTTCATAAAATCAATCACGCCGTCGAGCGTATAGGCAATGGAGTTGCGCGAATTGTTCTCGATCCCGATCACGGTCTCCGTATTCTGGTAATTCTTCTCAAATGGTCCGTCGAGCGGCATTGAATTGCTGCCGCGGCGCACAAAAACCGTGTTCGGGACAATGTTGTAAATTCCTTTTTTAAAAAACGAAACCTTGTTCTTGGGCCGTATCGTCACAAGCCCGACGACTTTATCCTTGGGCAAATGCGGGAACGGCACGTTCTCATACTGGATCTTGGGCGGATTTTCCAAAAAAGCATTGACCAGATTCTGGATCCGGCTGTCGTCAAAAAAATCATCGCCCACGATCTCATTGTCCTGGTCCTCGACACCCACAACGATGTATGAATTATTCGTCGGATTCGAATTGGAGAGCGCGCAGATATGTTTCAAAAACTTCGCCTTGCCCTCGCGCGTATGCAGGTTGAGTTGTCGCTTTTTGTCGTAAAAACTGCTCTCGTCGTTGTGCGCGAGCAGGTTTTTGATAAGAAGGCGTTTGTTGATCATGTATTTGATTTGTTGGGCGTTCCGCTCCTGACGTCGCGGCGGGCTTTTGGCTTTATCTTTTCTCGTGCCTCGAAAAGGATGCCGCCTCAATCCCTAACGCAAACACTTCTACGCTACGAATCTTTTTTCGAAATCGTTGCCGTGGCCTGTGCCGTCGGTGTCACGACCAAATCGGCGATATTCACATGATACGGCCTCGTCACGACAAATGCGATGATATCGGCAATGTCCTCGGGCTTGAGCGGTGTAAACGATTGGTACACTTTGGCTGCGCGCTCGGTATCGCCTTTGTACCGCACCTGGCTGAATTCGGTTTCGACCATTCCCGGATGGATCGCCCCCACGCGAATACCGTGCATCACCAGATCGATCCGCATCGCCTTATTGAGCGCATCAACGGCATGCTTGGTTGCGCAATACACATTCCCGTTCGGGTACACTTCTTTTCCCGCAATAGACCCGATGTTGATGATGTGTCCGCTGTTTCGCCGCACCATCCCCGGAATCACGGCGCGCGACACATACAAAAGCCCTTTGACGTTAATGTCGAGCATGGCGTCCCAATCGTCAGGATCGCCGGTTTGGATCGGGTCGAGGCCATGTGCGTTGCCGGCGTTGTTGATCAAAATGTCGATGTTGGCAAATTCGGCGGGTATGGATTCCACGGCGGCATTTACCGCATGGCGTTCGCGCACGTCAAAATACAGCGTATGCACATTAGTTTGGAGTTCTTCCCGGAGTTCGGCCAATCGGTCTTCCCGACGCCCGCACAAGATCAGTTTATATTGGAGTTTGGCAAAAGCGCGCGCGGTCTCGCGTCCAATCCCGCTCGTTGCGCCTGTAATGAGTGCAGTTTTCAATTTATTGTTTTTTATTGTTGTTTTTATGGGTTGCAACTGAAAGAAAGCAATCCCGAATTATCGCTGTGTTTTAAGGCACTTTATGGCCCATGCTCTCGGTCCAGATCGCAAACCAGTCCTCAATATCCAGTTTTAACGCGTCGAGTTTTTTGAGGTATTGGATGCGCGCCACATTGACCGTTCCGGCCACGGGAATGATGCGCGCCGGATGCTGCAGGATCCACGCGAGCAATATCAGGTCAGACCCAACGTCGTATTTCCGGACCAGGTCGGCGAGCAGTTTCTTGAGACGGCGCGTTTGGTCGGTGTCTTCGCGAAATACCGTCCCGAGCGGGTTCCACGCCATTGGCAGGATGCCGTTGCGTTGCATGTGATCGAGGCTTCCGTCGGTCATCGGGGAAAAATGCGTGGCCGAAAACTGGATCTGGTTGTATTCTACCTGCGAAAATTCACGGATCAGATCGGTTTGTGACGGCGTAAAATTAGATAACCCAAAATGCCTGATCTTGCCTTCGGTTTTGAGTTTGGTCACCGCTACGGCAATTTCTTCCGGTACCATGAGCGGGCTCGGCCGGTGCAGCAAAAAAATGTCGAGGTAATCGGTTTGCAGGTTTTTGAGGGAATTCTCGACGCTCCAGACAATGTATTTTTGCGAATAGTCGTAATGTTTGACTTTGTTGGGGCGCCCATCGGTGTGCTGGATGCCGCATTTTGAAATGAGCTGGATTTTCTCGCGGTCAATCCCGCTTTCGGAAAAGGCACGCCCGAATTCGGCCTCGGTCGTATAGCCGCCGTAAATATCGGCATGGTCAAACGTAGTGATCTGGTTCTCGACGCAAACATGCATCAGGCGCGCCATTTCGGACGGGTTCAAACGCTTGTCCCAGGCGCCCCAGTTCATTGTTCCGGCAATAATTTTGGAAGTAATCATCATTATACAATAGGTTGAAATGCTGTAAAAACAGCCGTGGATGCTCCCGTAAATTTACAACCTACTAATGATTAAAAAAAGTGCCACATGAAAAACCTACAAAAATGTTTATGGATGAGCCTTGCGATGCTTGGCCTTGCAGGATTTAGCTCTTGTAACGACGACGATGCCAATAATGATACGCCGCAGGGAACTTCCCAGGTTAAAGTGCGTATGACCGATGCGCCCGGCGACTACGACGCTGTTTTTGTCGAAGTAGTCGACGTAAAGGTCAAAGCGGGAAATGAGTCCGGGGAAGACGGATGGGTCAGTTTGGGGAATGTCAATGCCGGGGTGTACAATCTGCTCGAACTTACAGGCGGCGTATCTGTATTACTGGCCGATCATGCGATTCCGTCAGGGTATCTGGGTCAGATCAGATTGATTCTCGGGAATGATAACACGGTGGTCATTGACGGAGAAAGCCATCCGCTCAACACGCCAAGTGCCCAGCAATCGGGACTCAAGCTCCAAATCAACCAAACGCTGCTGCCAGGGGTAACCTACGATTTTCTGATCGATTTTGATGTGGAACGCTCAGTTGTCGTGGCCGGGAATTCAGGCAATATCAATCTTCATCCGGTTTTGCGCGTCACCACGCAGGCGGCCAGCGGCGCGATTAAAGGTACGATTGTGAACATCGGGTTGCAGGCCATTGCGTCGGTCAACGTCAACGGAACGGTGGTCAATGCCCACACCGATGCCGACGGCGTTTTTGTTTTGCACGGCCTCCCAGAAGGCATGTATCAGGTTACCATTACGCCGGCGATTTTGTCCGGATTGGGTATTGAAATAGTGCAAAACGTATCGGTGACCAATGGACAGGTGACCAATATCGGAACCCTTTTACTCGATTGACTTACGGATGTACGTAAAAATGCCAAAGGCAACCTTTTCCGGGTTGCTTTTTTTGTGCGAAAAACTTTGCGTCATAACTTTCAGCGATTTGTATTTTTGGCGGTCTTAAAGTATTAAAAACGAAATCACAAATCATCCTTAAAACCAAAGGCTTCAGCGATATTTTAACCTATTTTTAACATCCGATTTTTAAAAAAAAAGTCAATTTGCACCGTCAAAATAACCAGCAAACAAAACCGCAATGGAAGAAAATACGGCCACTCTGGACATCAGGGCGATAAACGAAAAAATTGAAAGGGAGAGCGCGTTCATCGAATTGCTCAACATGGAAATGAATAAAGTGATCGTCGGACAAAAGCACATGGTCGAACGGTTGCTGATCGGACTCCTCGGACAAGGGCATATTTTGCTCGAAGGTGTTCCCGGGTTGGCCAAAACCCTGGCGATCAACACGCTCTCTCAAGCCGTCCACGGAACGTTTTCGCGCATTCAGTTTACGCCCGATTTGTTGCCTGCGGACGTCGTCGGAACGATGATCTACAACATCAAGCAAAACGAATTTTCGATCAAAAAAGGCCCGATCTTCGCCAATTTCGTCCTCGCCGACGAGATCAACCGCGCCCCGGCCAAAGTACAATCGGCGCTTTTGGAGGCGATGCAGGAAAAGCAGGTCACCATTGGCGATACGACTTTTAAACTCGACAAGCCATTTCTCGTGCTCGCTACGCAAAACCCGATCGAACAGGAAGGAACCTATCCGCTTCCGGAAGCGCAGGTCGACCGTTTCATGCTCAAGACCGTGATCGATTATCCAAAACAGGAAGAAGAGCGACTGGTCATCCGCCAAAACCTCAAAGGCGCGTTTGACAAGGTAAATGCGGTGATTTCGGTCGAGCAGATCGTCGCCGCACAGGCCGCCGTCCGGGAGGTTTACATGGACGAAAAAATCGAAAAATACATACTCGATATCATTTTTGCCACGCGTTATCCCGAGAAATACAAGCTCGAACACTTAAAACCGCTGATCGGGTTCGGGGCGTCGCCGCGCGGTTCGATTAACCTGGCCACGGCCGCCAAATGCTACGCGTTCATCAAGCGCCGCGGTTATGTGATCCCCGAAGATGTGCGCGCCGTGGTGCACGATGTGTTGCGCCACCGTATCGGCGTGACGTATGAAGCCGAGGCAGAAAACATCACCTCGGTAGACATCATCAATAAGATCGTCAACGAAGTCGAAGTCCCGTAATTTTTGTTTAAAAGTTTAATGTTTCAAGTCCAAACTTATCACGTTGCGCCAGAAACCTTAAACCTTGAACTTTAAACATTAAAAATGGATACCAAAGAACTTCTCAAAAAAGTACGCAAAATCGAAATCAAAACCCGGAGATTGAGCGATCACATCTTCTCGGGCGAATACCATACATCGTTCAAGGGACGCGGAATGACATTCAGCGAAGTGCGGCAATACCAGTACGGGGACGACATCCGCGCCATCGACTGGAACGTCACGGCGCGCTATAATGAGCCGTACATCAAGGTTTTTGAGGAGGAGCGCGAACTGACGATGATGCTGATGATCGACGTGTCGGGATCTGAAAGCTTTGGGACCAAAAACCAGTTCAAAAAAGATATTGTGACTGAAATTGCCGCGACCATGGCATTTTCGGCCACGCAAAACAACGACAAGATCGGGTTGATTTTATTTTCCGATGCTATCGAGTTGTATATTCCGCCTAAAAAGGGGCGGTCACACGTGCTGCGCATCATCCGCGAACTGATTGAATTCGAGCCCAAAAGCCGGAATACCGATATCGCGCAGGCCCTGAAATTTTTATCGGGCACGCAAAAAAAGAAAGCGATCGTGTTTGTGATCTCCGATTTTATGAACGACGGATACGAACAAACGCTCAAAATCGCGTCGAAAAAGCACGATATCACAGGGATTCGCGTATACGATATCCGCGAGGAAAAAATGCCGGATCTTGGAATCGTTGCGATGCTCGATGCCGAAACCGGGCAAACGCAATTGATCAACACCGGATCCAAATCGGTCCGGCTCCAGTATGAAAAATACCATCAGGAAAAAGTAAAATATTTTAAGGAAACGTTCAGCAAATCAGGTTCGGGCGTGGTCAGCACAAGGGTTGACGAGAGTTACGT
>JAEWLN010000107.1 GCA_023457535.1 Bacteroidota bacterium
AATGCGGTATGCACCGGATCGGAACGCGTATCAACGTGGATGCGCGCCGACAAATACGAACACGAGGTCGAAAATCTGAAAAACCTCGAGGAGCAGCCCATCATCGCATTCAAAAAAGATTTTTTGCGTTGGATGCTCTCCGACGGTGCCGGTGCGGTGCTGCTCGAAAACGCGCCGCGTCCCGATGCGATTTCGCTCAAGATTGAATGGATGGACGCTTATTCGTACGCGCACGAGCTTGAAGCCTGCATGTACGCAGGAGGCGACAAACTCCCCGACGGATCGATCAAGCCCTGGAGCGATTACCATCCGGACCAATGGCTCAACGAATCGGTATTTTCGATCAAGCAGGATGTCAAATTGCTCGATGAGCACATTTTGGTAAAAGGTGCAGAGAGTATGGCTGCGGCGCTTCAAAAGAATGGCGTGACCTCGGATCAGATCGATTATTTCCTTCCGCACGTCTCTTCACATTATTTTGTGACGGGTCTCAAAAAGTCGCTTGAGGAAAAGGGCGTAGGCGTAGCGGATGACAAATGGTTCATGAATCTGGCGCGTGTCGGAAATGTAGGATCGGCGTCGATTTACCTCGCACTCGAGGAGTTGTTCAATTCGGGAAAACTGCAACGCGGACAAAAAATCCTGTTGTCGGTACCTGAAAGCGGCCGTTTTTCATTTGCGTACGCCTATCTAACAGTCTGCTGATGGAAGCGCGTGCCTTATTTGGCAAGGATTTCGTCGAAAACCTGTTGCCGCAAAAGTTTCCGTTCGTCATGGTGGACAAGCTTTTTTCGTACGATGAAACGCAAATCGTGACCGGATTTAAAGTCGTGCCCGATAATATTTTTTGCGCCGACGGCTTTTTCCGCGAACCCGGCCTGGTCGAACACATGGCGCAATCCGTGGCATTGCATACGGGCTACCAGTTTTATTTGAAGCAGGAGGCCGCGCCAACGGGTTACATCGGATCGATTTCAGGTATTGAAATTAAACAATTGCCCGCCGTGGGCGACGAAATACAAACCGAAGTAAAAATTCTGCAAGAGTTTGGTGGCATTACATTAGTAGAAATCGACACTAAATTAAACGGACAAACTATCGCTTCTGGGCAAATGAAAACCGTACTGGCCAAATGATTATGGAACTGGACACGATCGATATCAAGGACTTTCTGCCGCACCGTGCGCCCATGCTCATGGTGGACAGGCTTGTGCGTCTCGACCACGAAATTGTCGAAACGCTTTTTGAGATACGCCCCGACAATATTTTCGTATCGGATGGCTTTTTTGCAGAAGCCGGGCTGATCGAAAATGCGGCGCAAACCTGTGCGGCCATCGTCGCCAAAGGCTATTTTACCGATGACGCCGACGAAGTTCGCAACGACGTATCGGTTATCGGGTTCATCAGCGCGCTCAAAACGCTGCATATCCATGCGCGTCCGGCCGTTGGAAGCAAAATCGGCACGCTGGCGACATTCATTTCCAAATTCGTCACCGACGATTACACGCTGTGCACCATGCGCTGCCAAACCACTTGCGACGGACAAGCGCTGCTCGAAGGCGAAATCAACCTGTTCATCCAACAACAGCCTGTCGCAGCAAAATAATATCAACCTCAGGTTTTTTCCTGGAAAAAGCATAGTCACATGAAAAAGAACGAAGTACCTCAGGACGACGGCAATCTTTCCAAAAGTAACATGAAGGAATTGGTTTACGCCACCGATGAAAACGGCAATTACACCACAGAACTCAGTTCAGGATGGGAACCAAAAACCATCGCATTGTCCAATTCACTTGACGAAATCAACGAACGCATCGCCGGTGCCATCGCACGCGTAAAAGCCGGCCAGGCCAGTCCGATCGTCTATTTTATGGAGTTGAACAAAATGGATCTGAACATTCTGGCGGGTTATGTCGGGATGTGGAAATGGCGCATCAAGAAACATTTTAAGCCCAAGGTCTTCAAGGGTCTCAGCGACAGTGTGCTTCAGCGCTACGCCGATGCATTTGAGATCCCGCTTTCCGAACTTAAGAAATTCAAACCCGAATAATGGAACTCGGATTTACCCACCATCAATCGGCGCACTGCGAAAACGGCGTCGCCTCGAATTTGCTCAGGCACAACGGATTTGACATTAGTGAACCGATGATCTTTGGAATCGGGTCGGGACTGTTTTTTGTTTACATCCCGTTTTTAAAAGTCAATCACGCACCGGCAATTTCATACCGTCCGATGCCGGGCACGATTTTCAACAAAGCCGCAAAGCGATTGGGTTTTGAGGTGAAACGCGTCAAATTTTCGAATCCGAAATTGGCCGAAAAAGCGCTGGACGAAAACCTCAGAAATAACATTCCAACCGGATTGCAGGTAGGCGTTTACGGACTCACCTATTTTCCCGACGAATACCGCTTCCATTTCAACGCGCACAATTGCGTGGTTTACGGCAAGACCGATACCCATTATCTGGTCAGCGATCCGGTCATGCAGCACGTGACCACGCTCACGCACAAGGAGCTGGAAAAGGTACGGTTTGCCAAGGGGGCATTTGCGCCGCGCGGACAAATGTATTACCCTACGTCGATTCCAAAAGCTTCGGATTTGCCGCAAGCTATCCTGCGTGGAATACGCGAAACATGCCGCGACATGCTGGCTCCTGTGCCGTTTGTCGGGGTAAAGGGAATTCGCACCGTGGCCAGGCGGATCCCAAAATGGGCTGCCAAACACGGTCCCAAAGTGACCAATCATTATTTGGCGCAACTCGTGCGCATGCAGGAAGAAATTGGCACCGGAGGCGGCGGCTTCAGGTTTATTTATGCCGCTTTTTTGCAGGAAGCTGCTGTCATTTTGAAAAAAGATGAATTAAAAGCGCTATCTTTAGAGATGACCAGGATTGGTGATTTGTGGCGCGACTTTGCGGTCAACGCATCGCGTGTCTACAAAAACAGGAGTACCCAAACCGATGTATACAATGCGCTGTCCGTTGAAATGCTCTACATAGCCGATCTCGAAGAGATGTTCTTCAAAAAATTAAAAAAAGCCATTGCCTGATTCCGTTTTGCAACCCATTATTCAAATAAATGACCTGGCCAAGAAGTACAAAGATGCCGAATTCTATTCTTTGAACCACTTCTCGCTCGACATCCTTAAAGGCGAAGTTTTTGGTTTGCTTGGGCCGAACGGTGCCGGTAAGAGTACGTTGATCTCCATTTTGTGCGGACTTATCGATCCAACGTCCGGACATTTTACGATCGACGGCCGAACGTACGCCCAGGATGCATTCGGGATCCGCAAAATCATTGGCGTGGTCCCGCAGGAATATGCATTGTATCCGACGATGACCGCGCGTGAAAACCTGATGTATTTTGGCAGCATGTATGGATTAAAAGGGCGCGGCCTCAAAGAGCGCGTCAGTGAAAGTCTGGATTTTCTAGGGTTGTTGAATTTTGCGGACAGACGCGTGGAAACCTTTTCAGGCGGAATGAAACGCCGTGTCAACCTGATTGCGGGAATCCTGCATGAACCCAAGGTTTTGTTTCTCGATGAGCCAACTGTTGGCGTCGATGTCCAATCCAAAAATGCCATCATCGAATACCTGCTCAGGCTCAATGCCAATGACACGACCATTGTTTATACGTCGCATCATTTGGCAGAGGCGCAGGAATTTTGTACCGATATCGCTATTGTCGATCAAGGTCGTGTGTTTGCCAAAAATACGCCGCAGGCACTGATCGACCAAACGCCAAACGCCAAAGACCTGGAAGACGTTTTTTTATCTTTAACCGGAAAAGGATTGCGCGATGTGGTATAAAATCTACATGTCCGTGCTTAAGGAAATCCTGCTGCTCAGGCGCGATCTGGGCGGAGCGATTATCTTGTTTATCATGCCGCTCGTCCTGGTGATCACCGTGACGCTGATCCAGGACAGTACATTTAAACAAACCGGCAACGCACGCATCCCAATTTTACTCGTCGACCAGGATGGCGGGAAGGTTGCTGAATCCGTCCTCGAAAACCTTGAAAAGAGCAGTGCGTTCGAAGTAATCACCCGCTTTGGCAATCATCCGATTACCGATGCACAGGCCAAGGCGGCTGTTTTTAAAGGAAAATACCAGATGGCAATCGTGATTCCTGCTCATTTGAGCGACGATCTTCAGGCTAAGATAGACCAGAACGTCAATAAGATCATGAGTAGTTTTGGTGTTGGCGACTCAACTTTGGCAGGCGATAAGAAGCAAATTACACAAAAAGAAGTTAAATTGTATTTTGATCCTGCCGTTCAGATCAGTTTCAAAAACGGCGTGATGAGTGCGATAGACAAAATGATTTCCCAAATAGAAACGCAGTCAATTTATGCTGCTTTCAAGGACCAATTGGGTGAAGGTGATTTTGCGTTCGAACAGCAAAATTTCATCAACTTCAAGGAAATCGTCCCGACCATTGGAAACACTGCCGCCAAACCGAATTCAGTACAACACAATGTACCGGCATGGACACTTTTTGCGATGTTTTTTATCGTAATTCCGCTGTCGATCAACATCGTCAAGGAGAAAAACCAGGGTACTTTTGTAAGGCTGCGCACCAATCCGGTCCGCTCATGGGTGGTCATGGCAGGGAAAACCATTACATATCTCATCATTTGCATGCTGCAGTTTTATATGATACTGGCCGTGGCCATTTTCGTTTTCCCGCATCTGGGCTTGCCGCCTTTGCACTTGAATTTCAGTCTTGCGCTCATGAGCTTAGTCGCACTTTTCTCCGGATTTGCGGCCATAGGTTACGGAATTCTCGTAGGGACGCTTGCCAAAACGCAGGAACAGTCCGCGCCGTTCGGATCCACGAGCGTCATCATTCTCGCGGCTATAGGAGGTGTGTGGGTACCGGTTTTTGCAATGCCGGACGTCATGCAGATCGTAGCCAAATGCTCACCCATGAATTGGGGACTCAATGCGTTTTACGACGTTATTTTGCGACACGCCCACATTGTCGATATACTGCCGGAAATCGCATTGTTATTCTCATTTTTCCTGCTAACCACCACCATCGCGCTTTTATATGACAAGAAAAAAAGAACTGTATAAAGAGGCTACGCAACTTGTAGTGTCGCACGAATTGCGCGTGCGCTTTAATGAAACGGACCCGTTAGGGATCGTGTGGCACGGCAACTACATCAAATATTTCGAAGACGGACGCGAAGCTTTCGGCCGCAAGCACGGTATTTCGTATCTCGATGTGATGGAAAACGGCTTTAGCACGCCCGTTGTAAAATCGGTATGCGAGCACAAACTGACCCTCAAATACGGCGATGTAGCGCGTATCGAAACGACCATTGTCGATACACCCGCAGCCAAAATGATATTTACGTATAAAATCTACAATCCGGCCGGGGAGGTTGCCTGCTCAGGTGAGACCGTACAGGTATTCCTGGATCGCAACGGCGAACTTCAACTCACCAATCCACCATTTTACGTGGCCTGGAAGCAATCGGTGGGACTTTCAACACCATGACAAGACCAGTTTACATATCGGACACTAATTGCATTACCCCACTGGGTTTTGACACCGATGAGAATATCCGAAACATCGAGGCGGGTAAGTCGGGGATTGCGCAAATCACAAATGATTGGATGCCCTCGCCCTACTTTTCCGCAGTTATTGATGATGCCGCAATCAATGAGCGATTCTCAGCGATTTCAGGCGATCACTACACTAAATTGGAGAAGTTGCTTATAATGGCTTTAAATCCGATAGTCGGGCAATTTCCGCCGCGGACTGATGCGACGTTAATATTGTCGACCACCAAAGGAAATATTACCGCCTTGGCCGATCATAATGTTAAAAATGCAGAACTTTCTTTATTGGCGCGCAGGGTATCCGAATTTTTCGGAATCCGGTCAACGCCCATCGTCATTTCGAATGCCTGTGTTTCCGGAGTGCTCGCCATTGCGACGGCAAAACGCATAATCCAGGCGGGTATTTGTAACGACGCCTACGTAGTCAGCGGCGATTTGGTTTCTGAATTTGTGCTGTCCGGATTCAATTCATTTCAGGCCATGAGCGAGGCGCCTTGCAAACCCTATTCGGCAAACAGGACGGGCGTAAATCTTGGGGAAGCTGCTGCTGCGGTATATGTCACGGCAAATCCTGACCGCGCCAAAGTGCAAATTATTGGCGATGGCGCCATCAACGACGCCAACCACATATCAGGACCGTCCCGCACCGGAGAAGGACTGGTGCGCAGTATCAC
>JAEWLN010000108.1 GCA_023457535.1 Bacteroidota bacterium
AACTCCATTTGACCGGATTGACCATTTGCGCGTGGGCTTGGAAAAACGCCAGCGCCATAAGCAGCAACAGTAGTTTGGATTTCATTGGGTTAGTGTGATTTTCGTTATTTGTTTGGTGGTTGGTTCTACTTTGAAGCGTTCGTCGGCGCGATGGCCTACAACCCATACGATCTGGGCGTCCGAACACAAAAGCCATGTTCGCTCTCTTTGCGGCAACGAAACTTTTTCGTCCTTGAAAAACTTGCTGACTTTCTTGGACTGCCCGCCCATCCCAATCGGATGAAATGCATCGCCCGGCAAAGGCCTGCGCAACACCAGCGGAAATTTCAATTTTCGGGCGTCGACAAATATAACATTATTCGATACATCGCGAATCGAATCGGCATCGGAAATCGATAGTTTTATGGGAAAATTAACGTCTTTTTGCGCCGATGAAATCTCGTAATGGCCGCTGTCGGCAGCCGTTAACGGGCTTAAAATCAAAAAATCACGGCTTTTGACGAGCCGGTGCGCCGGAGCCAAAATTTGTTTGCCCGAGGGCCCGTCTGCCAGACCGGACAAATCATCCCAGGCTTTGAAACCCCATTCGCGCAGCCAGTAAAACAAATAAGCGTCGTAATTGGGCAATTTTTTCAATTTGCCGATGTTGAAATGGATTTCGTCCCCGGCTTGCTGCGCGACTTGCTGATAGATCAAGACCGCCGCGTCATCGGCCATTGACTGCGTTTGCCGCAAATACTGCTGCGTTTTTGCAAACGAGCCCAACCAGTCGGGATTTATGGATTTGAGCGCCGGAACGACGTTGTGCCTGATTTTATTGCGCAGGTATTTGTCCGATGCGTTGCTCGAATCTTCGCGCCAACCGATGCCGTGGCGTTCGGCATAGGCCCGGATCTCACTTTGTGGCACGTCGAGAAGCGGACGCAAAATCTTTCCGTTGGACCGTGGAATGCCTACCAGTCCGTCGATTCCGGTTCCGCGCGAAAGGTTGATCAGGAACGTTTCGAGGTTGTCGTCGGCGTGGTGTGCGGTCAGGATGTGATCAAATCCGTGTGTCCGGGCCAGTTCGTCAAACCACCGGTAGCGCAGTTCGCGCGCGGCCATTTGGGTCGATAACCCGAAATCGGCAGCAAATTGGACGGTGTCCAAAGTGGTGACAAAAACCGTAAGTCCGGCGTTTTGGGCGAACTTTCGGATGAACGCCTCATCACCTGTGCTTTCTTCGCCGCGCAGTTGGAAGTTGCAATGCGCGAGCGAGGGCGTTAATCCGGTACGCAGGCACAAATCGGCAAGTACCATGCTGTCGATGCCACCGCTGACAGCAACAAGCAGCTTTTTGCCGGTGAGAAAGTCAAAGGTTTTTACAAGTTCCTGCTGTAAGGGATCGCGCATGCCCAAAAATACGCAATTCTGCCGATTTTACAACCTGTCGGGCTGTAATGCCTGACGCATCGCAGCGGCCTTGACCAGACACTCGGCGTATTCGTCCTCTGGCGTCGATGCTGCTGTGATGGCACTTCCCACTGAAAACGAAACATACCCGTTGCGGGCGTTGTACAGAATACTGCGGATGACGACATTGAAATCAAAATCGCCGTCGGGTGTGAAATAACCCACCGCGCCGCTGTACAATCCGCGTTTGGATTCTTCGAGATTTTCGATGATCTGCATGGCGGAAATTTTGGGTGCGCCCGTCATGCTTCCCATCGGAAACGTTTGCTTAATTATTTCTATTCCAGAAGTTTGATCGTCTACTTGTGACGCGATGGTCGAAATCAGATGATGCACTTGTCGGAACGTATAGGCGCCGCACAATTCTTCCACAATCACAGAACCTTTCGTGGCCGTACGCGATAAATCGTTGCGGACCAGATCGACGATCATGATGTTTTCCGACCGTTCTTTTTCGCTGGCGATCAATTGCTGTTTAATGTGTTGATCTTCGGCCGGATCCGCACTTCGCCGCGCCGTGCCCTTGATGGGCTGAGAAATAACGTTCACGCCTTGTTTGCGCAGGTAACGCTCTGGTGAGGCGGACATTAAAAAGTGTTGGTCATGCTTTAAAAACGCAGCAAATGGTGGCACTGAAATAGCATTGAGTTTGGCGAACGTTCCAACCGGGTTGATGTCCGCTTCACAGGCGTAGAATTCCATGCAGAAATTGGCCTCATAGATATCGCCGCGATGGATGTGTCCGAGCATCTGCCCCACTTTGGACAGATACGCCGTCTCGGAAATGCGCTGTTGGATGTTGATCTGCGATGCCTGACCGGTGGCTGGAATCTGAAATCGGGCAATCTGCTCAAAATCGGCTTCGAGCTCGTCATCGCACAAATTAAGATAGGCCATTTCAAGGTTGTTGCCTTTGAGCAAAAACAGTTTTTTGGGTTGGAAAAAAAACAGGTCAGGGAATTCCAGTCCGTCGGTGTTGCGCGAACAAAGCGCCTCTGTATCGTTTTTGAGGTCGTACGAAAAATACCCGAACAGCCAGTCTTTTGCATTTTGCTGGTATTGTTTAAGATCGTCGAACGCTCCTGCAAAATCCGTCTGCAGCAAAGTAAACGCATCCACGGCCAGGATCGCGTCATACGAACCGTAGCGTTGCGGAAAATCGTTGCTGTCCAGAAATACGGCCTCGCGAAACGTGGAACCCCAATAGAGCAACTGTGATTTGAAATGGGCGGGATCCGCGATGAAATGATGAACGATGGTTCTCACAGGGAAAATTTGGGTAAAGTTATGAAAAATGAAACAGGCGATTCGGAGTATTGCGTTCCGGGAACCAAATTCCGAAGCACCGCAACCCAATTTAAATCTGACGACTGAAAAAAAATCCAAATCCCTGAGCAAGTGCATTGGAATTTGGATTTGAAACTGAGTGTAGATTGTTCCGCCTTACATGTGCAGCGAGCGCTTGTCCGTCGCATCGAGCGCCGCTTCCTTTATCGCTTCGGCATACGTTGGGTGCGCGTGCGACATGCGGGCAATGTCTTCAGCCGATGCCTTGAATTCCATCGCCGTGACGGCCTCCGCGATCAAATCGGCCGTTCGTGCGCCAATCATGTGGATGCCCAGCACCTGGTCTGTTTTGGCGTCGGCGAGGATTTTTACAAAACCGTCCGTATCGCCACTGGCACGCGAACGACCGAGCGCTTTCATCGGGAAATTCCCTACTTTATAATCGGTTTTGGCTTCTTTGAGCTGCTCCTCGGTCTTGCCCACGGCCGCCACTTCCGGCCAGGTGTAGACCACGCCCGGGATCAGGTTGTAGTCGATGTGCGGCTTTTGCCCGGCCAGGATTTCAGCTACCATGACGCCTTCTTCCTCGGCTTTGTGCGCCAGCATCGCCCCGCGTACCACATCGCCGATGGCGTAAATGTTCGGCACGTTGGTTTGCAGGTGTTCGTTGACTTCGATCATGCCGCGCTCTGAGATTTTAACGCCGGCCTTATCGGCAGCAAGCCCGTCGGTATACGGACGCCGGCCTACCGATACAAGCGCGTAATCGCCATTGAGCGTGATGGTTTCGCCTTTGGCATTATCGGCCTGGATCGTTACGATGCCTTTGACATTTTCGACCGACTTGACCTTGTGTGACGTATAGAATTTCATGCCCTGTTTTTTGAGCACCTTGGTGAGTTCTTTAGACAGCGCGGCGTCCATGCCCGGAATGATGCGGTCCATGAATTCGACGACCGATACCTGTGCGCCCAAACGAAGGTAGACCTGTCCGAGTTCAAGCCCGATCACGCCGCCGCCGATTACGATCAGGTGCTTTGGGATTTCTTTGAGTTTCAATGCTTCGGTAGAAGTAATGATGCGCTCTTTGTCTATTGTGATGAACGGCAATGTAGATGGTTTGGATCCCGTGGCGATGATGACATTTTTGGCTTCGACCGTTTCGGATTTCCCGCCATGGGTCACTTTGATGTGCGTGGCGTCTTCAAACGAGCCGACGCCCTCCAAAACGGTGATCTTATTTTTGTCCATGAGGTATTTGATGCCCGAAACATTCTGGTCTACGACCGATGCCTTGCGCGCGATCATTTGTTCGATGTTGGCCTTGATCTCGCCGGAAATCTCAATGCCGTGGTCTTTGAAATGCGACACCGCATCGTGGTAATGGTGCGAGGAATCAAGCAGGGCCTTGGACGGAATGCAGCCCACATTGAGACAAGTGCCCCCAAGGGTTGGATATTTCTCAATAATTGCGGTGCTGAAACCCAGCTGGGCACAACGGATCGCCGATACATAACCGCCGGGACCCGATCCGATAACGACAACGTCAAATGAACTCATGGTGTTGGTTTTAATTTTTGTTGCACAAAATTAGCGAAATAACCGTTAAGCGCGCAGCACTTTTGTGAAAAATAACCGCCGATGGCGCGCGCTGCTTTTTTGAATATCGGCGTTTAAAAAAATACGTCGAAATAGTTGCGGTTTAAGAATAATACATTTACTTTGCAATTCAAAGTACTTCAATAATGGACAATAAAGACTACCTCAAGGACATTGGCGAGATCAAAAATATGATGACGCGGTCCAGCCAATTTATTTCGCTGAGCGGACTCTCCGGCGTGCTCGCAGGCGTGTATGCCTTGGTGGGAGCGTATGTTGCGCGCGGCATCCTGGGCCGCTCCACGTACAGTTATGACGGTGCCGACGCGCGTGTACAGCCGATCGTTCTGATTGCTTTTACCGTGCTCGCTTTGTCTGTGGCAAGCGCGTTCGTGATGACGTATTTCAAGGCACGACGCCACGGCGAGCCCATCTGGAACAGCACCGCACGTCGTTTGATAGCGAATTTTATGATCCCGCTGGGCGCCGGTGGAATTTTCGCGCTATTTTTGTTGCGCGATCACCACTACCAGCTCATCGCACCGGTAACGCTGATTTTTTACGGATTGGCGTGTGTCAATGCCAGCAAATACACGTTGCGCGACGTGCGGTACCTGGGTTTGACGATGGTAATCCTCGGGCTGTTGTGCGCAGCATTTCAAGGTTACGGCCTCGAATTCTGGGCCATTGGTTTTGGGATTTGCCACATCGTGTACGGCAGCATTATGTATTTCAGGTACGACCGAAACCAGGCATTTTGAAAAACATCATCCAAAATATCAACAAGGCATTCGACCACCGGATCCGATTGGGCATCATGAGCGTACTGATGGTCAACGAGTTCGCGGACTTTAACACCTTCAAGGAATTGCTCGGGGTAACTGACGGGAATCTTGCCAGCCACACCAAGGCGCTCGAGGCCGAGCATTACATCAAGGTCGAAAAACAATTCATCGGCAAAAAACCCAATACGCGTTACCGCGCCACCCCGGAAGGCAAACTGGCGTTCCGCGGGCACATCGACGCACTCGAAAAACTGATTCCCAAAACCTGATATTTTTTTATCTCTTTACTTTGAAACACAAAGTTCTTTGCAACCTTAAACCTTAAACTTTAAAAACCATGGAAACACCGCTCCAACCCCTCACCCGCCTGTTCCAGTCCAACACCGTCCGCCTCGTCACCGTAGGCGTGCTTACGCTTGTGTTGCTGATTCCGTTGCTGTTTGTACAAAATCTGATCGAAGAAAGACGCCAGCGACAGCAGCAGGTGGTTCGCGACACGTCGGGAAAATGGGGAAAAAGCGTCTTTTTCTACGGCCCTATTATCAAAGTGCCTTACAGGATTTTTACCGAGGCCGTATCGGTCAACGAAAAAACCAATGAAACCACAGTGCAAAAAATCCCGCAAACGCAGTATGCCTATTTTTTTCCTGAAACGCTGCGCAACAAATCGTTTGTAAAAACCAGCTTGCTGCGGCGAAACCAGTACGAATCTGTGGTGTATACGGGCAATATGGCTTTTGACGGGACGTACGCAATGCCGGATTTCAGTGCCGCAGGAATCGCCCCGACGGACATCCTGTGGGACAAAGCCACGGTGATGGTGCGCACCTCCAATATGAAAAGCATCCGCGATGCGGTTTCGATCCACATCGGAGGTAAAAAATACACATTCGAGCCGCGTTACAGCGAGCAGAAAGACTCGGTTGCAACGCTCGAAACAGGCCCAATCGACGCCAAGGCACTCACCGGCAATACGCCGCTGAATTTCAATTTCAATATGGTCTATAACGGCAGCCGGCAACTCAGGATCGTTCCCATTGGCAAAACCACACAGGTACACATTGCGTCCAATTGGGCCTCGCCAGGTTTTACAGGCCACTTCCTTCCCGCGGATGCCACCAAACAAATTACCGCGAACGGCTTTGCCGCAGACTGGAAAATCCTGCACATCAACCGCGCGTTCCCACAGCAGTCTTTCGGGACGCTGCCGGAACTGGGCGATTTTGCGTTTGGCGTGGATTTCATCATTCCGGTCAATGAATACCAGCAAAATGAGCGCGCAGCCAAATACGGTTTTTTGGTGATCGGTTTGACGTTTTTGATTTTTTTCCTGATCCAGGTCATCAGCAAGGTCCGCATCCATATCTTTCAATACACCATGATCGGCCTGGCGCTGGTCATGTTCTACACCTTGCTGGTTTCGATCACGGAGCACAGCAGTTTTCTGACCGCGTATATTATTGCATCGGCGTGTGTCGTAGCCATGATCGGATTGTACTCGGTATCTGTTTTAAAAGGTCGGAAATTCCCGTTGTTGATCGCAGCATCGTTGTCGGCGCTTTACGGGTTTATTTATGTGATCATCCAGATGGAAAATTATGCGCTGTTACTGGGCAGTATCGGCCTTTTTGCGATATTGGCCGCGGTGATGTATGCGTCGCGCAAAATCGACTGGACGTAACGTAAACCGCACTGACCAATTAACCGCAACTCACTAAATATCAACTACATTAAGCGATGGTTAAGGTCATTTTAAGAAAATCATTCAAAGCTTGAATTTGGGTGGTTTTTTTGTTTACATTTACTTCTTAAAAGGGTCCGATCATGAAAAAACTATACCTCTTATCGATCGCAATTTTACTCTCCGATGCGGCGGTCGCCCAAACGATGGATGCCGCAAGAACTTTGGGATTTGTTCCGGATGGTGCGCACAATATGGTAACGGGCAAAATCACTTTTGGTTGCGGTGACGGCCCGTCTTTTGCACCGAACGTCAAATTGCGGATCGAAGGCGGATCGGGCAATACCGCGACATTCAGCAACCTTTCAGGCGATTTTAGCCTCTATACGGCGCCCGCCATGGGCGTGACTGTGGTACCCGAGCTCGAGACCGGTTATTTTACGTTTTCCCCTGCAAACCATACCTTTGCTGCCGCGCCGGCCGGAAGCGTACTGGCCGCCGATTTTTGCCTGATTCCCAATGGCATCCACACAGACGTTCAAATCGACATCGTTCCGCTCGATCAGGCCCGACCAGGTTCTGACGCGCACTACAAATTGATTTATTCCAACAAAGGAACGCAGGCCATTTCGGGCCGCATTACGCTGGCTTACCATGCGCAAGGGTTGAACATGCTCGCCGCTGCGCCCGTTGCGGTGCCTGCTTTGCCGGGGATCGCAAATTGGGACTTTAACGCGCTGGCCCCGTTTGAATCGCGTGAAATTTCCGTTACGATGAATATCGGTTCAGCCTCAGATACAAATGAGCCGCTGTCGTTGACCGCCCAGATCCATACCAATTCACCCGATGAGACGCCACAGGACAACATCAAGTCTTTGCAGCAACCCATTGTTTATGCGGTGGTTCCCAATGAAAAACTAGTTACGCAGGGCGAATACATCACCTCAGGCCAGCTCGATGAATTCCTGAATTACACGATCCGATTCCAGAATACCGGAAATTACACTGTACAAAATGTGGTCATCAACGATTTTGTAGAACCCACACTGGACGTGACCACACTCCAAACCACGACGGCCAGCCATCCCTACCGCGCCACGCTCAAGAACGACAAGCTCGAAATCTTTTTTGAAAACATCAACCTGCCGCCAGCGTCTGAAAACGAATCGGCGAGCCACGGATTTGCCACCTTTAAAGTCAAGCCCAAAACCTCTGTAAGCATAGGCGATGTCATTCAAAATACCGCCGAGATTTACTTCGATTTCAATGCGCCGATCGTCACCAATACCGTCACGACAACGGTTATGGAAACCCTTTGGCGAACCC
>JAEWLN010000109.1 GCA_023457535.1 Bacteroidota bacterium
GGCTTCAACCTGCACCAGTTTTGCATGCGATACGATTTTGCCGTACCCAGGACGTTCAACGCGCTGCAGTTCCTGGACCGACAGGGAATCATCTCGCTGTCGCAGGAATTTTCGCAAAAGATCACGCTGCAATTTTT
The DNA here is from genome assembly GCA_023457535.1 of Bacteroidota bacterium. GTDB lineage: Bacteria > Bacteroidota > Bacteroidia > Flavobacteriales > Flavobacteriaceae > Flavobacterium. Next base: position 138 of record JAEWLN010000109.1, read on the forward strand.
AATCGAATCGCGTGAGGTAATGCGTTATATCAGCCTGAATCCGGCAGATGAACCAATCCTTTTGACAATGTTGCGCACCTATCCGGGCCTTTACGAAATGCCAACTTCGCTCAATGCGACGCTCGTGGCCAAAAAGTCGGGAAACGCCGAAGCGCAGGTGTATGCGTTGCTTGAAAAACTGGCCGAAAAAGGCATCATCGACTATCAGGCACGCCGGAACGATGCTACGGTCACGTTCAATGAGGTGCGCGAGGACGACAGGACGATCAACCGCGTGGCCAAATACCTCGAGAGCCAGAATGCGCTCAGAAAGAGTCAACTTGAAACCGTGCAGCATTATGTATCGGATCAAACCCATTGCAAACAGCAAACGCTGCTGGCCTATTTTGGAGAAAAAACAGCCGAATGCGGAATTTGTTCGTATTGCATCGGAAAACGGCCAAAACCAACTGCCGCAGCAATGACCCAACCCATCCTTGAATTGCTCAAACGCGCTGATTACGACTCGCGTGAAATCCAGCAAAAAATCGCCCTTGATTTCACCGTTGGCCCGCAGGATGTTATCTTTGCGCTGCAAATGCTGCTCGAGAACGAAATTATCGCGCTGCAGGACAACAATAAATACACACTGATCAAATGAGAGCACCGTTGCGCATTGTTTTTATGGGAACGCCGGAATTTGCCGTGGGCATCCTGGACACCATCTGCAGACACCAATACCAGGTTGCAGGTGTGATTACCGCACCTGACAAACCCGCCGGCCGCGGGCAAAAAATCAAATATTCGGCTGTAAAGGAATATGCGATGGCCCATGGTTTGCCGTTGCTGCAGCCCACCAATCTGAAGGACGAAGCGTTCCTGGCCGAATTGAAATCGCTCAACGCCAATTTGCAGGTAGTGGTTGCGTTCCGGATGCTGCCTGAAGCAGTGTGGCGCATGCCCGAGTACGGAACGTTCAATTTGCACGCATCGCTGTTGCCGGCCTACAGAGGTGCAGCCCCGATCAATTGGGCGATCATCAATGGCGAGCAAAAAACGGGCGTGACCACGTTCTTTATCGATGACAAAATCGATACGGGCGAAATGATCCTGTCGGCCGAAACGGAAATCGGGGCAAGCGAAACCGCGGGCCAGTTGCACGACCGGCTCATGGTCATCGGGAGCCAAACCGTAGCCGAAACATTGGCGATGATCCAAAATGGCGAGGTCCAAACCACGCGCCAGCCAGAGGAGCCCAATGAAAAGACAGCGCACAAACTCAATAAGGAAAACTGCCGCATCGACTGGCGACGCCCGTTGAACGAGATTTACAACCTGGTTCGCGGTTTGTCCCCATACCCGGCCGCTTGGTGCTTTTTCGAGGATGGCGCGCAGCAGTGGAACGTTAAAATCTACGCTGCGGAAACTATTTTCGAGGCGCACGAGCATTCGATCGGCACGATTATTACGCGAAAAAAAGAACTTCTCGTCGCGGTCCCGGACGGATATCTGAAAGTGCTTGTTTTGCAAATGCCGGGCAAGTCAAAAATGGAAGCTTCCCAATTGCTCAACGGCATGTCGTTTTCCAGCGGCGCCATCGCGCGTTAAGTCGCGAAAACACTGACGTAAGCCTATTTCCGACAAAAACAACTTACTTTATCAACAAATGATTCGACTTATCAACAAATCGACTAAAAACACGCGCTAAGGCTTGTCTGGTAAGGAATTCCTGCTAAATTTGTTCAATAACTAAATGTTTAACCAACAATTAATAACTATTATTATGAACAAATCAGAATTAATCGATGCTATCGCTGCTGATGCAGGAATTACAAAAGCTGCAGCAAAATCGGCTTTGGAGTCATTTTTGAACAACGTTGGCGGTACTTTGAAAAAAGGCGGCAGAGTATCTTTGGTAGGGTTCGGTTCTTGGTCAGTTTCCAAAAGAGCTGCCAGAGAAGGCAGAAACCCACAAACCGGCAAAACGATCAAGATTGCTGCTAAGAACGTAGTAAAGTTCAAAGCTGGTGCTGAGTTGGAAGGAAACGTAAACTAGTCAGAATCCACAGTATAGATCCAAAACCTCCTTTCCGGGGGTTTTTTTATTTAAAATACGCCCGATTTTATTTGGTTTTTCAATTTTTTTTGTTAAATTTAATTTAAATTGCGGTAGGATGATCTCAGAAAAACTACAGAAAGGACATTTGCTCATCGCCGAACCATCGATTATTGGAGATTTATCCTTTAACCGCTCGGTGATCTTGCTTGCAGACCACAACGACGACGGATCGGTCGGATTCATTATCAACAAGCCGCTGCGCTATACGATCAATGATCTGGTACCGGATGTGGAAGCCAACTTTAAAATTTACAATGGTGGCCCGGTAGAACAAGACAATCTTTACTTCATACACAATGTCCCGGAGTTGATTACCAACAGTGTCGAAATTTCGAGCGGAATATATTGGGGTGGGGACTTTGAGCTGACCAAAGCACTGATCAACGATGGCAAAGTCAAAAAAGACAACATCCGGTTTTTCCTTGGTTATACCGGCTGGGCATCCGGACAGCTCGAAAATGAAATGCAGTCCAATTCGTGGATTGTCGCCGAGAATCTCTACCAGAATAAGATCATCGGAAAAGCGACCAATGATTTCTGGAAAGAAAAAATACTTGAGTTAGGAGGCGACTACCTGATTTGGTCCAACGCGCCAGAGAATCCGATGCTCAATTAACCCAAACGCAACTGCGCGTTCAATTTACCCAACATATCCGCGGCAAAACCGGTCGCAAATTCTTTTTTCCGATACCTGGTTACCGGTTGGATTCCTACGATTACATTGGTGATAAACAATTCGTCGGCTTTTTGAAGATCAAACGGCGAAATGGCTGTTTCCTCCACGACCAGATCCTCCCGTTTGCGCGCCAACGCCAGCACTTGCTTACGCATCACACCGTTGAGGCAACCTTCAGAGACGGCGGGCGTAACCAGTTTATTCCCCGTCAGCATAAAGAGATTGCCCTGGAGTGCTTCGATTACGTTTTTCCGATCATTAAGTAGCAGACAGTTAGCCAATCCGTTCTCATCGGCAAAAATACTTCCCGTGATGTGAACAGCCCGATTGGTGGATTTGATTGTCGAGAGCAATTGCGCCGTGATGTAAAAATCGCGAAACAGATCTACTTCATACGTTTGATCGGAAAACACGTATATTGGTTGTTCCAGCCGTTGGGCCTGTACGACAAAAGAAATATTGCGGTCCGATGGCAGATAATATCCTCCGGCATTGCGGTACACCGTCATCCGGACGCGCCCCGACACAGAAGCCTCGCTGGCACGCGCCGTTTCGATGAGTTGTGATTCGAAATACTCCATGGTAAAGAACATGGGAATTTCCATACGCAGAATGCGCATACCGGACATCAGCCTGAAATAGTGGTCTTCAAGAAAAAGAACTTTGCCGTCCAGGATCCGGACGGTTTCAAAAATGCCGTCGCCATACAAAAAGGCGCGGTTATCTGTTCCAAGCGCGGCGTCGCTGGTGAGCACGCCATTCAAATTGACCATAAAAAAACCCTGAAAAATTCAGGGCAAATATACGGTTAAAATCGGTCTTACACCGAGCCGATGACGTGTTTAAGGTCTGAAATCTGGTTTTCCCACAACAGCGTCGCTTCGTCAATCTCACCCGCTTCGGCAAAATCAATGACCATCAGCGAGACGTCCTTGGTGATTTCATCTTCGAGTATGCGCAGTTCAAAAAAGTAGTCGGTATCCTTTTTGTCTTCGTCGATCCAGCGGAATTTGACCTTTTCTCCGGTCTTTTTAGAAGTCAGGCGCGCATTCTCCTCGACGTCGTCCCAGATAAAAGTAAAAAATTCCCCACGTGAATTGACATTATCGGCAAACCACTCCTGCAAACCGGAAGGCGTTGAAATGTACTGATATAACAATTGAGGCGAAGAATTAATAGGAAATTCGAGTTCGTAACGAGATTTAGGTTCCATTAGCAGCAATTTATTTTTGCCGGAAATATATAAATTAAATTCAAAACGTAGGTCTTATAAAAATAATTTTTTTCGTCGTTTATGTTTGCAACCTTTGATTTAAGTTCTATATTTGCACCCGCAATTAGGCCGCTTGGCACAGTTGTATGACCGAAGGCGAGGTAGCTCAGTCGGTTAGAGCGCAGGATTCATAACCCTGAGGTCACGGGTTCAACTCCCGTCCTCGCTACTCAAAATCAAGCACTTACGTAAGTAGGTGCTTTTTTTATGCGCTGGAGTGAGGTTTTGGAGTGAGGTAAAATGTTAAAATCACCTCACTTTTATGTTCCAAAAATACTCAATTCTAAGGCGGCTTTCTCGACCACCGAGAGAACGGTTGGGTCAAGGTAATGCCTGTCAAGGACGTCAGAGTTAGCGTGTGACGAGAGGATTTTGGTATCCTTGTTCATTACGGCGTTCATCCAAGTCAAATAAGTTTTCCGCAACTCGTCAAGGCTTATGCCCTTTGTGATTCCAGCCGCCTTCCTGTAATGGGTGAATGCCTTGCTTATCTTATCCATAATTGTCTCGGTTAATACCGTTCTGTCGGGTGCGATGATGTAGCGGTCTTGACCCTTGAATTCATCTAGCCCCAAATCCTTGAGCAGTTGCAAGAGGTCGGCATTTACAGGAAAGAACTTAGCTGGTGTCAAGGCATTGAGATTCTTTGCCTTCTTCTGCTTTTTCACCTTTCGATTCTCCACTTGAAAGAACCAAACTCCCTGCATGCTCAACATTAAGTCTGACCATTTCAGTTCCACTACTTCTTCACGGCGACCACCTGTAAGAAGAAAAAGCTTGAATGCATCCTTGAGATAAAGCTCGAACATATTTTTCTTCACTCCCTTGTCGAAGTAAGCGATTGGGTCAGCGGTGTCAATTGAATCAAGGATTGCGTTGAACTCATCCTTCGAAAGCGTCTGAATTTGATTCCTTACCACCCCTTTCGTCACATAGACTCCAAACGGGTTTTCCATCTTCACCTTCTCTATCGTTGTAATGAAATCGAAAAACGTTTTCATCGCGGCCATCATCTTGTTGAAGGTGCGAGGCGCATATTCCTTTTCAGCCCAAGAATAGAATGAGGCAACATGATGCTGGGAAACTCGCTCAATTGACATCCGCGCGATGTTCTCCGTTTTTTTGACAGAATCACAGAAGTAAGAACAGAACCTAATTGTTTCCTTGCGGTGCGCGTCGCTAACTTCCTTCCTTAGGTGAACCAACTCATGCTTTCCAGCTAGATAATTGTCATACTTTAGAATCATCGAAACTAGCGTATGTCTCACAGTTATGGTTGATTCAGTTTTGACGCGCGATTTATAAGCGACTTGATAGTTCGTGGAAATCATTTCCTTTTTGAAAGCGATGGCTTCATCAACGGCCTCATCATAGTCGCGGCTGCACAATTTCTTACTTCTCACGTCGCTCTTGCTTCCCTTGACATGAAGTCTCATTCGATAATGCTGGTCGTCGTAATGCTTGCAGGTCGGATTGTCACGCTTACAAGAATTACAGTAAATCTTCATCCCTGTGAATTTAGGTTTCTTTAGCTTTCCACTCATCGTAACAAACGTTTTAGAAGTTCTTCCTGCTCCTTGTCCGACGGGGCAATCTCAGCTAGAGCGCCGTCATTCCTGGGCTCACCTAAATTAAGCAAAAAATAATTGTAAAGTGCATCCCAATTCAGAACGTCACGAAGAATCTCCTTCCAATCGTTCGGATGCCGTCGTTGGATGTCGAAAACAAAAGGTTTGCTGGTGTGATACTCCAAGTCGAATTCATAGACGAAGTCTTTCTTGGATAGTTTGTGAACGGTGATATCATTTGACAGACACCATCTTTTAGCCGCTTCAGAATCCTTGAGCGAGATTCTTTCGGCCACCTCTGACATTGTCACCAAGGCCAGCGGCGGGTTAATTGCATTCATTGGTTGAGCCGCGCAACTTCCTATCGTTTTTGAGCGCGGTCAGGAATTATCGAGATTCCAGCTTTGAAATCATCACATTGCAAATATACCCATTAAAACCTCTGCTTGCAAGGTCGCCAATTTCAAGCCACACACTGAGTTGTTTTGTTACATCTTAAATATTATTTTTTATTTTGGCACATTATTAAATGCATTACATTAAATCAGCATCAACCTATGGCAAAAAAAACAATAACAGAACCGCTCGAATTACCAGATATTTTCAAGTTGGTTGCGGAGAAAAAGTTGGCAAAACTCGGTTTTACGAGTTTGGACATCATGGGACCTAACCCTCTCGATATTATTCGAGCGCTGAATGAGGCAGGAGTGGTCGTTGAAATTGGAGGGAAAGCTCAAGGACGAGCGTTGGGTTCGGGACTGAACTCTGAGCAGATAGAGGATAAATACGACGAGATTGCTGCCGCAATTGCACACGCTGAGAGCGGAGATAGTGTGAGGTCAATCGCCGCTGACTTTAATGTTAGTCCTACAACCGTACAAAAGGTTCGTAATGCAATGAGGGAGAATGGAATTGTTCTCGAAGACGATGAATGGGAGAAAAATTTAAAGTATATCGAGAAACATCTCAACACAGTTGAAAAGATAATTGAAATGCCTTCAGGTTATGAAATTTCAACCGTGAGCATAGTTACGCTTCGCAAAGTGAAAGCAGCTATGCTGGCGTTGGGTTATAATTTATCTAGGCCCATGGATGAACAAAGTGATAAAGTGAAGGACACCTTCAGTTTATTTTTTCATTAAAAAATAAGAGCCTCATTAAGGCTCTTATTCTTTTCACTACTCAATTTCATAGGGTATGTTCTGATTTAAATATGTCAGGTGCCTTGGGTCCTTTTTCCATAAATCCGACTGTAAATAGCTCGATACTTTTCCATTAGCCTGCTATTAGCCTTTACCACGTAGTAGTAAGACTTGCTTAGATAATCATCATCGGGTGTGTCTTTTCCAAATTTCGCTTCCGCATTCCTACGAAGGTCTTCCTCACCCTGGGTCAGTTGTATCATGGCTTCGAAAGAATAATCCAATGTTTTGGGCTCGTCTTTTTCAAACATTCGAGTAAACTCATTCTCTTGTTTGGGAAAAACCCCTAAGGTTGGAGAGTCAGCTTCATCAGTTTCTGAAGTTAACGTCGCTCCTGCTTCCTCAATTGTCTTGTTATCGGTGTGCGGAGCTGGCTGAGTCTTTTTAGGTCTACCTCCTTTCTTTCCGTTTTCAACGCTGCTTTGATAGCGAGCGATACTTCGTTCGAGCGTTGGCTCTATAAGTAACCATACTGCTTTGAGGTATGCTTTTGAAAAAGTTGGGGAGACTCCATCAAATCCGTAAGCCATAATGCCCATCATTATTTCAAATTGGTCTTTTGTTTCTAATTCTTTTATCGATTCGTAGTAAGACCGTAACACGACAACTCCATTGATGTCGCTACATAGATTGATTGTTTGCATTTTATTTCCTTTTTAATGCACACGTTATTGAGACCTTATTTTTTTGTCTCGGAAGGAATCCAAACGGGAATGACCCGCTCGGACCGAGAGGCCTTCTCGACCATTTTCACAACTAATAGACATTCTGAATGAAAAAGTCCAGCAAAACGATATATATTATTTTTTTATGATATTTTATTTTCTTATAGAAATAATCTATTAACGTGTGCTAATTGGGTTATTCTGGGTTAAACCCACTGTTAATCTTAAAAGAGATATGGATATGGATAAAGAAATAGAGAATGATAGAGAAAAGGTAATAGAAAAAGAATGTATTAAGTAATAATGAATTCAACGACTAATCCGCGAAGCGGCTCGGCAATTCTAAATAATTTCATCCAATCGAGCGAAGCGAGTTTGCCCATTTCCCACCTTCTTTTCATTCAACCGAGTGGGCGAAGCGATTTTAAAAACCACTAAATCCAACCGCCTTCGGCCACCCCTTCCAATTTCAAATATAGGACCAAGAGGCATCCAAACTGCCCATCCCCCAATTGCGCTCACCCCCTTCCCAAACGTCCATGATAAGATTGGCGAGCTCGTGTGTTCACCATTCAAATTGAAACATTGTACCAACAAAAAAAATAAAGAATAAGATTGATACAGTCTTTTGATTAATATATTGTAGAAGGTTCTTACAGGGAATTTCCAAGTGGTATACAAGCGTACCCCATAAATGCATATATATATTTCAAATTTCGGTTCACAAACTCCATATCAAGAGCGCCTATGACACCCTATTAGCACGTATGACGAATTCACAAAACACTCATAGTCAGTAATTTATAATTTAAAAAAGGGCTGAAAGAGGCTGATTTTCAAATGGCCGTGCGAATTCTATCCCAATTCCACCCAACAATCCCTGTTCATGTACCCCGCCTCTCCCTCCCTCCCTGGTATCCGTCTCTACACTAATATCAAACCCTCGGAAAAATTTTTGGAAAATTTTCGGCTGTAATTTTTACAAAACAATTGGCGATACGTTCATACCAAGACAAAAAATCGATTTAAAATTGTAACGCAAATAAAAAACGATTACATTTACCCGAAGGAAAACTTTAATTTTTTTTAAAGCTATGCTGCTAAAAGAACTGTTTAAAAGTAAAGGTGTAAAACAAAAGTGGCTCGCTGCTAAACTAGGTGTTAGTGAGGTTACTGTGAGTAATTGGGTCAAAGAAAAGAGTAATCCAAGTACAAAGCATTTGGAAAAGCTCAGCGCAATTTTGAATATACCCCTTAAAGAATTGATTAGTTAAAATGGTAAGAACTGAGAAATATGATTTTTCCTTTACGGCGAGCTCATTAAGATTGAACCAAATGATATTTGTCGCTAAATCAATTGCTGAAAATAGGCAAATTGATTTTGTCAACGACTTAGGAGGTGGTAAATCGTCAACTGGAAAAAGAATGCTGTCTGAATTGAAAAAAAGAATTGCTTTTATGACGCCCAGCGAATTAGACCTTTTCCTAGCTGGAGATTTGGTTTCGCAAAAACAACTAGCATTTGTAACCGCATGCAAGTGCTATGGTTTCATCAAAGATTTTGCAATTGAAGTGCTGCGGGAAAAACTACTAGTTTTTGATTATAAAATTACCGATGGAGACTACATAACTTTTTTTCGTAGAAAATACGATTTACACGAAGAAATGGAATCGTTGACAGAATTGACGAAAAATAAAATAAGACAGGTTACTTTCAAAATACTTGAACAAAGTGGAATAATAGACAATGTAAAAAGTCGAATTATCCAACCGCAGATAATAGATTTAGAACTGATGAAATCAATCGCGCAAGACAATCCATATTGGCTTAAAGTTTTATTGGTTTCAGATTTCGACATAGAACGAACCAAACGATAACATGGAGGACATAAATGCGAAGTTTTCACATCTCTACAAGATAATTTCATCCGATAAATTCCTGAAAAAGGAGGCTTTGGGCGGTGAAATTCCCTTTTTCATTTCTGCTTATGACGCGAGGCAAGAGTTGGAGGTGGTAAAACATACAAAACTTTTGAAGAGAAAGCTTGAGAATGATGGACTTTCCGTGTTGGAAATCAATTTGTATGATATCGCTTGTGAAATTCTAGAACAAAAGGGCGGTATGGAAAGGCTGTTCAAGGTCGAAACATCAAAGTCAAAAGAAAAATTCTTGCGAGCCCTTCAATCTACTTTGAACATCCATCAAATCTTGATGCCGAAAATTAAGGAGAAAATAGACGAAGCTAGGTCCAATGTCTATTTCTTGACTGGTATCGGAACGGTTTTTCCTTTTATTCGTTCTCACAACATTTTAAATAATTTACAGAGTATAGCTACAGACGCTCCGACGGTTACATTTTTTCCTGGGGAATATAATGGTCATACATTAAATCTGTTCGGCTTACTAAAAGATGATAACTACTACAGAGCATTTAATATTGATTTAATAGAAGCTAAAGCATGATAGTAAAAGATTTCTTCGAAAAAGATATAAATCGAAATATTGAGACGGTAATCAAAGCTGACGACCGCGATAACATTTCTACCGAAGTTGCAGAGTATGTAATTACCAATGAAATCTCAAAGAAAATTAGGGATTTATTCTACAACTACAACAATTATAATGGCGCAAATGGTGTCTGGATTTCTGGATTCTTTGGAAGTGGTAAGTCGCATTTGCTAAAAATCTTATCGTATGTGTTTGAAAACAAAACATTCGACGGATATAAAAGCGGAGAACTCTTTGCGGAAAAAATAGAGAATGATGAAATGCTGAAGGGCGATGTACTCACCGCTACGCGAACTCCTTCCGAATCCATCTTGTTCAATATCGACCAACAAGCTCAAATTACAAGTAAGGCTGATGAAAACGCCATTCTTTCCGTTTTTTATAAGGTTTTCTTTGACCACCTAGGATACTACGGGTTTCAACCGCATGTGGCTGAATTTGAAATGTGGCTCGACAAACAAGGAAAATATGAATTGTTCAAAGGAAAATTCCACGGAAAATCCGCTTCCAATTGGGAAGATTGCAGAGTTGATTATTTTGACCCTCTGGTTACTGACACAGTAAGCCAAGTCCTTGGAGAAATTTTTGAAACAGACCCTTCGAAATACGAGCGCATATTGGATGAACTGGAAGACAGACAAAAACAATCTATAGAAGATTTTTGTAAGCGTGTCGACGAATACATCAAGATGAAACCGAAAGGATTTCGCCTAAATTTCTTTGTTGATGAGGTTGGACAGTATATCAGCGACAACACTAAGTTGATGCTGAATCTTCAGACCATCGCGGAGACTTTGGCAACTACAACCAAAGGGAACTCATGGATTCTAGTGACATCACAGGAGGACATGGAAAAAGTCGTAGGCGACATGAGCAAAAGTCAACAAAACGATTTTTCAAGAATCCAAGCTCGGTTTAAAATAAAGGTTCCGCTTACATCTGCGAATGTCGATGAAGTAATTGAAAAGAGGCTGCTTAAAAAGAATTCAAGCGCGCAGCGTCATTTGGTTGATACGTTCAAAAAAGAGCATGCAAATTTAGATACCTTACTGAGTTTTTCAGATTCTGGAGTTCAGTTCAAAGGTTTCAAAGGCGAAAGTGATTTTGCTAACAAATTCCCTTTTGTAGCATACCAATTCGACCTATTCCAGCAATGTAGAAGAGCTTTGTCGACCCATAATGCATTTCAAGGAAGACATGCCTCTGTAGGTGAAAGGAGTATGTTAGGTGTTTTCCAGCAAGTAATCCAAAACATCGAGGAAAGAAATGATAGTGCTCTGGTGAGCTTTGACCTTATGTTTGACGGCATCAGGAATGAACTCAGAGGAGAAATTCAAAGCTCCATTATCCTAGCGGAAAACAATTTAGACAATCGATTTGCGGTAAAGGTTCTAAAAGCGCTCTTCCTCGTCAAGTATTTTGGAAACTTTAAAACAACCAAAAGAAACGTCTCTGTATTGATGATTGACAGCATCGACATAGATTTAAAAAAACATGAAAACGAAATTGATGAAGCTCTGAACTTACTAGAAAATCAAAGTTATGTTCAGCGCAACGGCGATATTTATGAGTTTTTAACTGATGACGAAAAAGATGTTGAGCAAGAAATCAAAAACACCGACGTCGATGACCAATCAGTCACGCAACTTTTAAAAGAGATTCTGTTTGACGAAATCATCCGAGACAACAAAATAAAGTATCTCGAAAACAAGCAAGACTATGAATTCACCAGTAAAATCGACGGCTCAACCCTCGGTCGGGAAAAGGAACTTGAGATTGAAATTATAACGGAACTCTTTCATGACTACAACAATCCGTCTTTTATCCAATCGCAGACACTGGGAAGTTCAGGGATGAAAGTCGTGCTGCCTTCCGATGCCATATTCATGAAGGATTTAAAGATGTATTTAAAGACAGACAAATACAATAAACAAAATCAATCGACGACAAACCGAGCCGAAGTAAAGAGAATTCTTCAAGAAAAAGGTATGCAAAATGCTGAAAGAAGAAGGAATTTGATTCTCATGGCAATTAAATCATTGGCGGCGGCGGCAGTTTATTCCAATGGA
>JAEWLN010000110.1 GCA_023457535.1 Bacteroidota bacterium
CAATTCCCCCTGCCCAATTAGGCAGAAAATACGATTTTTTCCGATACCTTCCTTACAGAAAATCTACCTTTTTTTTGTTATACGCAGTCAGCGTCTGACTGATTTAAAAACAAACTTTAACAAAATAAGCAGATTTTCTACCGCGTACCATCCTAATTAATGCTTAGGGGCAAGCCCAATTCCCCCTGCCCAATTAGGCAGAAAATACGATTTTTTCCGATACCTTCCTTACAGAAAATCTACCTTTTTTTTGTTATACGCAGTCAGCGTCTGACTGATTTAAAAACAAACTTTAACAAAACAGGCAGATTTTCTACCGCGTACCATCCTGATTAATGCTTAGGGGCAAGCCCAATTCCCCCTGCCCAATTAGGCAGAAAATACGATTTTTTCCGATACCTTCCCTACAGAAAATCTACTTTTTTACTTCATTACCCCAAAAGCTGCCTTCTGTATTCAGCCATGTTAGCCCTGACTTTGTCGTCCAGTTCCGGCTCGTCGATGTCTTTGTATTTCTGGAGTTCGTTCAGCAGGATTTCGGCAAAAATCACGCGCGCGGTGGCTTTGTCATCGGCGGGAATTACAAACCACGGGGTTTGCGGGGAAGACGTTTTGTTGATCGCATCCTCGTAGCACCGTTGGTAATCGGCCCAATGTTCGCGCTCTTTGAGATCGCCCGGGGAAAATTTCCAGTTGTGCTTTTCTTCTTCGAGCCGTCGCAGCAACCGCTCGCGCTGCTCATCCTTACCAAGGTGAAGGAAAAATTTAAGCACAATGGTGCCGTTTTGCACCAGGTGTTTTTCAAACTGCCGGATCTGTTCAAACCGATTGTCCCAAAACGCCTCGTCAATGTCAGATACGGCGCTGATGTCCGGAAGGTTTTCGTTTAAAATGTACTCCGGATGCACGCGCGTAACCAGTACATTCTCGTAATGCGTCCGGTTGAAAATCGCAAATTTGCCGCGCTCGGGCAGCGCAATGTAATGCCGCCACAGGTAATCGTGCGACAGTTCGATTTCGGTCGGCTGCTTGAAACTGTGCACGTTGATTCCGCGTACGTTGAACTCGTTGAACACCTCGCGAACCAGGCTGTCCTTGCCGGAGGTATCCATACCCTGCAACCCGATCAACACGCCGTAGCGGCTATGTGCATACATTTTCTCCTGGATTTTCGCAATATCGTTGCTCAGGTCTTCCAGTCTGGCTTCGAGCGCCTGCTCGGTCGCGTCGATATCAAATCGGGTGGGCCGCTGGCTCAGCTTCATCGGCTGGAGCACTTTAAAATCATCGGGATCAATCGCAGTCATAAATTTCGCATTTAGCGTAAATATAAGTATTTTTAGGAGCTGTTTCCGGCTCTTCGCTGTATCTTTTTTGTTTTTGCAAACCAAAAAAGGATGCCGCTGCGATCCGGGCTAAAAACGTCCCCATGAATAAATTCACACTTGAGCTGCTATGCAACATCATCGGTATCGGATCGGCGTCCGGGTTGCTCTACAAAGACCAGACGCTGCACCTGATCAGCGACAACAGCACTTTTTTATACCAATACCACATGCCGGACCAAAGCCTCTCGCACCATGCCCTTGCGCCAAAACCGGCCGCAAATATTCCAAAGCCGCAAAAACCGGATTTTGAATCCATGGTATCCGATGCGGAAAAAATCTACGTTTTTGGATCGGGATCGACGCAAAACCGCAATACGTTGGTCACGCTGGACAAAATATCGCATCAAATCATCGCCATCACAGATCTGACCAACCTGTACCTTTCAATGCAAAGTTTTGCACAAATTCCGCCCGACGGGTTCAACATCGAAGGCGTCGCACGCGATCAGAACACTTGGTATTTTTTCCAGCGCGGCAATGGTGCAGGCGGTCAAAACGGCGTTTTCACCGTCGAAGCGCGCGACTTTGAACTTGATTTCAACATGGTTTACAATGCGTTTAAATTGCCTAAAATCGGCGGGGTGCGCGCCAGTTTCACAGATGCGGTGGCCGTGGGCGGCAAATTGTATTTCCTGGCCACCTCAGAAGATACAAAGTCCACGTACCACGATGGTCAAATCCTGGGCAGCATGATCGGCATCATCGATATCGCAAAAATGAAGTTGGGCAAAACACAGGTCATTTCGACCCGGAACAAGTTCGAGGGACTCGCGGTCTATGCATCGGCCCGGGACAGCATTGCGTTCCTGCTGTGCGAGGACAATGATACAAACGCGCTTGAATCAGCCATTTACCTCCTGCGAATCAATCACTGATCACCCATCATCTAAAATTCATAATTCCCGACTTAAAATAAATCGGCCCTTCTTCCAACCTTTCCGTCACTTGCGGTCTCTTACCCAAAAACAAACACTGTGATCAGCGAAAACCTCATAACGGCCTGCAAGAAAATGCAACGCGATGCACAGCGCCAGGTGTACGACCAATTGTCGCCCAAGCTGTACTACACGTGCAAGCGGTACCTCAAAAAAGAAGAGGAAATAGAAGAAGCGTTGGCCGACACTTTCTACACCATTTTCACCAAACTGGACCAGCTCAAGGAAGTTGCGGCGTTTGAAGCGTGGGCGCGGCGCATTGCCGTCAACCAGTGTTTGCTCACGATCCGCAAAAAGACCAATTTCAACATGTATCTGGACGACGTCAAATCGATCCAGCCATTTACCCCACAAGTGACGCAATTGGAAGAGCAGGATTTGCTGAATCTGCTCAATTTCATCCCTGAAGGCTGCCGCACGATTTTTAATCTGTTTGTCATTGAAGGCTACGGCCACAAAGAAATCGCCGGGATGCTGCACATTTCAGAAGGCACCTCCAAATCGCAACTCAACGTGGCAAAAACCAAGCTGAAGGTCCTGGTACATCAGCGTTACTATCAAAATGCAAAATAACCATGGAGGACAACGATAAAATATTCGATCAGTTTAAACAAGCGGCCGGTCAGATGGAATCGAAACCGTTCCCAACGTCGGAAAAAGTGTGGTCGCGCGTGGCAGACCAACTCGACAAGAAAACATTGACCAAACAACACAACTTGTGGAAAAAGACCGCTATCGCGGCCTCGGTGCTGCTCGTTGCGACATTGGGTTACGAGCTGTTCAAACCCGAACCGTTGCCGATCGCGCCCCAACAAACGGTGGTCGTTTCTGACCCGGACCAGTCGCCAAGTTCCGTACCAATTCAAGAACCGACCGCTTTGCCAAAACCCATCCACCCGCAAATCAAACCCAGCGCCGATAAGATCCTGCGCGAGCAAACGTCCCGATCGCCCGTTGTACTGAGCGAAAACCCGGCTGCCGACTTCCCTTCATCGGAGCAGATCGAAGAGACGGAGACCGATGCGGTCATGAAAAGCAAAAAAGCCGCTCCCACATCCAGGCCAGCACGTTTCCAAAAAGGGCGCGCATTTGAATCGGTGGGCGTGCAGCGCGAGGAAACGGAACATCCGGCTGAAACCAAAAAAGAACCGCAAACGGCAATTGTCGGCAATACGCAAGCGCCTTTGGTCATTGTAGACGGAAAAGCCATTACGGGTAACGAGGCGCGTAAAATCAACTCGGTTTCGGAAGGCATCGCCAAGATCGACCCCAATGACGAAAAGGAAATCGTCATCCTCAAAGAGCCGCTTTACATCATTAACGGCCACTATTATTCGGAAGCAGAGTTGTTCGGACCCAATCCAACGAGTCCGTATGCGCCGCTGAACCAACAGGAAATCGAAACCATCCAGGTTTTTCAGGGTCAGAAAGCCATCGCCAATTTTGGCAAACGCGGCGAAAAAGGCGTTGTGGTCATTAGGACAAAAGACCGAAAGCCCACCGGAAAATCCAAATAAAATACATCGGGCAAAACCAACCCAACCATTAACATCCTTAAAGCCAACGTCATGAAAAATTTCACAATGTTTTCATCCGGCCTTGCCATGCTTGTACTTTTTACCTCGTTTAAGCACATGGCAATCACAGGCAGCACACCACAACACCAGCGCACCATCACGGGAATTGTAACCGATGCATCGAATTTACCCCTGCCTGCGGCGCTCGTATCGGTCAAAGGCCACACCACCAGCACCCAAACCGATATGGAAGGTAAGTACATCATCAAGGCGAAAAAAGGCGATTTTCTTGTGTTTTCCTTTATCGGGATGAAAACCAGAACGGTAAAAGTGGGAAATGCCACAACCATCAATGTCAGGCTCTACGACGATGTGGCGCTGCTGGAAAACGTGGTCGTTACGTCAAAGCCCGTCGGTAGTACAAAAAAACCAAAGCATTATGCGCCCGCATCCGACGCGATCAGGGAACAAGCTGCAGGCATTACCGTGGCCAAAGCGCGGAAAAACATCCTCATTCGCGGGTATGGGAAACATGAAAGTGACACCGATTCTTACAAAACTGCAAATTATTCTTTCCCAACAAACGCTACTGAAGAATATGGCACGCTTGCCGAAAATCCGTTTGAAGCGCCCAAAAATGCGCCGTTGTCGACATTTTCAATCGATGTAGACAATGCGTCTTATACGAATATCCGCCGCTTGATCAACAACGGGCAGGCCGTTCCGCGCGATGCGGTTCGGGTAGAAGAAATGGTCAATTTTTTCAAATACGATTATCCGCAGCCCAAAGACCAGCATCCGTTTTCGATCCATACGGAATACAGCCGCGCGCCATGGAACCCGGACCATCAATTGCTGCGCATTGGTTTGCAGGGCAAAAACCTTCCCACCGATGATTTGCCGGCATCCAACCTGGTTTTTCTGATCGATGTTTCCGGGTCGATGGCCAGCGAGAACAAATTGCCACTGCTCAAGCAATCGCTCAAAATCCTGACACAGCAATTGCGCAGACAGGACAAGGTATCGATTGTGGTCTATGCCGGTGCGGCGGGTTTGGTTTTACCGACCACTTCGGGCGAGGATAAACAAGCCATCAGCGATGCACTCGGGCGGCTCCATGCAGGCGGCAGTACAGCGGGCGGGGCGGGTATCGAACTGGCTTACAAAACGGCGCAGGAAAATTTTATACACCATGGCAACAATCGCGTGATCCTTGCTACCGACGGCGATTTCAATGTGGGTGCTTCGTCCAATGAGGCGATGGAAAAACTTATTGAGGCCAAGCGGCAATCGGGCGTATTTTTGACCGTTTTGGGTTACGGCATGGGCAATTACAAAGACAGCAAAATGGAACTTCTGGCCGGCAAAGGAAACGGAAATTACGCCTACATCGACAACATACAGGAAGCCAACCGATTCCTGGGCAAGGAGTTCAAAGGCTCGATGTTCGCCATTGCCAAGGACGTCAAGATCCAGGTTGAATTTAATCCCAACCAAGTTCAGGCCTACCGGCTGATTGGCTATGAAAACCGCAAATTGCGTCCGGAGGATTTTACCAACGACCACATCGACGCAGGCGAACTCGGTAGCGGCCATACCGTAACGGCATTGTACGAAATCATACCGGTGGGTGTCAAAAGCCCGTTTGCAGAACCGACACCGGCGCTCAAATATTCAAAAACACAAACGGCTTCAACCCGCTATAAAAATGAGCTGGCAACTGTAAAATTCCGCTATAAACAACCCATCGGTGACCAAAGCACAGAAATGACACAAATCATCGGCAACGAGGCACTGCGGCCCGAAAAAGCGTCTGCGGACTTTAAGTTCGGCGCGGCAGTTGCGTGGTTCGGGCTGCGTTTGCGCGATTCAAAATTGATTACAAACATGTCATCGGCCGATATCATGCACTTGGCCAGACAGGGATTATCGGGCGACAAAGATGGCTACCGCGCAGAGTTTATCCGGCTCGTCGACGGTCACGTGAAAATGATCGCAGGGTTGGATTAAAACGGGAGTCACGTTAGTGAAAAAAGGAAAAGGAACCCGTGTCCTCTCCCCTTTTGGTCTTATTCGATAACGAGTTTTTTGGTCTCCGATTGGCCGTCTTTGCTGATTTTTATCAGATACATTCCCGCCTGCAACGACAATTGCGAAAACTCATGCAGCGTTCCCGCCGCAACGGTTTGGTGAACGGTTTTTCCAGAAACGTCTACAATCACAATATGGGCCCCTTTTAGTTTTGGTCCCTCAAGGCGGAATGAGCCACGCGCCGGATTCGGGTACAACTGTATATGGGACACGTTCTCGAACGTCCCGTTGGCCAACAGTGAATTAACCGAAAAGCTGTAGTCAAACCCGCCGCCAAAATCAGGTTCGAACGTTTTGAGTACCACGTCATTCGCATCGAGAATTTGCATATAACCCGTTCCTTGTCCGGCGGCAGCCCACCATTCCAGTCCGTTATTGCCCGTATCTTCCATGCGCAAGCGGTAACAGCCCGGCGTGATCTGCGGTGCGGTGTAGGTA
>JAEWLN010000111.1 GCA_023457535.1 Bacteroidota bacterium
CTGCCGGGTTTTGACGAGAATGAATTTGCAAACCACGCCCTTGCAGACAAACGGCACTTACAGGATTTGCTGACCGAGCTGGCTATTGTACGCCAATCGACCATCGCGCTTTTTAAGACGTTCGATGATCAAACGCTCGCGCTGATGGGAACGGCATCGGGCAATGTGATGTCAGTGCGCGCTTTGGGTTTTGTGATCATCGGGCACCAGAACCACCATGAGTTGATTTATCGCGAGCGGTATTTGGGTGCAGCGGATTAGGGTTTGAGATGCTGAACTTGTTTCAGCATCTGTACCAGCAACTGCAAAAAGTAAGACCCGCAGCCTTCCACAAAACGTCACTTTGATCCTTTGGCATGTAATTTCAACACCGCGGCCCACGCCGCAGTTTTATCCGCCAACTTCATCGTATAAGCCGGGCTTGTCGAGGGCATGACGTAAAAGTCGATGCCCGGGATAGCGCCGAATTTCCGGATGAAAAATTTATGGCTCTGCTGGCCGTTAAACGCAATGGCACGAACGGTGGGATGGGTGCGCAACAAACCCGGAATGTCATTCTCCACCTGATTTTTGATGTTGCTGTCGAGGCTGCCTTCACGGTCGCAATAGGCGAGCACGTCCCATAGCGCAATGCCGTGGCGCAGCATAAGCGCTTTTTTTTCTGCGAAAGCATCCGGGACAGACGCATCTTCGAGTACGGAAAACATAATTTTCCAAAAGTGGTTTTGCTTATGGCCGTAATATTCCTGTTTGGCAAGCGACATGGCGCCCGGCATCGTACCAAGAATCAATAGCGTAGGCGCAGAGGGAAGAATGGGCGGGAACGATGCAATCATATTTTGGTGGCCGTTAGCGCAAACACCATCGGGATTTTATTGCCCAGTTTGGCTATGCGGAATTGCCCCGGCGATTCTTCTACTGTTCCGTTAAAACAATTGTACGGCGAATAATCAAATTCATCAAACTGCTCGAGGCGCATCCCGTTTTGGATCAGCGCGTTGAGCACCTCGCCGGTCGGATGATTCCAATTAACCGATTGGTTCCGGATGGGCGCGCTTTTATCGGCGTACGTGCCTTCAGTGGTCTCGATGATAGACTCTTCATTGAAGTAAGAATAGCCAATCTTCTCAAAATCATAATCAAACATCCAAACCACAGGATGGAATTCGACAAATACCAATTGCCCGCCCGGCTTTAAAAAATTGGCAATTACTTCTGCCCATCGGTTCAGGTCCGGCAACCAGCCGATCGTGCCGTAAGAAGTGAATACGATGTCGAATTGCCCGTCGAGCCGATTGGGCAGATCATAAATATCACAACATACAAACTGCGTATCAGTGCCGAGTTGCGCAGCGGCAGATCGTGCGGCATCGATCGCGTTTTCAGAAAAATCCACACCCGTAGCGCATGCGCCCATCCGCGAGAGCGAAATCGTGTCCTGCCCGAAATGGCATTGCAGGTGCAGGATTTTTTTTCCGGCGATGTCGTTCAGGTATTGGCGTTCGATCGGTTGCAGCGAATTGCGCCCGGCCAAAAACGACGGCTGATCGTAAAAATCGGATGCCAGGTGGAAGCCCACTTTGTCGTTCCACAGTTTTTTGTTGGTCTCGATATAGTTGTCCATCGGTTATCGGATAAAAAAAAGGACCCGAAGGCCCTTATGTTATTTGTCGTCTTCGTCGTCCTCGTCGTCCGAATCCGTGTAGTCATCCTCATCGTCGTCATCGTCGTCGTCATCTTCCTCATCATCGGATCCGCCCGGGTCTTTGGTTACGTCCACTTCCTCTTCGTCATCATCAATGGCGTCTTCATCGTCAATTTCGATCCCTTTGATGTTTTCGATCGGCGCTACCACATCGTCTACGATATCGTCGTCTTCATCTTCAAAATTCTCCAAACGGCTCGCGAGCTTGGTGCTTACCTTTACCAAGTAAATCGTGTCCTCTGTGCGCACTTCGACGGCCTCAATCAGCTCGTTCTGTGCATTGCGGAAACGGATGATATTCGAATCGTCATAGCCATCGGGAAACCGCTCCACGAGCAGGTTCAGGATTTCATTGGTCAATTTGGAATAATCTACAATAATTCTTTTCATGTCTATTAATAATCTAGTAGGTATGCAAAAATCAACGGCGCGACAATGGTGGCATCCGATTCAACAATAAATTTTGGGGTGGTGATATCGAGCTTGCCCCACGTGATTTTTTCGTTCGGGACCGCTCCGGAATAGGATCCGTAACTCGTGGTCGAATCTGAAATCTGGCAAAAATAGCTCCAGAACGGCACATCGTGCATTTCCATGTCCTGATAGAGCATCGGAACGACGCAAATCGGGAAATCGCCGGCAATACCGCCGCCAATCTGGAAAAACCCGATGCCTTTTCCGGCGCAGTTCTTTGTATACCAATCGGCCAGCCACATCATGTATTCGATGCCGCTTTTCATCGTCGTGGGTTTGAACTCGCCTTTGATGCAGTACGAGGCGAAGATGTTGCCCATGGTGGAGTCTTCCCATCCCGGAACTACAATAGGCAGGTTTTTCTCGGCCGCGGCCACCATCCACGAATCTTTGGGATTGATCTCGTAGTATTGCTCCAAAACCCCCGAATTGATCATCTGGTACATGAATTCGTGCGGAAAGTAACGCTCTCCTTTGGAGTCTGCGTTGTTCCAGATATCGTACAGATGTGATTGCAGTCTCCGGAACGCCTCCTCTTCAGGAATGCAGGTATCGGTCACGCGGTTGTAATGGTTTTCGAGCAGATCCCATTCTTCCTGCGGCGACAAATCGCGGTAATTGGGTACGCGTTTGTAGGAATTGTGCGCCACAAGGTTCATGATGTCTTCTTCTAAGTTGGCGCCCGTACACGAAATGATGTGCACTTTATCCTGACGGATCATTTCAGCCAATGATTTGCCGAGTTCGGCCGTACTCATTGCCCCGGCCAGCGAGACGAGCATTTTGCCGTTGTCCAATAAATGTTCTTCATAGCCTTTTGCCGCGTCTACCAGGGCCGCCGCATTGAAATGCAGGTAGTGCTTTTCGATAAACTGACTGATGGGTCCTTTACTCATTAGTATTTGAATTTGCCGGCTGGTTAGCCAAAGAAAAACCTTTTTTCTTAAAACTCCAACCGAAATTTATTAACTGTTTATTTGTCGTACCCTAAAATCTTGAGTACATCGTCCGATGTTTGAGCCTCCGAGAACACTTCCGTGGCCAATATGCCGTTCTCGTCGCGGTCGATCAATATGTGCTTGGGCTGCGGGATCAGACAGTGGTGTAACCCGCCATATCCGCCGATGGTTTCCTGATACGCGCCGGTATTGAAAAACCCGATGTAAAGCGGCTTTTCCTTGTTGTATTTGGGCAGATAGATCGCGTTCATGTTCTGCTCGGAATTATAATAATCATCGCTGTCGCATGTGAGTCCGCCCAAAAGCACGCGCTCGTAAGTGTCGTTCCAGCGGTTGACGGCCAGCATCACAAAACGCTTGTTGATCGCCCAGGTATCGGGCAGGGTAGTGATGAACGACGAATCGATCATGTTCCACTTTTCACGGTCGTTTTGTTGCTTTTGATATAAAACCTGATAGATCGCCCCGCCTGATTCCCCTACGGTAAACGATCCGAATTCGGTGAAAATGTTCGGCACTTCGACTTCTTCCTCGTCGCACGCGATCTTGATCTGGTTCAGGATCTCATCGATCATGTATTGGTAATCATATTCGAAAGCAAGCGAATTCTTGATCGGAAAGCCGCCGCCAATGTTGAGTCCGTCCAGCGAAGGACATTCGCGCTTGAGTGCAATGTACACCTTGATACACTTGCTCAGCTCATTCCAGTAATAGGCGGTGTCGTTGATGCCGGTGTTGATGAAAAAGTGGAGCATCTTAAGCTCGAGATTCGGGTTTTCCTGGATTTGTTTGCGGTAAAACCCGACAATATTTTTATACCCGATGCCCAAACGCGAGGTGTAAAATTCAAATTTGGGCTCTTCTTCAGCCGCGATCCGGATCCCGATCTTGAATTTTCCTTTGATTTCAGAGGTCAGCAAATCGAGTTCTTCGTAATTGTCGATGATCGGGATGGTATTCTTGTGTCCGTTGTTGATCAAACGCGCAATGTTGGTAATGTATTGGTCGCGCTTGAATCCGTTGCAGATCACATAAGTCGATTTGTTGATTTTCCCCGATTTGAGCAAGCTTTCAACGATATTGATGTCAAATGCGCTCGAAGTCTCTACATGGATGTTGTTCTTGAATGCCTCATTCATCACATATGAAAAATGAGAGCTTTTCGTACAATAGCAATAGTAATATTTGCCTTCGTATTTGTTCTTCTCCATCGCGCTCCTGAACCAGTTCTTGGCGCGTTTGATGTTGTTTGAAATGGCCGGCAGATACGTGAATTTAAGCGGCGTGCCGTACTGCTCGACCAATTTCATCAAATCGATTTTGTGAAATTCCAGGTGGTCTTTGTTGAGCGTGAATTCTTCCTGCGGAAAATAATACGTTTGGTTGATCAGGTCGATGTATTTGGTGTTCATTAGCTTCGTCGGATTTGAAAATTGAGATTAAATAGAAACGCGATTTAATCACTTCTCAAACCCGGATGTTGGCATAAATGATCGGTAATTTTTCCTGATTGAGCGAGAAATCAAAAACCGACGAGGGTTTGAACGGCGCACATTTGCGCAACAACCAAAAAAGGTTCAGGACCGTTTTGCCTTGAGCGGGCGCGTTGTTGCTCGTGTTCTGGTTTTTGTTCATCAGGGCAAATGTAAAAAATAATGTAAGTGAAATGCAACCGATTTTATTAAAAATATATTAAGATTTATAATCGGCAAAGGCCTTGTAAATCAAGTCGTTTTCCGCCGTTTCCCCGATCTTGATTTGCCCGATGCCGTCCAGCAACGCAAATTGTACGCTGCCGTATTCGTTTTTCTTGTCGTGAACAAGCAATCCGATGATGGGTGCGAGGTCCTGGTCCGCGAATTCCACGTTCGGGAAAATGTCGGAAATCACGTATTTGATCTGCGCGTATTCCGCGGCTGTCAGCAATCCTTTTTCGCGTGCGATAAAACCCTCGAGAATCATGCCTGCGGCAATGGCTTCGCCGTGGAGCAACGTCGGTTTATGAGCACTTTCAAGGAAATAGCTCTCGATCGCATGCCCCAGCGTATGGCCAAAGTTAAGCGCTTTGCGGATACCGTTTTCCGTAGGATCCTGCATCACGATATCGTTTTTGATTTCGATCGAACGCCATACCAAGGCATCAAATTCGGTAAAATCAATGTTCTTCAGGTCCAGGAATTGCTCCCAATAGGCCTTGTCGCCAATGAGCCCGTGCTTGAGCATTTCGGCCAGTCCCGAACGCATTTGCGGCTGCGGCAGCGTTTCGAGATATTGGGTGTCGATCAGGATCATTTGCGGCACGTTGATTACGCCGATCTGGTTTTTGAGATGTCCCAGGTCCACGCCGTTCTTGCCCCCGACAGACGCGTCGACCATAGCCAGCAGCGTGGTCGGAACATGGATGAAATCGATGCCGCGTTTGTAAGTAGAGGCCACAAATCCGCCAAGATCCGTTACTACGCCGCCGCCCGCATTTACAATCAGGCTTTTGCGGTCCGCGCCAAGTTCGGTCAGCAACGTCCAGAGCTGTACACACG
>JAEWLN010000112.1 GCA_023457535.1 Bacteroidota bacterium
CAGATAGGCTTTGCGTAATGACATTCTGTAGAGATTTGTGGCAAAAATAGAAATTATATTCGATGATAAAAAATGTCGGCCGCGTAAAGTCGAACCGGGATGGGTTGAACGTCGAATGTCGAACGTCGAATGTCGAACTTCGAACGTCGAACGTCGAATGTCGAACGTCGAACGTCGAATGTGAATGAAAAAAAAACCAAACCTCAACAAAGTCAAAGTTTGGAATTTGGAATTTTAATATTGGAATCTCAGCCTTAGCGTTGCAAATTCTTCGCCTCGATGCTCATGGTGGCGTGCGGAACGATCTTAAGCCGGTCTTTGCCGATCAATTTGCCGGTCACTTTGCAAATGCCGTACGTTTTGTTTTCTACGCGGAACAGCGCATTTTTCAAATCGCGGATGAATTTCTCCTGACGGATCGCGAGCTGTGAATTCGCTTCCTTGGACATCGTTTCGCTACCTTCCTCAAATGCTTTGAAAGTGGGCGAAGTATCGTCGGTTCCGTTGTTAAGGTCATTCATATAGGCGCTTTTGATCAAATCCAGATCTGCTTTTGCTTTCTCAATTTTTTTGAGGATAATTTCTTTGAACTCTGCCAGATCGGCATCAGAGTACCTTACTACTTCATCGGTCATGTTTGTTCTATTTTGAAATTAATATTTTTGTTTTTAGGTCGTCAAACGTTATTTCGGTGCCCGAAGGTACGCTATCGGCAAAAGCAATCGTATCAGTTAACGTCTCCGATTTTATATAATCTGCATTTGCCTCAATGGCCGCGCGCAACGCCGACGGCGCTTCCATCTCGATCCGGATCTTGTCGGTGACCTCAAATCCCGAATCTTTTCGCAGATTCTGGATCCGGTTGACCAGTTCGCGGGCAACGCCTTCCTGCCTGAGCGCATCGCTGATCGTGATGTCCAGCGCGACGGTGATGCCGCCTGAATTGGCAACGAGCCAGCCTTCAATATCCTGCGAGGTGATTTCCACATCCGCCAGTGCTAAAGTTATATTTTTCCCGATAACTCAATACTGGTCATGCCAAGCCGTTCAAGTTCAGCGATTTGCTGTTGGCTAAATTCAGATATCTGCTTGGAAATCAAGCCCATATCTTTGCCAAAACGAGGCCCGAGCGTCTTGAAATTGGGTTTGATCTGCTTGACCAACAGGCCCGATGCATCGTCGAGCAATTCAATTTCCTTAACGTTTACCTCGGCTTTTATAAGGTCTGAAATGGCCTCGATTTCAGCCTTCTGATTGGCGTCAAGTACCGGAATCATTACCTTTTGCAGCGGTTGGCGCACTTTGATCATCTCCTTTTTGCGCAGTGACAAGACAAGCGATGAGATCGTTTGCGCCTTCTCCATTTTGCTCTCTAACGTTTTATTAACATAATTGTCAACAGATTCAGGGAAATCAGCCAGGTGTACACTGCTTAATTTCTCTGCGTTTGTGGCACTTACAAGGTCTTTGTACAACCGGTCCATGTAAAACGGCGCGATAGGTGCACCCAGTTTGGCGACCGTCAGCAAACACGTATACAGCGTTTGATAAGCGGCAATTTTATCGTGTGTGTACTCACCTTTCCAAAATCTGCGGCGGCACAAACGCACATACCAGTTCGAGAGGTTTTCCTGGACGAAATCAGAAATGGCGCGCGCAGCCTTCGTGGGTTCATAATCGGCGTAATAACTGTCGACATTCCTGATCAGGGTATTGAGTTCCGATATGATCCATTGGTCGATCTCCGGACGCTGGTCTACCGGAATTTCAGATTGTTCATACTTAAATCCGTCGATGTTGGCGTACAACGCAAAGAACGAATACGTATTGTACAGCGTTCCAAAGAATTTGCGGCGCACTTCTGCCACGCCTTCGATGTCGAATTTTAAGTTGTCCCACGGATTGGCATTCGCAATCATGTACCAACGCGTTGCATCGGCGCCATATTCTTTGAGCGTTTCGAACGGATCGACCGCATTGCCCAGGCGTTTGGACATTTTTTGCCCGTTCTTGTCGAGTACGAGCCCATTGGAAACCACGTTTTTGTATGCCACTTTATCGAACACCAGTCCGGCAATCGCGTGCAAGGTGTAAAACCAACCGCGCGTCTGGTCTACGCCTTCGGCAATGAAATCGGCCGGGAAATCCTGGTTGCCGTCAATTTTTTCTTTGTTTTCGAACGGATAATGCCATTGTGCGTACGGCATCGCGCCTGAATCGAACCACACATCGATCAGGTCGGTCTCGCGCGTCATCGGCTTGCCCGACGGCGATACGAGCGTGATCGCATCCACTACGTTTTTGTGCAGGTCCACCAGATCGTAATTTTCGTCGGACATGTTGCCGATCTCAAAACCTTTAAAAGGGTTTTCTTTCTGGAATCCGGCAGCAATCGATTTTTCGATTTCGTTGTACAATTGTTCCACCGATCCGATGATAATTTCCTCAGATTTATCGTCCGTGCGCCAAATCGGCAGTGGGATGCCCCAATATCTGGAGCGCGACAAATTCCAGTCGTTCGCATTTTTGAGCCAGTTTCCAAAACGGCCTTCTCCGGTGGCTTTGGGTTTCCAGTTGATCTCGTCGTTGAGATCGAAAAGCCGTTGTTTGACGTCTGATATTTTGATGAACCACGAATCGAGCGGGTAATACAACAGCGGCTCGTCCGTGCGCCACGAATGCGGATAGCTGTGGACGTATTTCTCTACTTTGAACGCTTTGTTTTCTTCCTTTAATCGGATCGCGATCTCGACATCCACCGATTTCTCAGGTGCGGTTCCGGCGTCATAATATTCGTTCTTGACGTACTTGCCCGCCAGATCGCCCATGTGCGATGTGAACTTCCCTTGTAAATCGACAAGCGGAACAGCAACGCCGTTTTCATCCAGCACGAGCATCGGCGGCACTTCCGGCGTGGCTTCTTTGGCAACTTTCGCATCATCTGCACCAAAAGTCGGCGCGGTATGCACGATTCCGGTTCCATCTTCAGTAGTTACAAAATCGCCGGAAATGACGCGGAAAGCGTTCTCCGGATGCTGATAAGGCAATGCATACGGCAGCAACTGATGGTATCTGATGTCCACCAGGTCCGCGCCTTTGACCTGGGCAACTACAAAAAACGGAATTTTTTTGTCCTCTTTGGTGTAATTCTCAAGCTCAGAAACGTCCGAAACCTCAGCGTATTTGCCGCCGAATTGTTTGCCCAGAAGCGGTTTGGCCAAAATCACGTTCATCGGCTCGAAGGTGTATTGGTTGAAGGTCGATACGAGCGCGTAATCGATCTTTGGCCCGACGGTCAGTGCGGTATTCGACGGCAAAGTCCATGGCGTGGTCGTCCAGGCCAGGAAATACGTATTTTCAGCCAGATTCCCGACGTCAAAAATTTTCGCAAGCCGAATCAATTGGTCTTCCAAAACCCGGAATTGCGCTACAATCGTCGTATCGGTCACATCGCGGTAAGATCCCGGCTGATTCACTTCATGCGACGACAATCCCGTTCCCGCTTTGGGCGAATACGGTTGGATCGTGTAGCCTTTGTACATGAGTCCTTTGTCGTAAATCTGCTTTAACAGCCACCAAACCGTTTCCATGTATTTGGATTTGTAGGTCACGTAAGGATCGTCCATATCGACCCAATAACCCATTTTCTCGGTCAGGTCGTTCCACACATCGGTGTAGCGCATGACGGTGCGTTTGCAGGCTTCATTGTATTGTTCTATTGAAATGGTCTTGCCGATGTCTTCCTTGGTGATGCCGAGCTCTTTCTCGGTTCCCAATTCTACAGGCAGACCATGCGTGTCCCATCCGGCTTTGCGTTTTACCTGAAAGCCTTTCTGGGTTTTATACCGGCAAAAAATATCCTTGATCGCGCGCGCCATCACGTGATGGATGCCGGGCAGCCCGTTAGCCGACGGCGGGCCTTCAAAAAACACGTACGGCGTAGCGCCCCCGCGGGTTTCGATGCTTTGTTCAAAAATGTTTTCTTTTTTCCAAAAATCAAGCACTTCAGACGCTACCGTGGGCAGGTCAAGTCCTTTGTATTCTGTAAATTTGGTGTTCATTGGGCCGTTTTGTAAAATCAATCGGCGAAGATAAACATTTTTCGTTTTGGTGCGACAAACCGCCGTGTTTTTGGCAGGCGTACGAGTCAGGAGAAGATTTCGCGAAACACGTCCAGCGATTTGGGTTTTTGGAATCCGTCGAGGTGGTAAGCGTAATAATCGATCAGGATTTTGAGCAACTGCTGGCGCTCGGCCACGTGGAATGCTTTGTGCCCGTTGTCAAATCGCAGCGCAATGAGCCGCCGGAGCAACGCTGTGTCGGCCTCAGACAGTGAACTTACGGCGTGGAAGTTGGAAAATACCCCTTCTGTCATTTCAAAAAACGGCGCGTCGATATGCGAAACATCGGGGTAAAAACCCAGAAATTTGGTCGTTTCTAGCAACAAAATCAAGTGGAAATTGGCAATTTCAGCATGGTGGTCGAGCCAATGCAATGCCGTTTCCAAAAACGCAAACAACGGCTCATTGCGTTCCTCTTCGCGCACGGCCTGGTGCAGCATCTCGGACAAAAACAAGACAATCGCGCTTTTGGCCACGTCCGAGTGGATCGAATGCAGCGGATCCGCCATGGTCACTTCGCGAAATTGTTCGAGTGTTCCTTTGTTTTTGTGGACCGCTTCAATCTCGAGTAGCGTCAGCGGCTGAAAATACGCTATTTTCTGCGCCGATTTACGGCCTGAAAACGCACCGCGCACAAAGTACGACTTTATGCCGTCCGATTGGGTAAAACAGCGCACGATCAGGTTTTTGTCCTGGAACTTGAGTGCAGAAATAACAATGGCCTTGGTTTTAATTAACATCCTTCTACGTCATTTCAACTTTAAGCCTCTAGAACTTTACAACTTTACAACTTTACGACTTTACAACTTTACGACTTTACGACTTTATGACTTTAAGACTTTACGACTTTACGACTTTACAACTTTAAGACTTTACGACTTTAAGACTTTTAAATCAACTCACCGCACAATCATCACCTTCTTCACCTTCGTTTCGCCGCCATCTTCCGCCGACACAAAAACCATGTACACGCCAGAGGCCACTTTGTATTTTCCAAATGCCGTAGTGTCCCATTCGATCGTACCGCCTTCTGAAATGGTTTCGTAAACGAGATTGCCTTCGATATCGGCGATTTTGACGTTGGCCTTGTCGAGCAATCCGCTTACTTTGACCGTACCGGCGTACCCGGGGCGCACGGGATTCGGGTAAACATATACATTGTTCAGATTGTCGGCGGCCGATGTAGCCGATCCTTTGAACGACACCATGCCTTTGTCCGTTGCGAAAAACACTTCCCCCGTGACGCCGTTGATCTCAATATCGTTGATGCCGTTGCTGGGCAGCGGGGAATTGTCCTTTGTAAAATGGTAGATGGTTTGCTGGCCGTTCGGCGAGACATAAAACACGCCTGAATCTGCTGTGCCAAGCCATTTGTGGTTCGATCCGTCAACGACAATATCGGTCACGAACTGCTCGTACAACAATTCCTGCGCGAGGTTGTCTTCGATGATGATGATCGATTCAGTGACCATATCGCCGCCCGATGCAAATGCGTCCACGCTGGAAAGCACGCGCAGGCCTTTACGCGTCCCGATCCAAAGCTGGTTGCGGTTATCGGCCACGGCAATGCTGGGTTGTTCGCTCGGGAGGTTACCCGGATCGGTCGAAATGGATCGGAACAGATTGCCGTAAGTTTCGTTAAAACCAATGACGCCATTGTTTCGCGTAACGGCCCATTTTGTCCCGTTTTTATCTATGGTAAGCCGCCCGAAGATCACGCGCTGGATGTTTTGGATAATCGGCATGACATCGTATCCGTTTTGCCATTGTCCGCTTGCAGTAAGCACTTTGAGCCCGCGCGGGGTAAGGCCGTTGGTGATCCATAGGTTGCCCGCTGCGTCGTAAGCCGTACCGTTGATACGCACCACGTCAGTGCCGGTCAGTGGCTCGAGCGAGCTGTTGGTACCATCATACAATACGGTAGGGACATCATTAACCAATTTGAGCAACCCCGATTGGTACGAGCTCACATAAACTTCATTGGTATTGGCCGGATTGACCGTCACGCGCACGAGCGAAACGGCGTCTTTGCCCACGGCGTCGCGTATGCTTTGATATGGAATGTTGAGCCATCCGTTGGGCCTGAACTTGCTGATGCCGTAATAATCCAGCGGCGTCGGGTTGTAGGTGATGTCGTAATCGCCAAAAACGGTCCAAAGATCGGCGCCGCTTGCGGTCATTGCGAAAATGTTGTTGCGCAGCGGCCCGTCCGGTGTAAGATCGGTAAAAGTGCCTAAGGTGATCGTCGTAGACTGCAGTCCATCGTCCAGCGTACCGATGTAAATGACGTTATTGACCACTGTCGCACACGTGAAAACGGCGTCGAGCCCGGTCAGTTCATTGCTGTTGAGCAACCGCAATTGCAGCAGGTTTGCATCGTAAACATAGACAAAATTGGGGGTCGTCACGATCAATTTGTCACCGCTTTTGCGCAAATCCACGGGTACTTGCTGCAATTGCGCCTGCGGGTTGAACGCCGTTCCGCTCCAGCGCTGCAAACTGCCGGCCTCATTGGTGGCCATCAGGTACGCTCCGAATGCCTCGACACCTAGCCAGCCTCCACCGGCCACAGTGGTCCATTGCGCAAAATCGTTCAGGTTCGGGTTGACCACATCGGCGCTGCGGATGCCATTGTAGCGCGTAGCAGCATAGATCCGGCCTTGAAAAACGGCGGTTTGCTTTACGGCAATTTGCGCAGCATTGTCCCCGATGAAGAATGTGTCGCCAAAAACAAGCGTCGCCAGGTTGTACTGCGAAATGCCATAGTCGCATGAAATATAAACGATGCCGTCGTACTCCATAAAATGATTGATGCGCTTGATCGTCGGGGGAAGTGTTTTATTGATGATGTCCACCACGTTGATCACCGATCCGTCCACCTCATTGACCACGATCATGAGTCCATTCGCATAGCCGACGATCGTTTTTTTGAACGTAGGGCTGTTGTAAAGCGCCGTGATGGTTTCGCCCGAAAGCCCGTCTATCGTTGTGGTGGTCTTGATTTCACCGGTGGTCAGGTTTTTGGAAAACAGCGCGTTCTCCGATGCGGCCACTACTTTACCCGGCGACTCGGACAAGTCCTTAATCTCGCGGAACGAAAAATAACCTTTCCACAATTTGCCCTGCGGGAAACACGGCAATGCGAAAAGCAACAATAAAGCAAGCGCATATTTTTTCATCGGACGGAAAATTGGTTTACAAATATAGTACAAACGCCACGATGCGCAATTTCATATCTGCCGGGCCCATTTGCTAAGGATTTCGTTGCATGACCGATACGAAGATGCGTCCGCACTCGAATTTCCGGACGATGTGGTAGTTGGCAAGTGGCATGCGTCGATCCGAGTTGCACCGTGTCCCAAAAAAATGAATGGTGCATCGTACCGAGCTGTATGGCCACCACGCCGGTAAGGGCCACGGCCAGATAAAGTTTAGGAATTTGCAGCATGTTTGAAAACGCCGGTTTTGATTTTCAGGTTCCGGGCCGCAAAGTAACGCATGGCCGTGAGCAAAACGCCAAACCCGTACTGCGTGCTGCGGCTGAAATTGATCGACGACGCCTCGGGAAAATACCTGGTCGGGCATGTGATTTCAGCTACTTCAAAACCGTGGTACAATGCCTGGGCAAGAAATTGGTTGTCGAAGATAAAATCGTCCGAATACACTTCAAATGGCAGCGATTCGAGCACCGCCCTGCTGTATGCGCGATAGCCGGTATGGTATTCGGACAACTTTTGGTTCATCAACACGTTTTGCGCCAGGGTCAAAAACCGGTTGGCGACATATTTGTAAAGCGGCATTCCGCCTTTGCGCGCGCCTTTGCCCAGAATACGCGATCCGATGACCACCGGATACACCCCATTGGCGATCAGGTACGCCATCGAATGGATCAGTTTGGGCGTGTATTGGTAATCCGGATGCAACATGATCACAATATCGGCGCCGAGCTCGAGCGCTTTGCGGTAACAGGTCTTCTGGTTGCCGCCATAGCCAAGGTTGCGGTCGTGCTTTACGATGTGCCGGATCCCGATTTCGCGCGCCACGCCAACGGTTTCATCGGGACTGTTGTCGTCCACGAGGATCACGTCGTCTACAATATCGAATGGAATTTCACCATACGTACGCAAAAGCGTCTTTGCCGCGTTATAAGCGGGAAGCACGACGACGATTCTGCTCGAGTGGATCATTGCTGCGGGTTCTGGAATCGTAAAAATAACAAAAAACCCCTTCTTTCACTGGAAAAAAGGGGTTTTGAAAAAGTATCGTAAGTTTATACGACGCCTTGTGCGAGCATCGCATCGGCCACTTTGACAAAGCCGGCGATGTTGGCGCCTTTGACGTAGTCGACATAACCCGATCCGTCCGATCCGTATTTTACGCACGATGCGTGGATGTTGAGCATGATGGTGTGCAAACGCTCGTCTACTTCAGCCGATGGCCAGCTCAGGCGCAGCGAGTTTTGCGACATTTCAAGTCCTGACGTAGCCACACCGCCTGCATTGGAGGCTTTGCCCGGGGCGAACAGGATCCTTGCATTCTGGAACACTTCTACCGCTTCAGGCGTTGAAGGCATGTTCGCGCCTTCTGCCACGCAGATACAGCCGTTTGAAACCAGCATTTGCGCTTCTTCTTTGTTGAGTTCGTTCTGGGTCGCGCATGGCAAGGCCACATCGCATTTTACTTCCCACGGACGTTTTCCGGCCACGTATTTTGCGTTCGGATATTTTTTGACGTATTCCGAGATACGCGCGTAATCGACGTTTTTGATTTGCATGATGTGCGCGAGTTTTTCGGCGTCGATGCCATCTGCGTCATAAATGTATCCGGCAGAATCGGACATGGTCACGACTTTTCCGCCGAGTTGCGTCGCTTTCTGTGCCGCGTATTGTGCCACGTTTCCGGATCCGGAAATCACGACCGTTTTGCCCTGGAAGCTGTCGCCTTTGGTTTCTAACATCGCCTGGGCGAAATACACATCGCCGTATCCTGTAGCTTCAGGACGGATCAGCGAGCCGCCGAACGTGATGCCTTTTCCGGTCAGGACGCCCGTGAATTCGTTGCGCAGTCTTTTGTATTGGCCAAACATGTAGCCAACTTCGCGTCCGCCTACACCGATGTCACCGGCAGGAACGTCTGTATCGGCGCCGATGTGCTTGGCCAGTTCGGTCATGAACGCCTGACAGAAACGCATGATTTCGTTGTCAGATTTTCCTTTTGGATCGAAGTCAGACCCGCCTTTTCCGCCGCCCATCGGCAACGTGGTCAGTGAGTTTTTGAACGTTTGCTCGAACGCGAGGAATTTCAAAATGGAAAGGTTGACCGATGGATGGAATCGGATTCCTCCTTTATAAGGACCAATGGCAGAGTTCATCTGGATGCGGTAGCCGCGGTTGACGTGCGTATTGCCGGCATCGTCCACCCACACTACGCGAAAAATAATCACGCGCTCGGGCTCAGCCATTCTTTCGAGCAACATCTTGCCCTGGTATTTTTTATTTTCTTCGATAAATGGGATGACAGTTTCCGCCACTTCCTTTACGGCCTGCATGAATTCAGGTTCGCTCGGGTTTCTTTTGGCCACTGCATCGATAAAGTTGTTGATACTTTGTGACATGTTTTTTAGGATTATTACGCGTTAAGAAAACGTTTTCGTTTGTTCGCGGCAAATATACATTTATTACAATGATATGGGTGGGTATTTCGGGTTTTTGTGTGTTCGTTTGATTTTTTGTCAAGAAAGCACCATTTAATGTGTTTTTAATTTTGGCTTTTGATTTCTTTTTGCGCTTTTTTTCAATCAGTTAATGTTATTTTTTTATTTTCTTTCAGAAGTGAATGATGTTTTTATATATTTGTCGGGAAATGAAATAATCTTATGCAAATGCCCAGGTACCTTATCATAACCTTATTGTTGGTGTTCGGTTACACGCAGGAAACGAAAGCCCAGTTTGGATTTTCACATGAAATAGGAGCTATTGTAGGACCGGTTGCAATGCAGTCCGATTACGGGGAAAGACGTGATTTTTCAACCAATGCGGGCAATACCGGATACGGCATCGGATTAATTCACTACCTCAACTTTTCCTACAAAGCCGAGTGTAACTGTTATACACCCGAAACGTATTTCAACGACCATTTCAAACTCAGAAGCGAGCTTTCCTATAACAAAACCAAACTCAAGCATTTTGGCGAATGGGTAGATCCGAGCAGAACCAAACTGTTCAACCGGCAATTGCGTGCCATGCGCGGGAGCACGGCTGTGACCAACATCGGGATGCAGCTTGAATATTTCCCGTTCAGCATCCGCGACTTCTCAGCCAGTATCGGCGGACTCGCACCATTTGTAAGTTTGGGTGGACAATTCAGCTTTTACGATCCTGAAGCGTATTCTGAAATCGGCGACGGCCGGATGAACCAGCCTTCGACCACGCCCGTGAAATATTACAACGCTACGCAAAACGACGGTGGATCTGTATGGTCTATTGTGGGCAGTATCGGTTGCCGGTACAAACTTGCGCCATTATCGGACTTGATGGTCGACCTCAGATGGCAATATTACTTCTCCAACTGGGTGGACGGGCTCAATCCCAACCCCACGTTGTATCCTGAAAACAAAGCCAACGACTGGCTCGTTTGGTTCAACGTAGGTTACATCTATTATTTGCAATAGCATTTACAACAAGCCATATAAAAGCCCGATCGATTTCCGACCGGGCTTCTTTTTTGGTTTTGGCTTTACAACTGCGTTGGAAACTTAACCTGCGAATGTTTGAAACGCTTGCTCCTACAATCCAGATTAACCCAAAGCCTGCTTCAGGTCTTCGATCAAATCATCGGCATCTTCCACGCCCACGCTCAAGCGGACCAAATCGTCCGAAATCCCGATCTCGCGGCGTTTGTCCTCGGGGATCGAGGCGTGCGTCATCAGGGCCGGATGGTTGGCCAACGATTCGACGCCGCCCAATGATTCGGCCAATGTGAACACTTTAAGTTTTTCCAGGAATGCGATTGCATCGGACTTCAAGCCGGAGGCGAATGTAAAAGTGACCATGCCGCCAAAACCGCTCATTTGTTTTTTGGCGATTTCGTGAAACGGATGACTGGCCAATCCCGGATAATACACTTGCTTTACCTTAGGATGACCGGCTAGAAATTCGGCGATCTTCACACCATTTTCGCAATGGCGCTGTACGCGCAAATGCAAGGTCTTGATCCCGCGCAGCACCAGGAATGAGTCCATCGGACCAAGTGTGGCTCCGGTGGCGAATTGCTGGAAATGGAGTTGGTCGCCAAGTGCCGCGTCTTTGATGACCAGCGCACCGGCAATTACGTCCGAATGTCCGCCCAGGTATTTGGTGGCAGAATGCATCACAATATCGGCGCCCAGATCGAGCGGGCGTTGCAAATAAGGCGTTGCAAACGTATTGTCTACGGCAAAGAGGATGTTGCGCGATTTGGTAATTTTCGCAATGGCTTCGATATCGGCCAGTTTCATCAACGGATTGGTAGGGGTTTCCACCCAGACCAGCCTGGTGTTTTCGTTGATCAGCGACTGGAATTTGTCCAGATCGTTCATGTCCACAAAGTGGAATTGGATCCCGGAATCTTTGTAGATACGCGTAAACATGCGGTACGTGCCGCCGTATAGATCGTCCATAGCAATGACTTCGTCGCCTGCTTTGAGCGAGCGCAGCACGCAATCCGTGGCGGCCAGACCAGAGGAAAAAGCCAATCCGCGCGCGCCGTTCTCCAGGCTCGCCAATGCGTTTTCAAGCGCCGTACGCGTCGGGTTTGCCGCGCGGCTGTATTCGTAGTCCGGGTTCAGCGGCTGCCCGGGACTGTTTTGCACAAATGTGGAAGTTTGGTAAACCGGCGGCATGACCGCGCCCGTGGCCGGATCGTGATGTTGTCCGCCGTGTATGGCTTTGGTGTTGAATTTCATAATAAGGTAAATCGTTTATTTGTGAATGATCGTGACGGATGCAAAGTTATCGGATTGGCGGCACAAATGAACCGGTTTAACGATTTTTTAGTCTGCCTGATGCAACGCATCGCCTCGATAAAATTTCCGATAAAAATAGGCATTTTCACCAACGGATGCATTTTCTTTGCACTACAAATTGCTGTTATGAACAAGATCTACCATTTGTCTACGTGCGACACGTGCCGCAAAATCATCGCATCGCTGCCAAGTACCGACAATTTTGAGTTGCAGGACATCAAAACCCGGCCCATCACGCCCGAAGAACTCGACGCGCTGGCAAAACTCGCGGGCAGTTATGAAGCTTTGTTCAGCCGCAAAGCCATGCTGTACAAATCGCTCGGGCTCAAAGACCAGTTACTCACCGAGGCGGATTTCCGCAAATACCTGCTCGAACACTATACCTTTTTGAGTCGTCCGGTGTTTGTGATCGATGGCAAGATCTACATCGGGAACAGCAAGCAAAACATACAGAACGTCATCGCCGCTTTAAGCTGATGGGAAAGCGGAATCTTGCGCTGGCCGCGGCCACTTGCGTATCCATTATTTACGGCGTCACATTTACGATTGCCAAAGACGTCATGCCTGCTTATATCGGTGCTTTTGGGTTTATCTTTTTGCGCGTGGGCGGATCGGCGGTCTTGTTCTGGCTGGCCTGGCTGTTGGTACCCAAAGAGAAAATCGACACCGCCGACTGGTTGCGCATTGCTGCGGCCGCACTATTTGGCGTAGCGCTCAACATGCTGACTTTTTTTAAAGGATTGAGCCTGACCTCGCCCATTTCCGCAGCGGTGATCATGGTGACCACGCCCATTATCGTGCTGGTCTTGTCGGCGCTGATCATCGGGGAAAAAATGCAAAAGCGAAAAGCGTTCGGGATATTGCTCGGGCTCGTGGGTACGGCGGTTTTGATTTTGTACGGTAAATCGGCCGAGAGCGCCCCCGATGCGACGCTGGGCAATTTGCTCGTACTGATCAACGCCGTATCGTACGGATTGTATCTGATCCTGGTCAAAAAACTGATGCACAAATACAACGCCTTTACGTTCGTTAAATGGATCTACACCCTGGGTTTTTTGATGGTCATTCCGTTTGGATGGACCGAATTCAACGCCATCGACTGGCCTTCGATGCCCGCCGACATTTACCTTAAAACGCTGTTTGTTGTGGCGATTTCCACCTTTTTGACCTATCTGCTCAATTTGTTGTCGATGAAAGAGCTGAGCCCGTCCACAGTCGCTGTTTTCATCTATCTGCAACCGCTGTTTGCGACGGTTTTTGCGATCGGACTCGGCAAAGACGGCCTCACCGTGGTCAAGGTGATTTCCGCGGCGTTGATTTTTGCGGGCGTTTACCTTGTGACGGCGAAAAATCCGGCATCGGACAAACAATAACCGACATGCATTTTCGTATCTTTGTGCCACTTTTCTGTTCACTATGATACAATCAATGACCGGATTCGGCAAAGCGACATTGCAGCTGCCGACCAAAAAAGTAACTGTCGAAATCAAATCGCTCAACAGCAAGGGATTGGACCTCAACGTCAGGATGCCGTCGGCGTACCGCGAAATGGAATTGTTGCTGCGCAATGAATTGTCGGTCAGGCTCGAACGCGGCAAAATTGACTTTTCTATCTTTATCGAAACTTCGGGCGAACAGACGGCGACCAAAATCAACGTGCCCATCGTCAGGGCGTACATTGCCCAGATGCGCGAGGTCCTTGGTCCGGACGCCGATGAAACCGAACTCATGAAGATGGCTGTCCGCATGCCCGATGCACTCAAAACCGAACGCGATGAGATCGACGACCAGGATTGGAACGAGATCAAAGTGGTGATCGACGAGGCCATCCGCAACATCCAGCAATTCCGCACCGCTGAAGGCACAGCCCTTGAAAAGGAATTTTTGCACCGCATTGCCAACATCATGACGCTGATGAACCAGACGGTCGCAATGGACGGCGAACGCATTGAAACGGTGCGCTCACGGCTGTCTGCGGCGATCGAAGAACTCAAAGTCACACTCGATGAAAACCGTTTTGAGCAGGAATTGATTTTCTACCTCGAAAAATACGACATTACAGAAGAGAAAGTGCGGCTCGAAAACCACCTCAATTATTTTATCGAAACGCTGGCCGGCACGGAAGCCAACGGACGCAAGCTTGGGTTCATCACCCAGGAAATGGGCCGCGAGATCAATACGATGGGGTCCAAGTCCAATCATTCACAAATGCAGAAACTCGTCGTGCAAATGAAAGACGAACTCGAAAAAATCAAAGAACAGGTGCTCAACGTGCTGTAATTTCAGTCCCACAACCCATGAACAAAGGAAAACTAATTGTGTTTTCGGCGCCGTCCGGATCCGGCAAAACCACTATTGTAAGACACCTGCTTGGCCGCGAAGACCTGAATCTGGAATTTTCGATATCGGCCACCTCGCGCGAGCCCCGCGGTGAGGAAATCAACGGTACGGACTACTACTTCATATCGCTCGAAGAATTCAAAAAACACATCAAGGCAGAAGATTTCCTGGAATGGGAAGAAGTGTACCGCGACAATTTTTACGGCACGCTCAAAAGCGAAATCGAGCGGATCTGGTCGCTTGGCAAAAATGTGATTTTCGATATTGACGTGGCGGGCGGATTGCGCATCAAACGCAAGTTCCCGGAGGAGACACTGGCCGTTTTCGTCAAGCCACCCAGCATCGACGAGCTCAAGATCAGGCTAAAAAAGCGGTCCACCGAGAGCGATGATAAAATTAATATGCGCATCGCCAAAGCGTCTGTAGAGATGGCCACGGCGCCGCAATTTGACAAAATCATCAAGAATTACGACCTCGACGTAGCCAAACAGGAAGCCTACGAACTGGTCAGGGACTTTTTAAAACAATAAAATCCGGTACGCGTGCCAAACCCCGCGCGGCAGAAACCTGTCGGATCCAATACCGGCAAAACCTTGACGTAACGCTAAATTTGCGGCAAAATGAAAATAGGACTTTATTTTGGAACGTTCAACCCGATCCACATCGGACACCTGATCATTGCAAACCATATCGTTGAATTTACCGATCTTGAGCAGGTTTGGATGGTTGTCACGCCGCACAACCCGTTCAAGAAAAAAGACACCTTGCTCGCCGACAATATCCGGTTGGAACTCGTTTACCTGGCCACAGAAGCGTACCCTAAAATCAGGCCCTCGGACATTGAATTCAAAATAGAACAGCCTAATTACACCGTGCACACGCTCGCGCATCTGCAGGACAAATTCCCACAACACGAATTCGCGCTGTTAATGGGCGAGGACAATTTGAAATCACTGCACAAATGGAAAAATTACGAGGTGATTCTGGCGCACCATGACCTTTACGTGTATCCCCGATTGTCCGCAGGCGAGGTCCCGGAGCAGTTTGAAAATCATCCGCGGATTCATGTGGTGGATGCCCCGGTGGTGGAGATTTCATCGACTTCGATCCGCGAAAGCATCAAGAACAAAAAAAACGTACGCCCGATGTTGCCTGAAAAGGTATGGCAGTATGTCGATCACAACAACCTTTACAAAAAATAGTTCCCACAAGAAAAAAAATCAAAAGGCGTTCAACACAAAATGCTGAACGCCTTTATCAAATAACCCCAAAACAAAACTTAACTAACCAATTGGTTTCCCAATCGTATATAGCATAAACGCGCGAATGCGGCGCGCATTGCCCGTACATTTGCCAATTTTGCGTTAAATTTTGGGCGAACACATTGGTCGTGCTACGGTCATTTTTTTCCTCTGCTTTTAATGCGTATTTTTGAATTTGTTTTGACTCCCTGCTCCTGCGGGGCGAAATTGTAAACCATGAAAGACCATCCGAAATTTGCTGTGATCGGCGGCGGAAGCTGGGCCACAGCTATTGCGAAAATGCTGTGTGCCAACCTGCCCGAAATTGCGTGGTACATGCGCAACAAAGACGCGATCCAGCACCTGAAAACACACCACCACAACCCGAATTACCTGAGTTCGGTGGAATTCCAGATCCAGAAATTGCACCTGACCAGCGACATCAACCAGGCCGTGGCGTATGCAGACTATATCATTTTTGCGATCCCGTCGGCGTTTTTGAGCGGCGAGCTTGGGAAACTGACCGAAAGTTTGCAAGGGAAAGTGATTTTCTCGGCCATCAAAGGCATTGTACCTGAAACCAGCCTGATTGTCGGGGAGCATTTCCACGATCAGTTTGGCATCGACTACGACAATATTGGGGTCATTACCGGGCCGTGCCACGCCGAGGAAGTTGCGCTCGAACGCCTGTCCTACCTCACCATTGCATGCGGAGACGCAGAGAAAGCGAAGGTTGTCGCGGACCATTTATCGGGCAATTACATCAAAGCCAAGATCTCGGACGATATCATCGGCACCGAATATGCGGCCATGCTCAAAAACATCTACGCGATCGCTGCGGGCATTGCGCACGGATTGGGGTATGGCGATAATTTCCAATCGGTTTTGATGAGCAACGGCATACGCGAGATGAAAAAATTCATCCGCAAAGTGCACAAAATGAAGCGCAACATCAACAATTCGGCGTATCTGGGCGATTTGCTCGTGACGGGCTATTCTGTGTTTTCACGGAACCGCATGTTTGGCAACATGATCGGCAAAGGCTATACGGTCAAAAGTGCGATGATGGAAATGAGCATGGTGGCCGAGGGTTATTACGCTACCAAAAGCGCATGGCAACTCAACCAGAAACACGGTGCCAAAACGCCAATCATCGATGCGGTTTACGCGATTTTGTACGAAGGCAAAGAAGCGCGAAAGGTGTTTAAGAAACTGACGGAAAAACTAGATTAGGCCTTTCAAAACCAAAAATAAAAAAGGAGTAAGCCAGCTTGAATTACTCCTTTTTCGTTTTAATCGCGTCCGGAAATTACGCCCGGTTTCCACAAATGCGGTACTTCTTCCGTATTGTCGTCCCTGATGGAATTGGCCGTGAAAAAATACTTCCGGTCGTATAAAGTATTGCTGATAAAAAACGTCAGCATAAACTCGTTGTTAAGCGCCAAAACGCTGTCTTCGATCATTTCGATCTTCACTGCGGAAACAGCCGGCATTTCGACCAGCGCGTGCCGCATCAGCGAAGTTTTACGCATTTCGCCGTTCAACGTACCGAATGCTTTGGACACGACCATGATATCGTGCAGATCGTCATCGCTGTCATTGACCAGATAAACGTTCCATACGTCTATCCCAAAATCGTCATTCCATTCTTTGACCGCGGCCATGAAAACGTTTTTGACTTGTGGAATGTTGATGTCTTTTCTCATATTAGTCGTAAAGTCTTAAGGTCATAAAGTCTTAAACGCAAATCGATAACCCTGTGCCTTTCGCCTTTATGACTTTGCTTTTATGACCCAATTAAATACTCGCCCTGAATTGCTCCAGGAAGCGTACGTCGTTTTCATAAAACATCCGGATATCGCCAATCTGGTACAACAGCATCGCGATGCGCTCGATGCCCATGCCAAAGGCAAATCCGTTGTATTCGTCGGGGTTGATGCCGCAGTTTTTCAAAACGTTCGGGTCGACCATGCCGCAACCCATGATTTCTAACCAGCCGGTTCCTTTGGTGATGCGGTAATCGGTTTCGGTTTTGAGGCCCCAGTAAATGTCCACTTCGGCGCTCGGCTCGGTAAATGGGAAGTACGATGGGCGCAAACGGATTTTGGATTTGCCGAACATTTCTTTGGTGAAATACAACAGGGTCTGCTTCAAATCGGCAAACGAAACATCCTTGTCGATGTACAAGCCTTCCACCTGGTGAAAAATACAGTGCGAACGCGATGAAACGGCTTCATTTCTGAATACGCGCCCCGGCGAAATGGTGCGGATCGGCGGTTTGTGCGATTCCATATAGCGCACCTGAACCGATGACGTATGTGTACGCAGCAAAACATCGGGGTTGGTCTGGATGAAAAACGTGTCCTGCATGTCGCGCGCCGGATGGTACTCCGGAAGGTTCAATGCGGTAAAATTGTGCCAGTCGTCCTCGATTTCCGGGCCTTCGGATACATTGAATCCAATATTCGAAA
Organism: Bacteroidota bacterium; assembly: GCA_023457535.1. Lineage (GTDB taxonomy): Bacteria > Bacteroidota > Bacteroidia > Flavobacteriales > Flavobacteriaceae > Flavobacterium. Next base: position 18,176 of record JAEWLN010000112.1, read on the forward strand.
AAATGTCGATGATCTGGTTCCGGACAATCGAGATCGGATGCCGCGCACCAACGGTAAAGGGTTCTGCCGGACGCGTCAGATCGCCGTAAATACCCTTTGTTTCCGTGTTGCTTTCGAGCTTTTCCGCGATGGAGGCGACTTTTTGCTCGGCGGTTTGCTTCAGGGTGTTGATGATTTGCCCGAATTCCTTTTTTTGATCGTTCGGAACGTTTTTGAATTCGGCGAAAATTTCCTTGAGCAGTCCCTTGCTGCCCAGGAATTTGATGCGGAATGCTTCAAGGGTGTCCTTATTGTCGGTGTGGAACGCCTCTGCCTCTGCGATGTATGTCTTAATCTGATCGATCATGCTGTGGTAATTGAAGCGGCAAATTTAATGATTTCGGCGCAAACTAACGGGCTTTTTTGCAGCAAATGCGGCTTTTGGAACATGTCCCGGCGATCAATCGATATACTGTTTCTCGAGAAAATACTGGACAATCGCCTCTTTCATCAACACCGATTGCTCCCCGGCCTTGAGTGGCGGCAATTGCTCTTTAACCGTGTAATGCGGCCATCCGTCCTTGTCGACATAATCAAATGCGTAATAGCCGTACGGTTCGAGCAAACGGCAAATTCCGATGTGCATCAGATTCAACTTTTCGTCCTTTTTGTATTTGCGGTGCACTTGCCCTAGTTCCTGCACCCCGATCAGGTAAATGATCGCGTCCAGATCGAGGTCCTCACCTTGCGAAAACTGGTCGGAAAGGCGTTGTACGAGCGTCTCCCAGCGTTGCTTGAGTTGTATATCGCGTGACATAATTTTAAGTTTGGCGCAAAGATACGGCATCGCTTGGGTTTTTCGGCGCGCAGACGTATCTTGCGGCACATTTCATATGAGCGGAATCGATATTTTTTTAGGGTTGATGCTGGTCGTCGGATTGATCAAAGGTATCCGCAACGGCTTTCTGGTCGAATTGGCTTCGCTGGTTTCGCTGTTGCTGGGCATTTGGGTCGCGATCAGATTTTCGCACCTCACGCAATCGTGGCTTGAAAAACACGGATTCGACAATCACCGATGGATCGAAACCCTGGCCTTCGTACTGACATTAATTCTCGTCATTATCGGCACATCGCTGCTGGCCAGGCTGCTTACCGCTGTGGCCAACTTAACGGCGCTGGGCATTTTCAATACGCTGGGTGGCGGGCTTTTCGGGCTGCTCAAAACGCTTTTGCTGCTGAGCGTGTTATTGAACCTGTTGCACAAAATCAATGTCGGCTACGCGGTGATCGGCAAAAAAACGTTCGATGATGCCGTGCTGTACCAACCCGTAGAGCGTCTTGCCCAACGCGTCTACCCTACCATTACGCAATGGTTTGAGGTTTTCCGATCGGAAGCCTACGAGTCCCAAAAATAACTATTTGATTTCTTTGATCGCACGCGCTTCGATCCAACCTTCGGCACCGTCCGGAAGTTCGATTTTGCTCCAGTTGGCCATCTTTTCGCGAACCATGACCTTGGTGCCTTCGTGCAATACAAATACGTCCGAGGCAGACGTGCGCGGTTCGTTCTTCACGTTGGCCACTTCGTCAAACACAATGGCCGGACGCTCGTTCTGTTCATGCGATTTTTCAAACAGCGCAGCCATGATCGCAATGACAATCGCAAACACAAGCACAAACATCCCGACAAAGAAAATGCGTTTGGACAACGTTGTACGCGAAAAATAATATCCCAGGAAAAAACCAAGGAACGCAAAGGCCAATGCTACTGCCGTCCACGCCCAGGCGTCGTAATGCAGGCTGCCGGTAAAATCGCGCAACAATTTTTCAAAACCCACTTTGGGCACTTCCCTGACCTCGTCGATCGTCATTTTTTGGGCGAATTTGAGGTTCGTGGTTATTTCCGGATCGCCCGGGCTGAGCAACAGCGCCTTTTCAAAATTGTAGATCGCCGGGGCAACTTTGTTTTGCTTGTAATAAGCGTTGCCGAGGTTAAAATACAGTTCTGCCGAATGTTTGCCGCTTTGAAGCACATTCTCATACGCAGCAGCCGCCTGCTCGTATTGTTCTTTTTCATACAATTTGTTTCCTTGTTCGAAACCCGTTTGCGCCCAGCACACCTGCGCGATCAAAAGGCATAGCAATGTGATCTTTTTCATGGCTTAATGGAGTTGTTTTTCGAGTTCGGAAATAATGGCCACAGCCTTGTCGTAATCGTGCTGTATCGCTCCGGCCGAGGACGGCGCGTAACGTGCAAATTCACAACTTTCGGTCAGTTTGATAAAATCGTCGATGGTTTGCCGCTGCGCATTGCGATCGGTCAGGATTTCGCGGATGCGGTCCTTGCTCATCTCCGAGGTTTCAATATGCAACTTGGCCTTGAGGAAATTGTGCAGCGATTTTTCGAGCGCCACGTAGAACAATTCTTTGTTAGCCGTTTGCTTTTTGGCCTCAGAGAGGTATTTTTTGGCCAGTTTGTTCGATTGACGGATGCGGTTGCCCGTCACATCGCCATCAATGGCCTGTTTCTTTTTGCGCAACGCAACCACTATCGGAATAAGCAAAAGTGGCGCGAGCAACAGCGTGTAGAACAAGCCAGACCCAAGAAAATCATTGCCGCGGGCCGAAACCAGCCGGGTTTTGAGCTTAATGAAATGGAACTGCTCGTTGGCCGCCACCCGGACTTTGGAAACCCCGGCAGACGCTACGTCATTGGCCTCGGGCGCGCCCGGACCGTCGAGCACATTGATCATGATCTCGGGCGATGTGATCGTTTTGTACGTGCCGGTACCGAGGTCGAAATAACTGAACGACATCGGCTTGATCGGGTATTTGCCTTTGAACTGCGTGATGATCGTATAGGTATCGGAAATCTCGCCGTTCATGCCCGATAGCGGCGTGGAAACCTTTTCCTTGTGGACCGGATCGTACATCTCGAGCGAATTCGGGACGACGGGTTTTGGAATATCGAACAATTTGAGGTTGCCGGTTCCCGAAACCGCGACTTTCAAATCAAGCGATTCGCCGTTTTTAAGGTTGGTTTTGCTTGGCGTGACCTTGAAATTGAATTTACCGACGGCGCCTGAAAAATCCGCCGGCTTGCCCTTTTCCGGAAGCGGCCGCACATGGATCGTCTTGGCGCCTGCCGTGACGCGTTTGTTGTCGTCGACCAGATACGGACGGCCAAAGAAATCGCGGCGGTTCGTTGGCAGTTGCAAATCGAAATCGATTGACAACGGCTCAATTTCAAGCTTTCCCGACTTTTGCGGATACAACACCACTTTTTTGAGCACCGCAACGTTGGAACGCTGGCCGTTGTAGACGCCTTCCTCGGTCACGATCTGCTTGATTTCGATGTTCTGGCTCCAGAAATCGTTGTATTTCGGATTGTTCAGCGAGCGCTGGTTCTTGATGATGATGTTGCCAAAATACAATTTGTAAACCACGGTGATCGGCTCATTGACATACGGGTTCGATTTGGACACTTCGGCCACGAGATGGATCGCGTCGTTGGCCGAAACCTGTGGCGCGTTGTAAGGATCTTTGGGAATATCGACCGCATTGGTCACGTTGACCACAATCGGGTTGGTCTTGTACATTTGCCCGTTGATTTCGACCGTAGCCTGCCGGATCGTAAGACGCCCTTTTTGCAGCGGCAATAAAAAGTAGGAATACGACTTTTGGAACGAACTGCGCCCGTTGATCCACGATTGGCTAACCTGCTGGCTCGGACCGCCCACGACGCGGAATCCTTCAAAGGACGGCGGCGTGAAATTGTCGCCATCGTCATTCATTGAAAAATCGACGCGCAAACGCTCGTTGAGGCCCAATGTGGTCTTGCTGACCTTGGCCTCAAACTGTACCTGGGCCGTGAGCCCGTGCACGCAAAACAACAGCAAAAATAACAGCTTCTTCATTTTACCAATCTTTTTCGGCGCGTTTTGGTTTGGCCGCTTTCATCTCTTTGCCTTTGACTTTATCCTGGACTTTTTTCTCTTCGTTGTTGACCGCCTCGAGCAGGTTTTCCAATCTTTCTTTTGGAATGTCTCCGGGTTGCGGTTTGGGCTGGCCCTGGTTTTTATCGTCCTTTGGCTGGCCTTTGTCCTTTTTGTCCTGACCGTCTTTGGGTTGGTCATTGGGCTTGTCGCCGTCTTTTTTATCTTTATCCGGATCGTTTTTGTCCTGGTTCTGATCGTTCTTCTTGTCCTTCTGGTCTTTCTTTTTATCGTCCTCTTTAGGTTTCGGATTTTCCTTTTGCATTTTTTTGGCCAATGCAAAATTGTACCGCGTTTGTTCATCCTCCGGATTGTTTCGCAGCGCATTTTTGTACGCTTCAACGGCAGCCTCGTAATCCTTTTCTTTCATGAACACATTGCCAAGGTTGTGAAACGCCTTGTGCTTTTGCGGACGCGTTTTAGCGCTTTCGATCGCTTTCAAATACGGGTATTTGGCCTCTGCCGATTTGTTCTGCCGGTAAATCGCGTTTCCTAAATTATACGAGGATACGGCGTATTTAGGCGTTTTGGACTGCGAAACGCGGTAATCGGCTTCCGCGTCGGCGTATTTTTTTTCGGCAAATGCGTCATTTCCCTGCGGCAGGAATTTGTCCTTTTGCTGGGCGATCGCGCTGCATCCGATGAGTAAAATACTATATAAAATCCACTGCTTCATGATTCCTTTTCATTGAATAAATTGAGCTTGCTGATCCAACCCGTCTTGCGTTCGAGCAGGAAAATATCGATCAGCAACAACAAAAATGCAAACCCCAAAAACCACTGGAACTGCGATTGGAAATCCGCCATTTGCGTCGACTCGAATTCGGTTTTTTCGATGTTGTCGAGCGCTTTTTTGACATACTCGAGCACTTCTTTGGTATTGCCTCCGTACACATAGCCGCCCTTGGTGGACTTGGCGATCTCGCGCAGGCTTTCCTGATTGAGTTTGGTGACGACCACCTCATCGTTCTGGTCGCGCTTGAAACTTTCGACAACGCCGTTGCGTTTGAGCGGGATCGGGCCGCCTTTTTCAGTGCCGACGCCAATGGTGATGATCTTGATGCCCGCGCTGGTGGCTTCCTCGGCCGCATCTTCAGCGCCGCCTTCGTGGTCTTCGCCGTCGGAGATCAGGATAATGAGTTTATTGGTCTTGCTTTTTTTGTCAAAATAACTTGCCGATAATTTGATCGCATCTTCAAGCGAGGTCCCGACCGACGAAACCATATCGGTATTCATGCCTTGCAAAAACATCTTGGCCACGCTGTAATCAGTTGTAATCGGCAAAACCGGGAACGCGCTGCCGGCATAAGCGACAATCCCGATGCGGTCGCTTCCGAGGTTGTTGATGATTTGCGAAACGATCTGCTTGCTCTTCTCGAGACGGCTTGGCGCAATGTCCTCGGCGAGCATGCTTTTGGATACATCGACCGCAAAAACAATGTCGATGCCCTCGCGCTTGACCGTTTCCATCTTGGTGCCGATCTTTGGATTGACCAACCCGACGATCATCGCGGCCAGTGCCAAAAGAACGATCGAAAATTTGAGCGCAGGCTTGAAATTCGATTTTTCCGGACTCAGTTTTCTGACCAGATCCAAATCGCCGAATTCGCGCTGCTTTTTGCGTTTCCAGAACTGGATGTACAAATACACCGCGACCAGCACCGGGATGATGGCCAGCAGATACAAATATTTTTGTTGGTCTAATTCGTACATATCAAATAAAACTTCTGAATACGGTGTGGCGCAATCCTGCTTCTACAAGTACCAATCCGAGCGCAAACCACACCAGCGGACGGAACTTTTCATCGTAATCATAATAGCGCAATTCCTCAATTTCTGTGGTTTCGAGTTTGTTGATCTCGTTGTAGATCTCGCTCAACTTACTGTTGCTCGTTGCGCGAAAGTACTTTCCGCCCGTCTTTGCCGCAATGCTTTTCATGAGCTCCTGGTCGATCTCGACCTGCATCATGCGGAACAAAAACTGTCCGTTGGGCGCGATCGCATACGGAAATTCGGCCATGCCGTTGGTCCCGATGCCAATGGTGTATACTTTGATGCCGTATTGACGCGCAATATCCGATGCGGTTTCCGGTTCGATAAATCCGGAGTTGTTGACGCCATCGGTCAGCAAAATGATGATCTTGCTTTTGGCTTTGCTGTCTTTTAACCGGTTTACGGCTGTTGCAAGTCCCATCCCGATGCCGGTTCCATCCTGCAAAATATTATCGTACTTGATGCTCTTGATCGCCTCCAGGACCAGCGGTTGATCACTAGTAACAGGCGTTTTTGTGTATGCCTCGGCAGCGTAAACGACCAGTCCGATGCGGTCATTCGGGCGGTCTTCGACAAATTTCGCCGCCACGCGTTTGAGCGCTTCCATGCGGTTCGGCTTCAGATCCTTGGCCAGCATACTGCCTGAAACGTCCACAGCCATTACGATGTCGATGCCTTTGGTCGTTTTGGTCTCGTTGGAAACATCTACCGTGCGCGGACGTGCCATCGCGACAATCAGCGCGGCCATCGCCAGCAGGCGCAGCACAAACAGCATTGGTTTGAGTTTGGGCAAAATCGACTTTGCGGCCTGAAACCCACCGAGCGAGCTGATTTTGAGCGTAGGCGTTTGCTGCTTGCGTTTGTAGAAATACCACGCTGCGGCAACCGGCAACAGTGCGAAGAGCCAGAAAAATTCGGGATGCAGGAAAGTCACCTGTTTCATGGCGTCGCTTTTTGGAGTTCGACAGAATTGACAATGCGCGACAGGATATCCCTGCCGTACGCATCGCCCTCTTCATAAGCGACCATCACCTGCTGCAATCCGCCGTCTTGTTTGAACAGCAGGATTTCGCAGTAAACCTTGTAACTTTTTTGCGCGATAGGATCCAGAAACATCATCGTGCCGTAGCCTCGTATGCCTGTAATGCCTTGCTGGGTCGAGAATTCCTCGGGTTTCATAAAAATATTCCTGGCGCCGCGCATTTCGAGCGTCTGGAGCACGCCTTCGTAGGATTGGTTCAAATCCACATCGGTTTCCTTCGAAAATTTCATCGTCGAGACCATCGAATAGAATTTGCCCGCGAGGCTGCCATAGGAAAATATTGTCATGTCTTTGAGCATTGCCATCGCGTCTTTGGGCACCGCATCGGATGATTTCTGGCGCTTGAGCACATGCGGCGTTTCAAGCTTTACGCCCGGATCGCCGTACTGGCTGTACACCCACTGGCCTTCGAGCAATTCCTTGGTCTGGCTTCCGATGACATTATCTTTGACATACGTAAACCCTTTGGTCGCGATGAAATAAGCGGTCACGCCCATGAGCGCAAGCACGACAAAACCTGCCGTAGCCACTATGCGGTTGCGTTTTTGCCTGCGCAGCATTTTTTGGTGTAACGCCTTTTTGTATTCCATGTCATCGATCTCCTCTTCCTCCTGCGGAATGGCTTTGTCGAGTGTTACAATCACTTTTTCGATCTTGTTGCGGTCTTCGGTAATTTCAAAATCGAGCGGCTTGGACTTGGCGAATTTGACCAGATCGGCCTGGCGCAACACGCGTTCGAGATTTTCAACCGTTTCCGGCGTGAGCGCCATTTTCTTTTGCACCGATGCGGCCCTGAGCGCAACAATCAATTCCGATGTCGTGCTTTCCATCGCCGGGATGTGGATCGCTTCCTCAATGTAATTTCGCGCAATGTCCGTCAGTTCGCTGTAATAGGTCTTGACCTCGCCTTTTTGCCAGAGCTCTTTCTTTTCGAGCGTTTGCAGCAGCATCGTGGCTTTTTCGATCGGCGTTTTATAGGCAAATTCGTCGGCCTTGCGCGCTTGCTTTTTCTTCAGATACTGGTAAAGAAAATACCCGCCGGTACCAATGGCGGTCAGCAAGAGCAAATAGATCCACCAGTCTGAGATTTCGTCCTTTACCGGCACGATGTCCTTGATGTCGTACATTTTTTGCTTGAGCGTATCCACGGCCACATTGGCAACTTCCACGCGGATGCTGTCTGAAAAATGCGGTTTTCCATTGATGATTACCGGAAGTCTCGGCACGAGGTAGCGCCCGGAGTCAAACTGCGTGAGTCCGTATTTTTTGATCAGTTCGTAGCGATCGCCCTGCCTGACCGTATCGGTGGGATAAGCCTGGATCACTTCGAGCGCGCCAAAGTTTTTGAACGCTGGAAAATCGACCCTGGAAAGCGTGTCGACATTGGTTTTGAGCGTGAGTTTGAACTCGGCGCCTATTTTTTTCCTGGTCGAGTCGATTGCCGTCGTGACCTTTTTTTGCTGGGCGAAACCGGCAAGCGAAAGCAATAGAAACGTGAGGATGTAAATGTTCTTTTTCATTGTAAATTAGGAAACTAGCGGGATTTGAAATAGCCGAGCAGCTTGGTCACGTAACTCTCGTCAACCC
>JAEWLN010000113.1 GCA_023457535.1 Bacteroidota bacterium
ACGTTAGGCCGCTTCACGCGGTTGCGGATCAAAGCGGACTGAGTTTTCTCTGCCGAAGATAATGTTTCTTCGTGAAACCATAGCTTCCGGCTACGAAAAACTCCGCAATCGCTTGAAACGGCGGTTAGCTGATTTGCCTAGTTTATTAGTGATTCCAAATTATGCCATTCATGAGAACAACCATTTTTGCACCTAAATTCTCTGCGTCTAGTGTCTGAAATTTTAAAAATTGAGATTAAAGTAACAAACACTTTTCTATTTTCATTTTCAGGAAGCGACCTTATTTTATGAATTGCATTTTTAAAATTATTAGTTTTAAAAAGAACTATTGGAGTTATTGTTTGTTTAAGCGGAACAGTTTGTATTCCTGCTTTTATAATTTCCTCTGTTGGATGTGATTGCTCAAGAAATATTCTAGCTTTCGTAATAGAATTCATTTTGCTTTCCAAATCTAAACTATCAAACCAAATCATAATTTGCTCAAGATTAATTATCTCTTGCGCAAAGCGATTAATCATTATTTCTTCTGGATAAAGCAAAGTTATGTTTTTATTTTTACGAGAATTTCTCTGGCATTTCAGCTAACGTTAGGCCGCTTCACGACGTTGCCGGAAAAGCGGACCGAGTTCCCTCTGCCGAAGATAGACAATGTTCGTGAAAAATGAACATTCAACTTACCCGAATCCCGGCAATGTCGATGAAACGGCGGTTACTGGCAGTTTTTATTCCTGTGACAAAACTTGATCAATTTGATTTTTGAGTTCAGGAATTTTATTTTTAATTACATCCCAAACAATCGAATAATTGACTCCGACATAATCATGAATTAATCGATCTCTCATTCCCGCCATACTTTTCCATTGAATAGAATTATGATTGTCTCTAAAATCTACTGGAATTTTCTTTGTAGCTTCTCCAATGATTTCTAAACTTCTAACGACAGCACGCTTTAAAGTTTCATCATCCAAAAATGAATTATATTCTAAACTTTGGCTTACAGAAATTAAATATGAACACTCGTCCAAAATATGTCTAAGAAATTCTTTTGGTTCTTTAGACATATTGAACTTCGTTTAAAATTTTTGGACCAATGTAAGGACTCAAACCATTTTTGGTTACGACTTCGATTTTTTCATTCTTGAAAATTCTTTCGAATAAATCGTAAACAGCCATGTAATTGTCGAAGTTTTCTTTTTCAGGTTCAAAATCGATCAACAAGTCAATATCACTTTCACTTGACTGCTCATTACGAAGATATGACCCGAACAAGCCAACATTTCGAATACCAAGTTTCGACAGCTTAGACTTATTTGATTTAAGTGTTTTTAATATGATTTCTTTTGTTGTCATTTTTAAACTTTCCCCAAATATACAAAAGTTTACGTTTGACGATAATGTTCTCGAAAAATTGCCAGTAACGTGCCGCCTGTAAGCGTAATTCGCGGTTCAAGCGGACCGAGTTCTCTCTGCCGAACATAAACTTTATTCGTGAAACCACAACTTCCGGCTACCAAAAACCAGCGCAATTCGCTTACAGGCTGTTACATTGACGGCGCACCGACGTTTGGCATGCAAAAATCAAAGAAATTTCAATTCTCTGCTTTGTTTTTTTTGATTTTACAACCGACGCAAAATCACCGACAAAGAGGAAAAAAAAGTTTCTACGATATTTCAACGGTCCGTATTTCAGCCGATTTCCAAACCCAATATTCTTAATCAGAATTCTGCGCAAAATATTTTAGCCGATATCCAATCCTAATATTCTTTGTCAGAAATCTGCGCAAAGTATTGTCTACCGATTTTTTTCAGATGAAACGCGAATTTGAGTTTATATTTTTCCGGAGTTTCCGATGAAAACAGCGAAGCTTTACACCGACGTTCTTTCGTAGATTGCGAAAGTATGGCTCGTCTATCAAAAATAAAACAAAACGCCATTTGATTTTCCGACAACGGATTTCAGTGATTAATTCGAAATCTATTTGAAAATTCAAATTTGCCAAATTTTCTATTTACTCCAAACGTTCTTCGTCACGTCCGCGCTGTCATGTAACGTTAGGCCGCTTCACGCCGTTGCGGATCAAAGCGGACTGAGTTCTCTCTGCCGAAGATAATGTTTCTTCGTGAAACCATAGCTTTCGGCTACGAAAAACTCCGCAATGGCTTGAAACGGCGGTTAGGCGTTCGTTTTTTTGTCATTCCACTCCTTTATGTGCTCGTCAATTCGTAATTTGTCTATTGGTAGTCTTTGTCTAAATGTTTCAATCATTTTCAAATAGTCCTGTTTAGAAAAATTGAATTCAACGATTTCGTCAAACCATTCTACTGTCGAGCCAACTTTCTCAGCCTCCCAATCTTTTGTCTTATCTAAACCAATATGTTTCCATTGAATTAGGTCGCCGCAATTCCGTATTTCAGCAACTATTAAAGTACAAGAAAAGTCATTGTCGTCTGGACACATAAGAATTGGACAAATTGTTGTCTCGTTTTCGTTTGGCAAAATTCTTTTCCAAACAACTGCTTTTTCTTCTTCTCGTTCCATCCAGTACACAAGTGTAGGAATAAGTCCTTTGTACATATTGTCGGGATATAGTTCGTCGAGTTTTTCGTCCAACCAATATCCGTCAATACGATAATTTATGAAGTCCCAATAGTCTTCATAATCACTTTTGTCTGGTATGCCTTCTATCTTGTTCATCGGGTTCTTAAAAATGACGCCTAACGTTAGGCCGCTAAGCGCCGTTGCCGATCAAAGCGGGCTGAGTTCTCTCTGCCAAGATAATGTTTCTTCGTGAAACAACAACTTCCGGGTACCGAAAACCCGGCAATGGCGTCTTAGCGGCGGTTATGCGAAATTAGTACTTTGACTTTAGATACTCCGTACCTTTTTCGATTTCGGGAAACAACGATTCGCTGCTAATTCCCAAACCTTCCAAGTCTTTCAAAATATTTTGTTTATCAATATCGTCGATAAAATATCTAACTCTTTTATTGTTTTTAGAATATAATGAATTTATTTCGGCTGGTTTCGAAATTTTATCTTCAATTCCAAATAAAAAGAAATATCCTGACTGTTTTTTTATACGGGCGTTGTTGTTTATGGGACGCACAACTAAAGCTTTATTAAAGTCTAGGGGATCAATTATATTTAGAAAATAAGGTTTTTCTTCTTTTATAAGGTGAAGAAGTTTCAGACCTTGATCATATTTTTTATTAAATTTAGCTTTAGTCATATTTGTTTCCAGAGTTCGCTCACATTTCGATAAATTGGCGAGAATACTAACCGTATCGCTATCATAGTATTTTATCTCGTTTTCCTCTGGAACGAAAATTAGAACTTCGCCTGGAGATTGATTTTCGTTTTTGTCACAGCAAGAGAAATACAAAGCGACTAACGGATTTTTGGTTATATCTAATAGCCTAGTGGGTAAACCATAATGTTGCATTATAGTCAATTTTTCAAATGTAGATTTTGTGTTGACAAATTCCTCAGAGTTTCGAATAATAATTTCCCGAAACATCTTGTGTTCATTTTGATACCAATTATTTCGATAAATTGATGGTAAAGGTTTCCACGCAATATTTGCATGTCCTCTAAAGAATACATTGTCAAACTTTGAAAAGTTATTAGCATTGAATTGAGCGAAGTCAGATATAGAAGCAATAAAATTTATTTCTACAATGTTCGGGTCGTAAAGGTATTTGTCGAGAATAATTGCAATATTAGGGTAACTTGCTTTTATGTAACTTATAATTATATCTTTTATCTTTTTTTTGAATCGATTATCATAGCCATTTTCATCTAGGAAAATTTGATACTCAAGTATTGCGATGATATCATCTCTACCTACCTCATCGTTTGCAAAACTATTATTATTACGAACTTGCTCAATAATCTCACGAATTGCAGCTAATCTTCCAGATTTATTTTTTGTATAAAGAATTCTAATGTTCTTCACACTATTAAAACTTAAACTTTCAATAAAATCATCAATAACTTTGTTGGGAAATATTAGTTCATCGGATAGAAATATAAACCCGCTTTCGACAATTTCGAATAATATAAATCTGTCTATAAAATTTTCAATTTTATCCATTTTTTAAAATTTCGCATAACGTTCCCTGCATTTGCGCAGGAGCGGAAATAGGAGCAGAGTTCTCTCTGCTAAGATAGAATTTTCTTGGAAACGACAAACGTTCAACTCACTAAAAACCAGCTCTTGCGTAAATGCAGTGTTGGGAGAAGGCTTATTTCTTACGAGATATTTTCTTTGGATTCTGCCGTGAATCAAAAACATCATGAATTTCAATTCGATTTCGATTCTTATCAAAAACGTAAACCAATTTATAGTTTTTATATACAAGATATTTGTAACCCAGACTGAAATCAGCAAGTAATTCTTCATCTTGTCCGATCAAAGGTTGATTTGAAAGTTTCTGTGATTCTTTTACAATTCCTGACACTAAATTTCTCGCAACCGATAAACTTGCATTGACTTTATAATATTCAAAAATATTTTGCAATTCACTTTTTGCAAAATTTGTCCAATAAATTTTCAGCTCCATTTTTCAATTTGAGATAACAAATCATTAGATTCTGTCAATCTATTATTTTTTGAATCGTCAATTGATTGGTTTATTCTATGATGATAATCTTCGATAGACATTGGAGTTTCTATCGACGCTTTGGTTTCTTTTTTTAGCAAACTTTCAAGATGAGAAACCGCTTTCTCGCTTTGAAGTTTAAGAAACTCCTGTACAAAAATAATTTTTCGGGTTTGTAAGTCCATCTTTCGGTTTTTTTCAAAAATACAAAAAAATATAAGAGTTGAATGTTAACGTCGATTTTCTCAAGCTTTCTCCCAACGTTCCCTGCATTTGCGCAGGAGCGGAAATAGGAGCAGAGTTCGCTCTGCTAAGATAGAACTTTCTTGGAAAGAACAAACGTCCAACTTACTCAAAACCAGCTCTTGCGTAAATGCAGTGTTGTGTGCTGGCCTGATTAAAAATTTTCTGGTAAATATTCTCTGTATTTTTTTCTCAAGTAGTCCAAGCCTTGTTCATCACTTTCTAAATTGAGATTAAGTTTTTCCTTAATGAACTCATGTCTTGTCCGCGCGTCCGTCAAAATATGTCCCCAAGGTAAGATATAAACGTCGAAATTTTCGCCTTCTGAAACATGACCGTAGCGACGATGCATTTGTTTTAATAAAGGCTCGATCTCTGGTTTAATATTTTTTGTAAGCAAAATAAATTTCCATCTAGTTTTATCTTTTGGAAATCTTGGATCATTTGAAACTTTTGTGGCGTAAGATTCAATTTGGGTTTTCTCATTGAATCCGGGCATCAACTGTTGGTTTTTTCAATTCAATGACAAGGTTTTCCTTGCCCATACTTCCCAAACTAAATTGTTGCCAGAGGCAGACGTCAGGAATTGTTTGTAAATCTGAGTTGTCTTTTTCATCAACGATTTCCTGAAAGTCGTCGCGATGTAGCGAATCTTTTAAATAAGCTTTTAATACAGACTTTAGAGTTACGTCATCTACGCCGTAAGTATATTTGTCGCCAAACAGCCAAGTTTCTTTTACTACAATTTTATGAAGATGTTTTCGCTCCTTAACACTTGCATTTACGTTACTGTCATAGATAATTGTTTCTAGACCGTTAATTAGACTTAGCCGATTCTTAATTTCGGTCATTGTGTCAATAATATTCGACAACGATGTGTCTTCTAAAATTTCTACAAGTTCCTCTCGTTTATCTAGCGGGAAATCGATAACCTCAGTTAATATTCTATGCAATGAATGGGAATCTTTTTCAAGGGAATCTTTTATTAGCGAAAGAGTAAACTTTTTACTTTTATCATCTTGCTCATCGAAATTCGGTAGATATTCATGAATTTGCAATGCCACGATATCGAAAACCTGTCTTTTGGATTCCTCTACGACGCTGTCTGCTTTTTCCTTGTAAGGATACAATCCTTTATTTTTGAGTTCTGTAATGAATTCGCCGGAATATTGATGTAGTCGTCTTCTAACATAGTCCCGAGCGAATTTTTTGGACTCCGAATATATTCCCTGAAGAATGTCGTCAAAATTATCTAGATCGAGAAGATTGTCGCGGTGAAGAGTCTCAATATATATTGAATGAATAAAAATCGATATTGGTATACTTGAACGTATGCCTAAATTTAGTTCTTTAAAGGGCACACCCTTTAAATTGCACAAATAAGCTTTCTTTTTAATATCAAAGTTCCATTCAATTATTTTAATTACAAACTTATATCGGCCGCCATCATCTTCGGCAAAAATTTCAGTCTCTTCAGTGTTTTTGATAAGAGATTCAAACTCTAATTTTCTGCCATTGAATTGGATTGCGAAATCTGGATAACTTATCCAATATGAAGCAAATTTCTGCTCTAAATCTTTCATTCCTTTCGGATCAAGAGCTAATTGTGCATTTTCTTGGTTAATATTGTTGATTTTAACATTAAAACCACTTTGACCAGTTCCTTTTTGCAAAGTTTTTACGTCACTGATTTCAGAATAGGATAGGTTGTTTCGATCGAGCGTAATGTTGAACTCTTGGAATTGGTCCGAATTTTTAAACCTACTGGTAAATGTAACTAAATCACCAAGTGCTAAAGATTTATAACGCCCTTTACCTTCTTTTCCATGATATTGTCTGCCGCCTGGACTTGTGTGTTGTATCTTTTTCTCTGAGCCGCCAAGTCTTCCAAATACATCGTGTGCTTTTGAATAATTCAAACCTAACCCGTTATCGGTGACTTCGATTTCCTCAATTGAACCGAGTCTACTGTTACGATAACTTATGTCTATGAGAGTTGAATCCGAATCTAGTGAATTCCAAATTAGCTCTGAAATGGCAGTAACACCACTTGCTTTTGTAAGCGACTCGATATGGTCTCGTTCTACACCGAGGTCAATTTTTTTCATACACTATTTTTAGACGATTGTTCAATAGGCTTGCACACAACGAGCCCCGTATAAGCGCAGTTGCGTCAAAGCGAGCCGAGTTCTCTCTGCCGAAGATAAAACTTTCTTCGTGAAAACCAAGCGTTCAACTTACCGAAAACCAGCAATTGCGCTTATACGGTGTTG
>JAEWLN010000114.1 GCA_023457535.1 Bacteroidota bacterium
CCCTTCTATATAGGTGAGGCCCGTGGTTTCCGCGGGCCTTTTTTTGTCCTGTCGCCCCGACGTCGGGAAATAAAATAAAGGCTGTTCGTGCAACAAAATGCAAAATTGCGCGACATACCTCACAAAAGTTTTAAAGTTAATCACCAAATCATCAATCAAATCAATCACCATCATGAAATTACTTCATTTGCTGCTCCTGCTGTGCGGCTGGGGCGTTATGGCCCAAACCGCCGTGGTCAAAGGAACTGTTGTTTCAAAAAACGGGACCATTCCGGATCCGGTGCTCATCGCGCTGGTATCGGCGACCGACCAAACATTGCTTAAAACAGAAATTTCCCAACCCGACGGCACGTTCGCCTTTGAGATTCCCGCCGGACAATACCTGCTCGTGATCGAAGATACGGCATACCGGCCGTTGCAAATTCCGGTGTCTGTTGCCGAAGGGGCCCAGCAGGTTCCCGTTGCCATCACGCTCGAACCGCTCGAAGCAAATCAGCTCGCTGAAGTCACCGTGCAAAAGAAAAGGCCGCTCGCCGAATACAAGATCGACCGTACGGTGGTCAACGTGGACGCGATGATGTCCGGGGCGGGTTCCGATGCGATGGATGTCCTGGAAAAATCGCCGGGCATTCTCGTGGACCAGAATGGCACGATCACGTTCAAAGGCCGATCCGGCGTAATGGTGTTCATCGATGACAAACCTACTTATTTGTCGGGTGCCGAGCTTGAGGCCTATCTCAAAGCCCTGCCGGCAAGCACGCTCGACCAGATCGAACTCATCACCAATCCGCCGGCCAAGTATGAAGCGGCGGGCAGCGCGGGCATCATCAACATCAAAACCAAAAAAGGCAAGGCCAGGGGGTTCAACGGCAACTATACGGCACGCGGCTCGCTGGGCAAACGCTGGAATTCGCGCAATGGCTTAAGCCTGAACTTTATGCAGGGAAAATTCCGGGTTTTTGGAAATGCGGGTTATGCAACCCAAGCTCTTGTGTCGGACCTTGATATTTACCGGCAGTTTTTTAATCCAGACCGTACGACGCGATCGCTGTTCGACCAAAAGACCCTCATCGAACGCCGCAACAACACTTCCAATGCACGCGTGGGGATGTATTTTTATGCCACGGAAAAGACAACGCTCGGGATCAACGCAGGCGGCATGTACCGGCGCGGCAACCAACGATCGGACGGCAATAGCGTGGTCTACGATGCCGTTGGCGTGCTCGATTCGGCCATTATCGCCAAGAATTCTGAGCGCGAAAGGTTCAAGAACCTAAGCCTGAACCTGAACGTGAGCCACGATTTTGCGCCGGGAAGCAAGTGGTCTGCCGATGCGGATTATTTGCGCTATGACGACAAGACCCATCAGGTATTCAGCAATTATGTGTTTGCACCCACGGGCTTTGGCACGTCTGACGAGTCTACCGGAATGCTGCCGGGCCTGATCGACATTTATGCGTTCAAAACGGATTACAGCCACAGCTTTAGAAAAGAACAGACCGTTGAGGCAGGTTATAAAATCTCGTATTCCAAAACCGACAACGTCACTCAATACGCGGACAGGTCGCCTGTGGGGCCGGTTCCCAATTACGATATGAGCAACCATTTCAAATACGATGAGGTGATCCATGCAGGTTACCTGAACTACAGCCGCAATTTTGCAAGATTTTCGCTGCAGGCGGGTTTGCGGCTCGAACATACGGTGTCAAAAGGCGATCAGCTTGGCAATATCATGAAGCCGGCATCGCAATTCCGGCGCGATTACACCAATTTATTCCCGACATTATACGTGCAGTACAAGATCGACTCCATTGGCAACCACCAGCTTGTCACCTCGTACGGAAAACGCATCAACAGGCCGTATTACCAGGATCTGAATCCGTTCATCAGTCCGTTGGACAAGTTTACGTTTTACACCGGAAATCCGTATTTGAATCCGTCGTTTGCGCACAATGTGGAGTTGTCTTACCGGTATAAGAGTTTGTTCAATACGACCGTCAGTTACAATTATGTCGATGACGGGATCGATGAAACCCTTGAAATCGACAACGGCATTTACTACAGCCGACCCGGTAATCTGAGCCAAATTCAGGTGTTGAGCTGGAACGTACAATCCGATTTGCCGGTGCGCAAGGGTTGGACGGCCAATTTGTACGCCGAGGCGACTTACCTCAAGTACGACAGTCCGCTTTATACTGAATACCTGCGCGCCGAAGGAACGTTCTTTTACTTTCAGGCCAACAATCGTTTCGAGTTGGGCAACGGATGGCAGGCAGAACTGGGCGGCAACCTGATATCGGCATTACCGTCTGCGCAGGTGGGAACGCGCCCCAAGCATGCGGTCAATTGCGGCGTTCAGAAAAAAGTGCTCAAAGACAAAGGTACCCTGCGGCTGACTGCGAACGATATTTTTTACAGCAATGTCAACGCCGGTACGATCAATAATCTGCAAAACACGTATGCCAATTATGAGAATTGGGGCGATACGCGCAATGTAGCGCTGACCTTTACCTACGCGTTCGGGAAAATGTTCGAGGCCAAAAACGGCAACGAGCGCACAGGGGCAGAGACCGAGCAGAGCCGCGTGCGCAATTAATCCGCAAAATCATGGGATTCCGTCCCGGGCTTTGTGTTTTGGCGCGAAAGACGTAAATTTGGCGTAAAATCTATTGACATGTCCACTTTCAGATTGCAATTGCCAACCGATCCGCGCTGGGTCAACATCGTTGAGACCGACATCGAAGAAATCCTTACCGACCACGCGTGGTGCGAACAAAAGGCCGCTTCGAATGCCATTACGCTGATCACGATCAACAGCGAGTATCCGGACCTGGTCACGGACATGCTCGCCCTGGCCAAAGAAGAGATTGAGCATTTCGACATGGTGCACGAGATCATCAAAAAGCGCGGCTACAAACTCGGGCGCGAGCGCAAGGATGAATACGTGGGCGAACTGGCGCAGTACATGAAGCGCAATTCAAACGGCAGCCGGGTATCCGGGTTGGTGGAGCGGTTGCTTTTTTCGGCCATGATCGAGGCGCGCAGCTGCGAGCGGTTCAAAGTGTTGTCGGAAAATATCCAGGACGCGGAACTGGCGGCCTTTTACCGCGAGCTGATGGAAAGCGAAGCGGGTCATTACACGACATTTATCGGTTATGCGCGCAAATACGGAACAGGTATCGACGTGGAGCAGCGGTGGCGCCAGTGGCTTGATTTTGAGGCATCGGTGATCGCAAAATACGGCAAGTCGCAAACGATTCATGGTTGAATTGTTAAAAGTTGCAATCTGAATCGGATTTAATTGGCTTAAATACAATAATTTACATTATATTTAAGCAGCCAATGCGTGAATTTGTTGTGAATTGTTGAGCCGAAACATTGACAGTTTTATTTTTTGCCCTATATTTATAAAATAAAATCAAACTAACAGCGATCTAAGCCCATGAAGCTTTACATCAAATACGACGGAATCATGGCCTGCCGGGTCATTCTTCAGGAACAGCTCGAAAAGCATCAGGTCAAATATCAATTGCTCGATTTGGGAGAAATCGAAATCGATGAGGAAGTGACCGAGGAACAATTCGCCGAGGTTCAGGAATCGCTTAACCGCTACGGGATTTATATCCTCAATAACCAGAAAAGCCAGCTCATCCAGCGCATCAAGGACGCCATTGTGGAAATGGTCTATGAGCGCGATAAGTTGCCTTCGACGACGATTTCGCATTATCTGTCCGAGAAGCTCAATTTCAGTTATGGGTACATCGCCAATATTTTTTCGGAATATACCTTTACATCCATTGAGAACTTTATCATCATCCAGAAAATCGAGCGCGCCAAGAAGCTGATCGTGGAAGAGGAATTGACTTTGACGGAAATCTCTTATAAACTCAACTACAGCAGCGTTGCGCACCTTTCAAGTCAGTTCAAAAAAGTAACCGGATTGACCCCTTCGATGTTCAAGCGCATCATCGACAAACGCAGATTATTGGTCAATCAGGTAGATTAATTGCCCAAAGTGAGTAATAATTCGTATTTTTGGCCTATCGCCACAACCTAACATCGAATAACCCCATGATCACACACAAAGATCCGATCCACATTCTGCTCGCTGACGACGATGAAGATGACCGTAATTTCTTTAGCGAAGCATTGGCCGAGCTCAAGATGACCAACAAAGTCACGCTCTTCAAAGACGGTAAAGAGCTTATGGATTATCTTGAAAGGCCTGATATCAGAATGCCACACATTTTGTTCCTCGATTTGAACATGCCGGGCAAAACGGGTTTTGATTGTTTGAAGGAAATCAGGGCCAACAACCGTTTTAAGGAGTTGTCGATTGCGATTTACTCGACCTCGTCGGCTGAAAAGGACATCGAGGAGACGTTTGTAGGCGGGGCAAATATCTACATCAAGAAACCAAACGACTTTTCCAAACTCAAAAAGGTCATCAAAGACGTCGTGAACATTAACTGGCAATTCCATTCCTCGGGGTTAAATAAAGAAACTTTTTTCTTTAGTATATAACCGTGAAGAATGAAATTCCTAAGATTATATAAAAACGACCAGGTATTTAAAATTGCCTTAGGAATTGCCATTGTCGTTATTGCGTACATCGCTTCTGTATTGTATTCCAAAATGCAAAAGCTCGATGAATCCGTTGCACGCATCGCCACCTCAAACCAAACGCAGCTTGAGCTCGAGAAAATGCTCTCGGTGATCAGCAATTACGAAACGTATTTGCGCAGTTACATCATCACCAAGGACGAGGCGTACCTCAAAAACCGATTTTTGGACCGCGGTGAAATCGAGCGCAATTTTCTGAAGCTCAAACAGCTATCGGGCAAGAACCCGGAAATGTTGCGCAGCCTGGATTCGCTCAGGGTCATGTTCAACAAGCGGTTCGATTTGTTCCGCGAAACCCTTACCGTGGCCCGTTTGCGAAATGCCGACAAGGAAATGCTCAACGACAAGTTGCTCTACAGCACAGATCTGAGCAATCAGATGCGCGCCCTTGTCTACCATTCGATCGAAGTCGAAGCCAAAAAACTCGAAAACCTCAACAGCGAGCACCAGTTTGAACTCAAGGACTCTGGGATCAGTGCGTTTTTGCTCGTGCTGTTGTCGTTGCTTGTGCTGCTGCTTTCGTTCAACCGGCTCAACAGTGATATCGACGAATTGCAAAGGGCCAATGACGAACTTCAGTTCCTTAACCACTCATTCAATAAAGCAGAGAAAGTCGCGCAGTTCGGGCATTGGAAGCTCAATTTGCGCACAGGTGTGCTCACACTGTCCGATAATTTCTACCGATTGCTCGGCATGGAACCCGGATCGTTCGACCCTACGTCCGAGAATTTTTCCAAATACATCCATCCGGAAGATCTTGAGGCGGCCATGAATCAGCATTATGAATCGCTCCGGAGCCTTGAACCCACGTCTATCGTTGTGCGCTATCTGTTGCCGGACGGGACAATGCGTTACATCAAATCGGTCGGCAGTTTTATGACCAACAGCAAGGGCGAGCAAATCAAGGTGGGCGTCAACCACGACATTACCGAGCAATACCTCAGGAACATCGACCTGGAGCAAAACAACCGCCAACTCAAGGCGATCAATGAAGAGCTCGAAGCGTTCAATAACATTGTAAGCCACGATTTGCAGGAACCGCTGCGCAAAATCCAGATGTTCATCTCGCGCATCCGCGAAAAGGAAGAAGCAGTGCTGTCCGACCAGGGCAAGGATTATTTTGCCAAGATCTACGGTGCGGCCAACCGCATGCAATCGCTGATGATCGATCTGGTCAACTATACGCGCACCATCAAGGGCGACAAAACGTTTGTCAAGACCAATTTGATGACTTTGCTAAGCCAGATCGTTCAGGATTTGTCGCTCAATATTGAGGAAAAGACGGCCGACGTGACGTTTGAAAATCTCCCCACACTCAAGGCGATTCCATTCCAGATCGAACAGCTGTTCATGAATCTGATCACCAATTCGCTCAAATACAGCGTGGAGGGCACCATTCCGCAAATCCGGATCGCGGGCCTCAAAATAGGTGAGCCCGAGACCATTCAGGACAGGACTGTTACCGACAAGCAATTCTACAAAATTGCCGTTTCCGACAATGGTATCGGATTCCGGCAGGAGTATGCCGATAAGATTTTCGTACTGTTCCACCGGCTCGAAACCGATGCCAAATATGCAGGCACAGGCATCGGATTGGCGATCTGCAAGAAAATTGTCGAGAACCACAAGGGTTTGATTGCCGTTCGTTCGAAGCCTGGAAAAGGAACGACTTTTTATCTTTACTTGCCCAAAAACCTATGATCCGACCGGCTCACGAATCAGATCTCGCGGCCATACGCGACCTGGCGTATGCGATTTGGCCCGACACTTACGGCAATATTTTGTCTGCGGCGCAACTTGCTTACATGCTCGATTCGTTTTATTCGCCCGACGCGCTGACCGATTCTTTGCGCAAAGGTCACCGTTACCTGCTCGTGGAAACCGATGTGCCTGTCGGTTTTGTAGCCTACCAACATGATTACGAAGGAAGGGCCGTGACGCGCATCCATAAAATTTACGTGCTGCCGCAAACGCAGGGCACCGGAATCGGGAGGGAGCTCATCGCTCATGTCGAAGCGCTTGCACGCAGCGAAGAAGCACAACTTTTGTCGCTCAATGTCAATCGGTTGAATAAAGCAATCGGCTTTTACGAAAAAATGGGATTTGAGATCGTAGCGCGCCAGGACATCGCCATTGGACACGGGTATCTGATGGAAGATTACCGGATGGAAAAGAAACTCTAGTCCACCACCACGATTTCGTGTTTGGCAAGCAAGCCTTTGAGTCCGCCCAACGAAAATTGCGCCTTGTTGATTTTGGTTTGCGCCGGGTCGATCGCATAATGCCGGCTCGTCCTGAAATCCGATTTTGAGGCGTTGGCGCGTGAAAATTCGGCGCGGTACAAATCGCAGTGGTCGAAAACAACGCCGGTGAGGTCTGCGCCCATGAAATCGGCGGCGATCAGACTACATTGAGAGAAGCGCGTTTGTTTGAGCTTCAGCGCGTAAAATTGCGAGAAATCGAGAATGCAGCGTGTAAAGGACAGCTCAAAGATCAATCGGTCGCACATCGAAAAATTGACGCCTTTGATGGTACAATCGTTAAATGCCACGGTACGAAGCGCGACGTAATTGATGCGTGCCCCGCTGAAAATACAATGGTTGAACACGCAGTCGATAAACGTTACGGCAAGAAATGTGCACGCGCTGAAGTCGCATTGGTCGAACACACATCGCTCGAATTCCTTGAAGTTGAGCCCGTGGGCCGTAAAAGTGAGATGGATATAATGTTGATCGGGCACGTACTGGGCTTGGCGCATCGGGCGGGATTTGGAGGTAGCAAAGAAACGAAATTGCGCCTCGGGATTGTAACAAAAAGGCTAATTTTACACCCAATAATCACGCACCTATGGACCCCAATACGCCGCTTTCGCCTTCTCCCAAAAGCTTTTTTGCTAAAAATCCGTCGCTGTTGATCGTGGAATTCCAGCGGTACCTGTTGTTGCGCTTGGGCATTATCTTTGGGCTCAACATGCAAATTACGGTCATTTACTTTTGGGTGTACCAGCTCACGGCGGATAAACTTTCGCTGGGTTTGGTGGGATTGGCAGAAGTGATTCCTGCCATCGGCGTCTCATTTTTCTCCGGATATGTAGTGGACCACAACGAGAAGCGCAAAATGGTGCTGGCGTGTTTGTCCGGGTACATTGCGCTGGCGCTTTCGCTGTTTTTTATGGCGATGGCCCAACCGCAGATCCCAACCGGATGGCTTGTCAATCTGATCTACATTTTGGTTTTTTTAGGTGGTGTTTTGCGTTCGTTCTACAGCCCGTCGATGTTTGCGCTGTTTGGAATGGTCGTTCCGCGTGAACACTTTCCCAACGCGACCACCTGGAGCAGCATGGCCTGGCATCTTGGCGCCGTCCTCGGACCGCTGGCCGCGGGTTTTGGCATCGCATGGAAAGGCATTGCGCCGAGCTTGTTTGTCGTTTTCGCGCTGCTGACCTCACTTTTGTTGCCGCTGCTGGCCATCGCGTCCAAACCGGTCATTAAAAAGGTTAAAGAGCCTGTATTGCAAAGCGTTGTGGAAGGATTGGCATTTGTTTGGAAAACGCCCGTGCTGCTTTCGGCCTTGTGTCTGGATATGTTCTCGGTGCTTTTTGGCGGGGCAGTCGCACTGCTGCCGGTGTATCAAAAAGAGATCTTGCTTGTGGACGAGATGGGATTCGGTTTGTTGCGGTCCGCCCCCGGAATCGGTGCATTGATCACGATGGCATTGCTCGCCTTTTTGCCGCTTCGCACCAATCCAGGCAGGAAATTGTTTTTTTGCGTGGGCGGTTTTGCCGTATCGATCATCATTTTCGGGATTTCCAAAAACTTTTATCTGTCGATGTTTATGCTGCTGCTATCGGGTATGTTCGATGCGGTAAGTGTAGTGATAAGAAGCACGATTTTGCAACTGGTGACCCCCGATGCCATGCGCGGACGGGTATCGGCAGTCAATACCATGTTTGTCAGTTCATCGAACGAACTCGGCGATTTTGAAAGCGGCGTTATGGCGCATTGGCTCGGCACAGTACGCGCGGTGGTGACCGGAGGCTGCATCACATTGGGCGTGGTGATCTACACGTCCTTCCGCGCGCCGCAATTGCGACATTTTTCGTTCGAACACACGCGCAAAGAAAACGGTTAGTTCTGGCGTCGGTTACTAAAGTGGAACCAAAGTGGCGGCGCACATGCGAGCGTTACGGGAATCAGCAGCCAGAGCCGTCCGGCGGCAAGATCATAATCGGATAGTATTTGTTGCCAGGGCATGCCGCGATAAATGCCGAAACCAAATTCGAATCCAAGGGTGAGCAACGCCCACAAAAAGCCTGTCAACATCGCTTGCTCCGGAGATCGGAACGGATTTTTTTTTGTAAATATGCCGATATAACTCCACAATACCATCACGAGAATAATCGTCGACATCTGATGTGCGCGAAGCCGGCCGATCCATCGCCCATAAATGAGGTCGCGCGCGGCTCCGTTGGCTATCGCCAGCAGCAACATCGGGACCCACGCCAATAAAATCCGGGACGTTTTCATGGTATTAAACGCGGTGGTAGTCGCCCTTCCAGTCCGTGATGGCTTTTTTGATGGTTTGGCTGTCGGTATTTTCTTTTGCCGTCCGGTCGACAAGTGCGGGCAACGCTGCATCTGAGGCAAACCGCAGTGCAAACAGTTGGGCGTCGGTGAGTTGCCGCGGCAGCTCTTCAATGCGTTTGCCTGTCAGCGTAAAATAGCGGTAGTGCAATTCAAGCCGGACCACCCGATTTTGCAGCGTCAACGCATAATGTTGGCGTAACATATAGGAAAGCCAGATCACAAGAATCAGTATCGCGCTGATGAAAATCCATACGGTGGTTTGGGGTCGCGTCACAGAAAAGTAGAGCGCTGCAACCAGTAAAACCATAGCAACGGGGTAGAACACAAAATGATGCGGTGCGTAAAATCTTATGTGATTTTGATAGGATTGTTTCATTGGAGGAATTTTATTCACAAGTTACCCATTATTGCCGTTATCCCACGCAGTTGTACGGGTAAATTCACTAATTTTAAACAAAAAAATCATGATACCAGCAAAAGGTTATGCCGTACAGGATGCCCAGGCCGATCTCGCTCCGTGGGAGTTTGAGCGTCGCAACTTAGGACCAAAAGATGTTCAATTCGATATCAGATACTGCGGCGTTTGCCATTCAGATCTGCACCAGATGCGGGATGAATGGGGCGGCTCGATTTTTCCGATGGTTCCCGGGCATGAAATCGTGGGCGTGGTTGTTGCCACAGGCAGTGAAGTGACTAAATTCCGGATTGGTGATTATGCGGGCACCGGTTGCCTGGTAGATTCCTGCCGCACTTGTTCGAATTGTAAGGACGGACTCGAGCAATATTGCGAGACAAAAAAGGTGTACACCTATAATTCTGTTGGTTTTGACGGCATGCCTACCCACGGCGGCTATTCCAATACGATTGTCGTTCATGAAGATTTCGTGCTGCACATTTCAGACAAAGTGGATCTGGCGGCCACTGCACCGCTTTTGTGTGCGGGAATTACGACCTATTCGCCATTGCGCCATTGGAAAGTAGGCAAAGGGCATAGGCTGGCCGTATTGGGTTTGGGCGGGCTCGGACATATGGCGGTCAAGTTCGGGGTTGCGTTTGGCGCGGACGTCACCGTGTTGAGCACTTCGCCGTCCAAAGAGGCCGATGCGAAAAAACTGGGGGCGCACCATTTTGTCGTCACGACCGATGAATCGCACATGACGGCTGCCAGGGGAACGTTCGATTTTATCCTCGATACCGTTTCTGCGCCGCACGACATCAATGCTTACATGGGATTGCTGCGACGCGATGGCGTTCATATTTGTGTCGGGTTGCCACCAACGCCGTACCAGATCAGTGCGTTCAGTTTGCTTAGCGGACGCAAAAGCCTTGTGGGTTCGATGATAGGTGGATTGCCCGAAACGCAGGAAATGCTTGACTTTTGTGCTGCGCGCGGCATTGTGTCGGACATTGAAATGATTGACATCAAAGACATTCACCCTGCATTCAACCGCATGGTCCGCGGTGATGTGCGTTACCGTTTTGTGATCGATATGGCCACGCTCCGATAAAAAAAAGACACCGACATGCGTCGGTGTCTTACTTTACTTTTGCGGGTTGCTCGCCGGGTTCGACCCTGTAGGCGATGCCGTACTGCCCGGACTTGTTTTTACGCTCTCCGGGTTCTCGGTCCCTGCCGGACTACTCGGATAATTGACCTCGTTGGAATTTACCGGTGTTGTTCCCGTCGGCGTTTGTGTATCACGTGCCTGTGGGCTGCGCGCTTGCGCTGCGGCATTTTTATTCGTTTTTTTGTGCGCCGATGCGGAGTCCTCTTTGATGTCGGATTTTGACATTTTTCGGGCTTTTTGCGCCTCGGTTTTTTGCGGGTCCGTTTGTGCCGATGCCACGCCAAACGAGAACAAGGCCATCGACAGTAAAAGTAACTTTTTCATAATTTCTCTTTTTAGCATACTTAAAATTACACAAATCGGCGGCACATCAGGTTGGGATTCCTGTTTTTTAACCCAATATTAGTATTGTAAAGCAGTACGTTATGGCTCGGTGCGATTTGTATAAACCATGTGGCGAATCCTGTAAAAGAATCGGATCGAAAAGGCGTCAATTTGTTTTTAAAAACTGCTATGGAAACTTTCGACAACATTTCGACGCTGACCGTGAAAATTTGCGGCGTGATTGAGACGCCCCCGGAACACAATCGCGAATTATTCCGGCAGAGCATCATCGAAACCGTACTGTACATTCTAAAAACCGAACGCGTCACCATAGAATACATCGGGTATAAACCAGATCATTCGGGCGTACATCCCATCAATCACGACGTGACCGAATATGAGGATTGCGTCTATGTAAGCATGAACGTGACCGGGCTGACGCTCAATCCGCTGGACGGTTCGCAAACCAGTGACGATCTGGTCAAAACTTTTGTAGATGTGTTCGAGAATAAAACCCACCGCCACCTTGAGGTGGATTCGACCATTGTGCGCAAAGGCAAACGGCAGCGCATCATAGAAATGACGAGCGACTGGAAGCTCTACCTCAATCACGGATAATCATCCGTGCGCCGGAATGTGGTAATCGAACACCGCGCCGTCCGGACTGTTGCTCGCGCGGATGCCGCCACCGAGCTTTTCGATAAAATCCTTGCACATGGCCAGCGCAATGCCCGCGCCTTGTTTGGTGCTGCCGGTGCTGTTGATCGTAAACAATCCTGCAATGGTTTTCTGGTCGAGCCCTTTGCCTTGATCCGATACCGACACCAGTACTTTTCCGCCCGATACGCTGGCCGTAATGTCGATAATCCCGTTTTGCGGCGAGAACTTGATCGCGTTGGAAATCAGGTTCCGGTTGATGAATTGCAGCATTTCCTTATCTGTAGTGACCGTAAGATGGGCCGGAATGTGGTTTACGATCGTCAGGTTTTTATGCAAAAGTTCGTGCGCGAACACATGCGAGGCTTCCTCGAGGAGCGGGCGCAGCAGGTGTTGTCCGCTTTGGGTTTGATAGCCGTGCAGTTGCTGGCGGATCCATTGCAGCGTATTGTCGAACAAATCGAGCATTTTGTGGGAATCGTGCTGCACCTGATCGTAAAGCGGTTTCATTTCCTCGGGGCTCAACGTTTCGGATTTGAGCAGTTCAATTACGGAAACCGTCGAAATCAGCGGTGCGCGGAAATCATGGGCAAGAATCGACAGCAATTTGTTTTTGAAAGCGTCATTGGCTTCGAGTTCGATGTTTTTTTGTTCGAGCAACCGGTACAGTTCGGACTTATGCCGCATGGCCCGGCGCGACTTCCGGTACAACACCACAATAATCACCAGTAACAGAGCGCTCCCAACGGAGAATGACCCCAGGATCCATACCCGTTTGTGTTCGGCCTTGGCTTCCACCTCAAGCAATCGGTTGGCGTCCTCGAGATCGTTGAACCGTACGTAATCGCTGAAAAACTGACTCAGCCGGTACTGCTTTTCGGCCACTTCGGCTGCGAGTTGGCGCGCCAAAGCCACTTCTTTTTTTCTTGTCGGTTGCACGCGCGGCATACGGCATCATGCGTTGCAGTACAAGTGATTTGAGCGTCACGTAACCGTTTTTGTCCAGTATTTCAAGTACTTTTTCGTAGAATCCGAGGGCCACATCAGGATCCTCCTCATGGTATTTGGCCATCAGGTCATAGGCGGAAATCAGCGGATATTCGAGCCCGGCGGCGTTCGATTGCGCTATGGCCGTTTCGATCAGCGGCAGGGCTTTTGCGCGTTGTGGTGTTCCGAGCAGATACGACGCTTCGAGCAGTTTTTCCATAATGAGGATTTTGGCGTCGTTGTACTTTAAGGCAATCCGGTGCGCTTTACCCATGTAGTAGTGCGCGCTGTCCTGCGACAAACCCGGGGCCAGGTTGCAATAGGCGGAATAAACGATGGCCATGATGCTGTCGTTGGGTCGTTTACGCGACAATGCGATGCCTTTGCGCAGTTCGCGAACACAATTTACACTGTCCGATAGATACCGGTGCGTTGATGCCAGGTTCATGTGGACCATTGCCGCACGCGATGTTTCCCCTATTTCCTGGTACTGCGCAAGCGATTTGGCCAATGCCTTGAGCGCATCGTGGTTAAGTCCTTTTTGCGACAACGCGATTCCGAGCGTACCGTTGGCATCGGCGATTCCTTTCGCGTAGCCGTGCCGCGTGGAAAGCGCTTTGGCGTTGGCCGCATAGAAAAAACAACTGTCGGGGTCTTTCATATACATCAGCGTGGCGATGCGGTTGAGTTTGTCAGCATGACGCAAACTGTCCGGCGTATGCGACAAATCGCGCTGCAACTGCCGGATCGCTGCGGTTTGTGCAGACAGCTGTGCAGGCAAGGTCAGGGCGGCGCAAAGGGCAAGCGTCCGCAATGGGGCGAGGAACATGGATATCGATTTAGGGTCGGCAAATATAAGCGGTTTGCCATCACCTCGCGAAACTTTAACGTTATGGGTTAAGACGTTTGTTTACAAATCATTGGCGAACTATCGGATCAATTGCTCCTGCTAATTTTTGCGTTCGTGGTTTCCGATCATTTCCCTGTGTACGCGCCAGACCTTTTCACTGCCTGTTTTACAGCTCATTCCCGACTTCAAAATATTCTTCATAACCACCATCCGGCGGATAAGAGGTCTTGCTGTACGTCAACTGCGCATTTACCGGATCTTGTGACGTGGTGTCATCGGTCCGGGTTTCGTCATGGGCATTGACCTGGCGCCATTGTCCGGAATCGGTGCGCAGAACGGTACGGGTATTATCGGTGGTTTTCATCGCTTTTTTTATGGTAAAAATACAGCGGTGGCGTTGTGGCGGCCTTATATAATTTACACCAAGGTTTACAGTGATCGGTGGGGCGATGTTGTATTTCTAAATACCGCTAAAGCGGGATACGTTCTTCGTAAAAGCCTCCGGTTCCGATGTAAGTCACTCTTTTAGCATCGCCAATGAGCGTCGCTTCATAAAACCGCACACCGGCCATGGCAATTTCGTTCATGAACGCCGGATAGTCGGTTTGGCCCAGTTGGTTGTTTCTGATGGCGGCTATTGTTTTTTCATTGTTGAATTTGGAGGCGATACTTCTCAGGAGGTGCCCGTCGGGATGAATGGTGTTTTCACCGTCGGCGAATCGGTACAAAATAGTGCTGGTTGCGGTATCTACGGTGTAGGATTGCACCCCAATGCCAATCAGACGCCGGGCCAGATCCGGATAATTACGGGCTTCCTGATAACAGTTTTGATGTTTTTACTGGTCATGATGGATTGTAAGGGTTACGAGTCGTTGAAAAATAAATAGGTAAGATAACGTTTTTTGGAAAAATGGACAAACTTGTAGCTTAATTGAGGGGCGTACGGGCAGAGCGCAACAGAGCGTTTTTGGATCAGTGTAGGTCAGGAACGTATTTGTGTTGAGATTTGGTTTGGAATCGGATTACAGGAAAGTGCTCGGCTCCATTTCCGAACTGAATGGGCTCAAGTAAATGGATCAACGGGTACCGATCTCATTGGTTTCGCTGCGACATCCACAAAGCTCCGCTTTGAAAATAGTTCGTCAAACAAAGGCGCTCAAGTGAATGGGTCACGACTGGATTTCGCTGCGACATCCACAAAGCTCCGCTTTGAAAAATGATTCGTCAAACAAAAGGTGCTCAAACTAGTGGATTGATAGGTGGATTACGACCGGATTTCGCTGCGCGACATCCACAAAGCTCCGCTTTGAAAATAATTCACCCAAAAAAAAAGCGCTCAAGTGAACTTGGCGCTTTTTTTTGGTGAACTATTTATTCGTGACCTCGACTGATCTAAGAAGGATCACTATTTATTGTTAAAATATGTCATTAAACATACTGAATGAGTGAAAATCTACGTAAAAAGCATATTTTGAGCATATTTTTCGTGCATTGGATTGCAACGCGTGCATTTTTTTCGGGCTATTTTCGGGCTGATTTGAAATGGAAAATAATTTGTCTTAAAATTAATTATCGTTCAAATCATCGGAATGATTTTCCCAAATAGTAAAAAGTTTTTGCACCTCTTCGAATTTGGTGCTATCCAATAATTTACCGGCATCTAATTCTATGATATTTGCTTTCTCTTTAAAGGAATGTAATTTATCATTTTCCATCGCACAAACTACCACTTGTTTGTCGTTGGGGATTTTATCCAAAATAAGATTTACAATATTTTGATAGTTATTTTCAGATTGCTCTTGTTGATTAGGTGTGTCAATGACTAAAGGAGAAATCACTTCATTGCCATGCTTTACCACCGTTGAAAATATCGCGAGATAGTAAGCTAAAATTGCCCTAGAATTTTCGGCCGCACCACCTTCAGAAACTATATAATTATATGATAATGGAGAGTCAATTTTAGAAAGATTTACTGCTTTTGCATCTAATTCCTTAATGTAAGATGAGAGATAAGAATTAAAACTTGCATTTATATCTTCTATATCTTCTTTCTTGTAAAGATTTTTTTGACTTTTATTTGCTAATTTAATTGACCGGTCAAGTTCAGCTATCATGCTCATTTTTTGATTTCGAGACTCGATAACATTTCTCTTAAATGCGTTTCCTCCAATATTTACCACTAAGTTTGAAAACGACTGTTGTTGTTTTTCACCCACAGAATATTTTTCGTCAAGGGATTGTATTTTGTTTTTAATATCATCTAACTGCATTCGAGTTATGACTATTTTTTTGTCAACGCGTATCACTTCCTTAGAAATTGAATCAAATTGTGCTTCGGCTTGAACTTTGTCTTTTAAAATAGAGGCTTTGTTAAAAATCGAGTTGTCATGGGAAGTTCCGCAAATGGGACAATCAATTGTATCACCTTCAATACGTTCTACAGCAAAGACATAATCTTTGTCAAGTTCTTGCACTAGCGCCTTGGCCATTGACTTTTGATGTTCTAAATGGGATTTTGTGCTTTGTAAATCTGCGTAATCTGCCAAAACTTCTTCTTGTTGAATCGTCAATTCTTCCAAATCTCGCTCAATTTCAGAGGTCATAACTTCAAATTCTTCTTGAGAAATTGCGGTAAAATTTTCTGTTGAAATGTGATTTTCAACGATTTCTAGCGTTGAGTTGATTTTCTCAACTTCTACATTTATTTCGTTTTTATTATTTTTTTTTATAGATTTTTCGATTTCAAAATCAAAATATGTAGGTGTCAGTATGCCTACATGATATTTGATTATATTTTTTTTCCAGCTGCGATATTGTCCTAGGTTGTTGAAATTGTCCCATGCCTTCGACCAGCTTCTTTTCTGATCGATGTAAAATGGTAGAAAATAAAAAGCCGGAGGAGGTGTCTCTAACTCTCCGCTGTGTTGGTTAGGAAGTAAAGCTTTAAAATTTACAATTTCAGATAGTCTAGTGGCATAATCGCCTGTTATTTTTGGATATGTGGTTATAGAACTTTTGTCCTTTAACGAAATTTCGTTTTTATATCTTTTAATCTCATATTGTTCGTCGCCGACAGTAAAGGTAATTATGGTACTACAATCAAAATTTCTCCATGTTGTATCTAAATCAGGTTCACAACCTAATGACCAAAATAAAAGTTTAGCTAACGTGGATTTTCCAACGCTATTGTCGTTGGCTATTATCAGGTTTAGCCTCTTGAATAGAAATTGATTTCCGGATTTTGCCGAATTTGATAATACTAGCAGCTGTTTGAATCTTAAGTGTTGCATTTTTTCTTAACCGCAGGTTATGTATTAGTAATTTATAGTTTTCTGTTTTCATTACATTAAAATATATTCGCAAATAATAGCACCTTTTAAATCGTCTTGCGAAGGGTAAATCTTCTTGAATTTGTCATCAAGTTCGAAAGCAACATTATTTATCAGTATCTTTATATCCTCTTCTCCAGAGTCAATCTCTTTTTGAATTAGACGTATAATCTCCTTCGTAATGTCTATTTGCAATACACTATTGTTTCCAAGCCTTTGTAGACGATAACGATCGAAACTTTCTTGCAATTTTCTTCTGGGAATAACATTCAATTTGATTTCATTTACAATTTCTTGAAACTGTGCTTGAATTTTCCCTTCATCTTTAAGGTTAGTAAAGCTATTAATAACTCTATTGACTGTATTGGATGTAAGTGCTTTTTTATCAATTAGTTCGTCCCATTTCGCAAAGTCATATGTTACCACTCCTTTATTATTTATCTCGTCAATAAGTAATCTATATATGTCAATTGGATTATGTAGCGCACCTGGGTACATTTTGGTAATTAGGCTAGATATAGTTGCAATTAGATCATTCTGATATTTTTCTTCTGAAAGGTTGGAAACGATGAATTGAAGATTTTTAGGTAATGTTGTGCCTTTTCCTAGTTCTTCTTCAATTGCTATTTCAAGTTTTTTTATCTGATCTTCAGACAAGTCCTCTAGCGTTATTTTTTCCAACTTTACCCCGTCTTTTTTTAACTCTAGAGAAAATTGATAAACCGATACAAGATTTAAAAGTTTTATTTTCGAAGAATATGCCTTTCCAGCGGAATTGCCTACAAGTTTACCTAGAACGGATGTGCCTTTCTTCTTGTTCTTAAGTTTTGTTAGTTCATTAAAAGTTATAGTTTTTGAAGTGGTTTTTACTTGGTTCAATTCAAAGCTAACTTTATTCACATCTAACGAATCGCAAATTACAACATCTTCGTGTAATTCGACAAAAACTGCATATTCTTTACGTTCTTGATGTTCGCTAAGAACTTTATATAACGCCCAATGGTACTGATAACGATATTTATCATTTGTAGTTGCTCCTGCTTTTTCGCGCTGCACTTCAAATAACGGATTTTCTTTTTCCATCTATTAAAATGAATGTCTTTCCGTAAAGATAAAAATATTAACATTATAGCTTTAATATTTACAGAAAATCTGTAATTTATTAAAGCTGTTGCAGAAAAATCTAATTTGAATGAAGACCATCTATTAGATTAGATGGGGTTATGTCTAATGCAGAACAAAATTTAAAAAGTAAATTAACGGTAAGTCCCTGCTCATTATTAAAAATCCTTCTTACAGTTTTTTCATGGCAACCGGCCGCACGTGCAAAAGCAGAGTTGTTTCCTTCAAATTTCGTTTGAAACAACTTGTAGATTCTTTGGCTTAATTCAACCTCGAGTTCGTCTAGCTTCTTTTGCATTTAGCAAAGGAAGCACGCAATCAAATCAGAAACTTTTTAAATACTCGGCTTTTAGGCCGAATTTTTATATCTTCGTTGTTTAAACTTAAAAGTATGACCAGCGGAATTGTAATTGACGGAGAATTTTTCGAATTGAAAGGCTTAGAAGCGCTAGTTGATCATATCGCTAGCTTAGCTGCCGAAAAAGCGATTTCCAAGTTAGGAACTAGCGTAGAGCCAACCGGTGCCGAACTTAATTACACGGTTGCGGAAATTGCTGTATTGGTAAAAAAATCCGTAGCAACAATAACTCGTCATATCCGGTTGGGTCTTTTAAAAGGTCACAAAATTGGAAAAACCTGGCTCGTTTCTGAAGCGGATTATTTGGCTTATAAAAGTTATTAGAAAGCTACTTTCAGTGACCCAATTTGGAATAAAACCGGTAAAAAACACTTCATTTAATATGTTCGTTTTCGTGCATGTTGTAACTAGCTGATTTATAGGTTTATTCATTTGTAGAAAACTAAACAAAATAGAAGGGGATTAAAATAAAAAATCGCAACTAATTGATTTTCAATTTGTTGCGATTAATTTTTGTAGGAAAAAAGTGACCTCGACTGGATTCAAACCAGTAACCTTCTGAGCCGTAATCAGATGCGCTATTCAGTTGCGCCACGAGGCCTAATGCGGGTGCAAATATACGCAATAAAGTCATATTTGCAAGTCTCATACCAAATAAAAATGAAATTTATTTAGTGAAATATACTATTTGTCTAGCGCTCTTGTGGTTATAAAATACCGCCATGCGAGCAGCGCTTTTTGCCAGTTGCTGGCTTTGGCCGGATCGAGCTGTTTTTTGGTCAGGCTGGGTAAAATGAGTTTATTGAGTTGGGCCAAAAGTTTGAACATGCGAATGTGTTTATACAAATATAAAAAAGACGGCCCAAAGACCGTCTTGTTCAATTGATTATTTGGATTTTGATGATGATTGCTTGGCTTTGAGCGCGGCTTTTTCGTCGAGTAGTTCGCGCCGCGTCTGCTCGAGTTCGCGTCGCGTTTGTTCCATATCGCGGCGGGTTTGCTCCATTTCCCGCCGGGTTTGTTCCATTTCGCGTCGCGATTCCTCAGCCTCCCTATCCAGGTTCCGGGCATGGTGTCGCGCCATATCTCCGTGCATGCGGGCGAGCGAACTTTGTTCTCTTGCAAGCTTTTCGCTTTCGCGAGCATGCCGTTCAAGGTCGTCGAAATCGATGCTGAGATCTGCCAGAATCTTATCCGGGTCGATGTCGATTTCCTGTCCGTTGACTGAAACGATCACTTTACCATCCTTGCCAGTTATGGTTTTGACGTTGATATTGTTTTTAACGTCGGCTTTGATCTTTTCGATATCGGCACGCGAAGGAACGGGCGGCATGGGTGGCATCGGTGGCATTTCAACGCGTTGACCGTTGATCATTACGATGGGTTCTTCGTCTGACTCGCTATCTGAATCATACGTGTCGCTGTAGCTATAGGATTTTGCCGTGCCGGTGCTGTCCGGCTTCGCGCCAAGGTCAGCATCGCGGTCGCCGGCGTGGATGACGCGCACTTTCCGCTCGGAATGGAAAGCTATGGTACCATCGTTCTTGCGTGCGATGCGCATCGGCTTCATCGGCTCATCGCCATTGACCTGCCAGGTGCCAGACTGCTTGTTTTTGTCATTGTACTGCACTTTAATGGCAATGATCTCGCCCGATGCGTTGCGCTTGACCTTCGAAAATTTGAGCTTGACGTTGTACTTTTGTTTGAACTCGTCGGCGTATGCCTTGAGCTCCGCGTCGGTGGTGTTTTTGCTGATGACGATTTCCTGCGACGGGGCGGCAACCGCCACTACATCGGCAATTCTCGGCTGCGCTACGACATCGACCTGAAAATAGAGCATAAAGGCCGCCAGAACCGGCGTCACGAGCGCATACTTCCACGAATTCCACTTTTTCGATTGATTTTTGTTTAACATAACGATTCGTTTTTTGATTAAGGATTGATAAAAATGATTGGTGATTTCAACGCAATGGTCGTGCGCCGTAACTTTTAAAAGCGTGAATTGATAGGCTTTTTTATCCGATAATTTTCTCAGCGCGCCGCTGTCGGCAATAAACTCGAGGTTTTGCAGCATCGCTTTTTTGTAGAGCCATACAAACGGGTTGAACCAGAAAAGGATGCAGAACAAACGCGCGATCAATACATCGGCTGAATGTTTTTGCTCGCAATGCACCTTTTCGTGTTCGAGAATGTTCTCAAGTTCAGATTCAGTGTACAATTCAGCGTTGTAAACAATGTAGTTGAAATAGGAGAAGGGCGATACATTATGACGTACATCGACGAATTTGAAATCGGCTTGTTGCCGCACCGGATGGCCTTTGATCGTCTTGACCAGACTGCCCAAATCGAACAGGAATTTGACAAAGAATACAAAAATCCCGGTTGTATACACCAAAGCCGCCACAATGAACCAATTGATCTCAAAACCTGACGCAGGTGCCGCGACCGTTGCAGGGATCTGGCTCCAATCGATTGGCGGCGCAGGATCTACCCACACCACTTTTTTAAACGTAACCAGTGGCAGTATGATCGAAGTAACTAACCCTAACAGCAGGAACCACCGGT
This sequence comes from Bacteroidota bacterium, assembly GCA_023457535.1. GTDB lineage: Bacteria > Bacteroidota > Bacteroidia > Flavobacteriales > Flavobacteriaceae > Flavobacterium. The sequence goes on from JAEWLN010000114.1 coordinate 20,970, forward strand.
TACTATTAAAAAAAGTTTCATGGCGCAGCACAAAATGATACGTCAGATAGAACGCAGCCAGCAATCCACCGGATTTTACGAGGTAAATAAACAGCGTTTCCATCCTATTTCTTTTCGATCATTTCGAGGATCTCGCGCAGTTCGTCGGCAGAAATCTTGCTTTCCCTGGCAAAATGCGACACCATATTCTTGTAGGAACCCTTAAAGTACGTCTCGATCGCATTGTTCATAAACCGCTTGCGATAGTCCTCTTTTTTTACCACGGGATAGTATTGGTGTGTATTGCCAAAAGCGTGGTGCGCCACAAACCCTTTGTCCTCGAGATTGCGGATAATCGTACTGAGCGTGTTGTAATGCGGCTGCTCATCGCGCATTTCCGCCATCACCTCCTTAACGAACGCCTTTTCGAGCTTCCAGAGAATGTGCATGATCTCTTCCTCTTTGTTGGTTAACTTTTGCATTTTATGTTGTTTATCGTTGAACTTTTTAATCTCTTTCCGGCGTTTCGCGGCCTCCGCTGCGCTGCGGCCCCGCCGGGCTTTCCGTTGCAATCTTTTGCCGCTTCGTTGCACTACGCCGCAAAAGGATTTCCACTGCAATCTCTAACGCGAACGTCGAACCTCAAATGTCGAACGTCGAACGTCGAATGTCGAACGAGCGCAACCTTAAACCTTAAACTTTCCATCAAACCTACAACTATATTTATAGTTTAACAACTAATTTTATAGTTATTTAACGATATTTTAAGTTTTGGCTTGCGCGCGGCATTGATTATCTTTGCGCCATGGCTAGCAATTCCTATAACCGGCACAATTTCCACAAAAATACCTTTTGCGTATTTCGCGAAGTTCCGGTTGCGGAAATTGCAAACCAAACGCCCGGATACAAAAGCAAATCCGGGAGTTCCTATTATTTCAGCCCGGACGGCGTATACCGGCTGTCCGATCACTGGGGGCGCGCGGCGCGGTGCAAGTGGCGGCTTGAACCTATGCCTCAGCCGGCGCGCGGCAAACGGCTTGGTTTTGCCCATTGGTCGTCATTCCACCGCGACAATGAAACGGAAAAACTCTATTATATTGAATGGTCAGGTTCCGGGGTGACTTTCCGCCACCTGGACGAAAAGGATTACAACGGGCAATTGGTGCGTACGGCGTCCCAAACCATGCGACGCATCCGTCAGGTGCGCGATCTGCTGGCCGATGATTCCTGGATGCGTTATTATCCCATGCACGATGCGGCTGCGCTCCAGCAGTCCGTTGTAGGGGCCATGATCGCGTCGGACGAACCGCTCGCGCGCATCAAAGCGTCGGTGGTTTCAGGTTTGCGGTAACGCATCGGGCGTCAACGGTTTTCCTCAAACAGCAGTTTTTGCACCCAAACACAGCAAGCCACAGCGATAAACCCTACCACGCCCATAAATACCCAGTTCCATTGGTAGCCAAAATGAGCAATGATCTCCATCCCGAATTTGGAACTTGTGATGTGCGCCAGGCTGAAACTCATCGTAAACAGTGCCATGTACCGGCCTTCGTGTCCTTTGGGCGCGCGGCTCAGCGCAAATGAATTCGAGAACGGGAAGATGAACATTTCGCCAAAGGTCATAAACACAATACTGATAATCAGCAAGCCTGCCCATCCTTGCGGGAGCAACACAAAAAAGCTCGCGGCCATGAGCAGCGCGCCCCATAAGATCAGTTTGATTTTGGGCATGGCGTGGCGCTCGGAAATACTCACGATGGGCATTTCGAGCAGGAAAATCAGCAGGCCGTTGAGCATCATCAGCAATCCGGTGTCCAGTTCGGTCAGGTTATATTGTTCGCGGTGGTAGAGCGGGAGCGTGGTGAAAAGCTGGAAGAATATCATCGCCGTGATAAAGCAAACGAACAGGAAGATCCAAAAAATACGGTCCTTGAACACTGATTCGACCGCAACAGGCGCAAAGTCCTTTTTATGCTCGGGATTTTTCTTTTCCTTGACCAGTGCGGCAAAAATCAGAATCGACAAAATGCACGTCGAGCCGTCTACCCAAAACAGTCCTTTGTATCCAACGGCCATAATAATGAGTCCGCCCAATGCAGGTCCGGCGGCAAATCCAAGGTTGACCGCAAGGCGCACCAGCGTCAGCGCGCGCGTTCGGTTTTCGGGTTTTGCGTATGCCGTCAGCGAGACGAACATGGCTGGTCTGAACATGTCGGCCACACTCATGATCAGAAACATTCCGGCGCACAATCCCCAGAACGAGGTAATGAACTGCAGGCACAAAAAGATCACGCCGCTGGTAAACAAGCTGAACACCATGATCTTGTAAAACCCGATTTTGTCTGTGAGTTTGCCGCCTAGCCATGACCCAAGCATCGACCCAAGTCCAAAACTGACCATGATCCAGCCCACTTCGCTGTACGAAAAGTGCAAGTCTTCTTTGAGGTATTTGGACAAAAAAGGAAGCACCATCATGCCGGCCCTGTTGATAAACGTGATCAGGGTCAGGATCCAGATCTCGCGCGAAAATCCCTTGAAATTGTTGATGTAGCGCTGAAAACCGGATTTGAGCATGGGAGGAGGCGTTTTACGCAAAATTAAATATTCTTCGTCAACTTAGTCGCGGCCCTGCCGTAAAGTTACAGCATTATTTTTTTGGAGATGGCCTTGCGGCTTTGGAGCTCCTATGAGAAAAGCCCCCGTTTTTTAAAGTGTTTGTTTTGCGCGCACCAATGACCAATTTGCGTAATTTTGCAAAAAAAGAGATGAGAAAAATCTTTTGGCTCGGCGTGCTGATTCCGGTCTTGGGATGGGCGCAATTTGACCGGAACGCGGTGTTGCAATTTCAGCGCGAGCTCAATGCCTCATTTGCCGATTCGGTAAAAAGTCCGCTCACGACCCCGGACCGTTTGCAATTCCACACGCTTGATTTTTTCGCGCCAGATCCGGACTATTGCGTCATTGCGCAGTTCAGGCGCACCAAAAAAGAAAAGCCGTTCGGCATGAAAACCACGACAGGCCGGTTGCCCACCTATGTCAAATACGGCGAGTTGCATTTTATGTTAAAAGGGCGCCCGTTCAAACTCAATGTGTATCAAAACGTCGGTAACGCTAAAAAAGCGGGTTATGAGAACCATTTGTTTTTGCCGTTTTCAGATTTGACTTCGGGCAACCAAACCTACATCGGCGGGCGCTACATCGATCTGACGATTTCCACAACAGATTCGGTCGTGATCGATTTCAACCAGGCTTACAACCCGTACTGCGCCTACAATTACAAATATTCCTGCCCGATCGTTCCGCTTGAGAACGACCTGGATATCGAAATTCTCGCGGGCGTCAAAAAATTCCACGACTGATGTACGTCAATTTGCATACGCACCGGTTTACGGGCGATCCGGAAATTTTTGAGGTTGTGAACCAATATCCGCGCGAAACGGACGATCGGATTGCGGGGTATTCGATCGGCATTCACCCGTGGCACATTGATGTGGACCATATTGAATCGGACCTGCAGATCATAGCCGGTAAACGCAACGATTTCAATTGTCTGGCCATCGGAGAGTGTGGGCTCGACAAACGGATCCAAACGGCTATCGAACTGCAAAGCGAAGTTTTCGAAGCCCAATTGGAACTCGCCCAAAGCGCGAAAAAACCAGTGATCATACATTGCGTCGCGGCATTTCAGGAATTGGTTGAAATCAAAAAACGGTTACAGATTTCCGTACCCATGATCGTACACGGATTTTCGAAGAACGCACAAGTTGCGCGGCAACTGCTCGACCACGGGTTTTATCTGTCGTTCGGAAAGTACCTGTTGCGCAATCCGGAACTGGGCAGCGTATTACAAACCGTGCCGGACGACCGGGTTTTTCTCGAAACCGATACGGTGGAAGAATCGATCGCAGAAGTGTATGCTTTGGCCGCAAATTACAAACGGATGACGGTGGCTCGGTTGGAGCGGCAGATCAACGCGAATTTTAAACACGTTTTCAAGCGGAGTTTGCGTTAGCGATAGAGGCAGGCACCGCGTGCAGCCGATAGCGCGGGCCGGCAGGCAACGCCCAAACCCGGATAAATGGATAAAAACATAAACGATTAAACAAATGATGGCCGAATGGACTGAAAGGGCGGAGCTGCTCTTTAAAAAAGAAGGACTTGAAAAATTAAAAAAGGCCAACGTGCTGATCGTGGGCGTTGGGGGCGTAGGCTCGTTTGCCGCGGAATTCATCGCGCGTGCCGGTGTCGGGAAAATTACGATTGTAGACGGCGATGTGGTGGATATCACGAACATCAACAGGCAGTTGCCTGCATTACATTCTACCGTTGGTTTACCCAAAATTGACGTGGTGGGCGACCGGCTCATGGACATCAACCCGCAATTGCAGCTCACCCGGATTTGCGAATTTCTCGAGCCCGAGCGCGCATTCGAAATCGTAACAGATGAATTTGATTACGTTATGGACTGCATCGACAGCGTCACGCCCAAACTCAACCTTATCAAGGCTTGCAAGCGCAAAAAAGTCAAGATCATTTCCTCGATGGGCGCCGGTGGCAAGGTCGATCCGTCCAAAGTCAAGGTGGCCGATATCAGCAAAACGGAAAATTGCTACCTGGCCAAATTCATCAAAAAACGTTTGCGCGCTGAAAAGATCGACAAAGGCGTCAAAGTCGTTTTCTCATCGGAAATCCAGGACCCCGGCAGCCTCAAAAAAACCGACGGCAAAAATTTCAAAAAATCGTTCTACGGCACAAGCAGCTATATGCCGGGATTGTTTGGCTTGCACGCCGCAGGCTATGTCATTCGCGGGATATTGAAGAAAGCGTGATGGGGTCGGACGTTGGATGTCGAATGTCGAGCGTCGAATGTCGAATGTCGAACGAACGCAACCTGAAACTTTAAACCTTAAACTTCAAACCTCAAACCCCAACCTTCCCATGGTCCAAACCGTTATTTTCGACATGGACGGCGTCATCGTTGATACAGAACCTGTTCACCACTGGGCGTTCCACGAGCACTTTAAACAGCTCGGGATCCACGTGCCGCCTGAAATGTACCATTCGTTTACGGGCAATTCCACGCGCAACGTGTACGAGCGCATCAAAGCCCATTTCGCGCTCGAGGAGGAAGTGGGCCAACTCATCGAGATCAAGCGCGCGCTGTTCACCGACGCATTTGACCACAAACAGGACCTGTTCCTGCTCGATGGCGTAGAGCGTCTGATCCAGGATTTGCACCACAACGGGATGCAGCTCATTCTTGCATCGTCGTCCGCGAAAGTTACGATAGGACGCATTTTCGGGCGTTTTGGCTTACACCGGTATTTTACGCATATCGTCAGCGGCGAGGACTTTCCCAAAAGCAAGCCACATCCGGCGATTTTTGAGCATGCGGCGTCGCTTTCTATAGCGCCAAAGTCGCAGTGCATCGTCATCGAGGACAGCACCAACGGCATTGCGGCGGCCAAGGCGGCGGGCCTCTACTGTGTCGGGTACGACAGTTTTCACTCCAAATTACAGGATTTGTCCCACGCCGATAAAATCATACGCCATTTCGACGAACTCAATTGCGAGATCATCCGGGATCTGATTTAGGGCGTTGCCTTCGGCCCGCGCTTTCCGCTGTATCTTTTGCGCCGGGGCCGCAAAAGGATGCCGCTGCAATCGCTAACGCGACCCCGTTACGCCAATGCGTCTTTGTAAATGGTCAGGCATCGTTCCCTGGCAAACGCGTGGTCGACGATAGGTAACGGGTAATCCGGCGTGCCGAGCTCGGGTAGCCATTTTTTGATGTAGGCCAGGTGGCTGTCGAATTTTTTAACCTGCTGCGCCGGATTAAAAATCCTGAAATATGGTGCTGCATCCACGCCGCTCCCGGCCGCCCACTGCCAGTTCCCTACATTGGCCGCCTGGTCATAGTCGAGTAGTTTGGCGGCAAAATAAGCCTCGCCCCACCGCCAGTCGACCAAAAGGTGCTTGCACAAAAAACTGGCCGTGACCATGCGCACGCGGTTGTGCATAAAGCCGGTGGCGTTGAGCTCGCGCATGCCTGCATCCACCATGGGATACCCGGTTTGCCCCGCGCACCAAAGTGCAAATTCGCGCTCGTCGTTGCGCCATTTGATCTTGTCGTACATCGGGCGGAAACTTCGCGTGACCGTGTGTGGGAAATGCCACAATATCTGCATAAAAAATTCGCGCCAGATCAGCTCGTTCAAAAAGGTCTTGTTCGCGCATTGGTCTGCCATCGCTGCCACGGTGCGTATGCTGATCGTCCCAAACCGCAAATGCGCGCCTGCGCGCGAGGTTTGCTGTGACGGAAAATTGCGTGTTTGCCCGTAGTGCCCAATCAGGTTTTTGGAAAGGTCCATCGGTGGCAAAGAAATCCCGGAGCGTTCAAAACCAATATCCGATA
>JAEWLN010000115.1 GCA_023457535.1 Bacteroidota bacterium
AGCCAGGCCAACCTGGGCGGCACGACCTACCAATACAAAAACGTCTACGCTGAAAATCCGGGCGATACTTCCGGGCCTTTGCTCACGCAATCCTACCAGTCGATGGTGTATTCGGCGCCGATCAATATTGTGGACCGGTCACCGCTTCCCAATAAGATCGCGAACATTTCCACTACTTATGACAACGACCCCACGTACATTCCAGATGCCCCGATTTTCAAAGGAACGGTCGTACGCGCCATAGTGGTCAAGCCGGGTTCGCTCTCGAGCCCGATCGCAACCAAAACGTATTTTATTTCTCCTGCCGGCAGCGCCGAATTTGCGCTTCCCGTGATTTCGATCAGCATCAACGAGGACCGTTTTTTTGATTATGAGGACGGCATTCAGGTTGCCGGCATCGATTTCGATACGTGGCGCGCAGCCAATCCAACCGCATCACCGCTTTGGGAAGAAGTCGGGAACTTTTACCGCCGCGGTTCGGCCAACGAGAAAGTGGGTAACTTCACGTATTTTGTCAATGGCGCCGAAGTGTTGAACCAAAACGTAGGGATCAGGTCGCGCGGCGGGAACAGCTGCTCGTTTCCGCAAAAAGCGATGAATATCTACGCGCGTGCGGAACTCGGGGCGGCCAAGCTCGATTACAAATTTTTCAGCGATCTCGAAGACGACAGTTTTGCCAGGATCATGCTGCGCAACGGTGGCGGGGATTTTTACGGGACGATGTTCCGCGATGAACTCAACCAGACCATCGTCAGCGGGCTCAACGAAACCGAATCGTACCAGCCTGCCGTGGTGTTTCTCAACGGCGAATACTGGGGCATTCTGAACATCCGCGAGAAATACGACAATAACTATTTTGACCGCGTGATCGGAAACGACGACATCGATTTCCTCGAAGACGAAGGGATCTGGGCAGCGAACATCGAAGAAGGCGACAACCTCGACTTTATCGACATGAACAACTACATCAACAACAATTCACTGGTTCCCGATGCCAATTATGCGTACATCCAGACGCGCATGGACGTCAACAGCTTCATGGATTACCAGATTTCAAATATTTTCCTCGACAACGCCGACTGGCCCGGAACCAACCAGCACTTCTGGCGTACGCGCAATCCGTTCAATCCGGGTGCGCCATACGGCAATGACGGGCGCTGGAGATGGGCGTTCCACGATCTGGACGATACGCTGGGCGTTGGGTCGGGTGCGATAGAATACAACAGTCTTGCTGCAGCTACGGCTACCAATGGACCTGAATGGCCCAATCCGGCCTGGTCTACGCTGTATCTGAGAAAGTTCCTCGAAAACCCGGCGTTCAAGCAAAATTTCATCAACCGTTTCGCCGATTTGATGAACACCTATTTCCTGTCGGGCCGCACCACCGGCATCCTTACCGGGTACCAAACCGCGCTCGCGCCTGAAATCCAGGGTCACATCGACCGTTGGGAAACGCTGCAGCCGGGAGATTACGATTGGCTCATCGAATGGGAGACGGACTTTTTGAACCAGAGACCGGCGTTCCAGCGCGAGCACATCCGCACCAAATTCGGCATTGCGTCGAACATCAATGCCACATTGAACGTGTCAGACGCCGCGCACGGATTTATCCACCTCAACACCATTGACATCAAGGACGGCACGCCGGGAATTACCGGAAATCCGTACCCTTGGACCGGCATCTATTTCTCGAACATTCCCGTCACATTGACCGCTGTGGCCAATCCGGGCTTTGAATTCAGCCATTGGGAAGGCGCCTCGACAAGTACATCGGCGACCATTACGATCAATGCTGCATCGGCATTTTCTGTCACGGCCGTTTTTGAGCCAACCTCCATTGCGGTATCAGAACCGATCTATTTCTGGCTCATGGACACCAACATCCCGAACGATACACCATTGCTCGGACTCAACAGCACGTACGAACTCGAAGGTATTGATGCATCGATCGCATACCAGTCCTGTTTGGTTGGCTATCCGTTTGCCAATGGCGACCCGAACTGGCGCAAAGCTTCGATGGAGCGCCGCAACAAGCCAACGCCGGTCAATTACATCGCCGAGGCCAATAACAACATCCCGTACGCCGACGGCATCATGCGCGGCATCCAGATCACCGAGCCATTGCACAATGGCGCGCTCGGGAACACAATGGTATTCAACATTTCCTCTGCGGGCTACGCCGACATCAAGTTTGCGTTTGCAGCGATGAACGAATTGACCAATGCCACCGGGATTCTCGTGGATTACTCGGTCAATGCCGGTGAACCCGTTTGGATCACCACCGGGCTGGCCTCCACGACATTGCCGCTGGGCAGTTCGTTCCAATTGTTTGAAGTGGATTTCGCTTCGATCGCATCGGCGGACAACAACGCCAATTTCAAGATCCGCCTGCGCTTTACCGGCACGGGCGACATGACGGTGAGCAATGGCAACCGCGTGACGTTCAACAACATTTCCGTACACGGAACACAATCGCTGGGCGTTACCCAAAACGACGTCGCTGTTGTTACGGTGTATCCGAACCCGTTCAACGACATGCTCTACATCAAGGGCCTCGAGAACGCCGATTTTGAAATTTTTGCCATCGACGGCAAACGCGTGGACGCCGGGAAAACCAGTGCGCAGCTTAACCTCGGGCATTTGTCCAAAGGGATGTACCTGCTCAAATTGTCATCGGGCGGACAAACCCAAACCAGGAAAATCGTCAAGCGATAATGGCTTCGGCCGATACATTTTAACAAAGAGGTGGGTTTTGACCTGCCTCTTTTTTTATTTACGGCGGCTTTCTTAAAAAGGGTCATTGGTCGGTTTTCTGGGTTTTGTACCGATAAAAAACTACCCATTTTTTGGTATTGCGCTAACTTACAATGCTTAAGCTATTTTGTATGAAAAAAATTACGTTTTTATTATTTGTTTTGTGGGGAATTTCGCTTTCGGCGCAAAACATCGTCATCAATGAGATCATCACGTCCAATTCCACGGTCAACACCGACGAAGACGATTCCTACCAGGATTGGGTCGAATTATATAACAACGGGCCTGCGGCGGTAAACCTCAATGGTTACGGTCTCTCAGACGATCCGCTTACGCCGTTCAAATGGTCGTTTCCGGCCGTCACGGTCAATCCCGGACAATACCTTTTGGTCTTTTGTTCGGATAAGAACAGAACGGTTGTGGGACAGCCGCTGCACACCAACTGGAAAATTTCATCCGACGGCGAAACCATCACGCTCACCCAACCCGGCGGCACCATTGCAGATCAGGTCCCGCCTGCCGTGATCGCGCAAAACACTTCATGGGGCAGGTTGCCCAACGGCACGGGCGCTTTTGTCAATATGAACACGCCTACACCGGGGTTGCCCAACGTGGGCGGAACATCCAATCCGGTGCTTGAAGCCCCGACGTTTTCGCATGCGGCCGGATTTTATGCAAGCGACATCAGCCTGACGCTGTCGGCGGAACCGGGCGCCACGATATTATATACGCTTGACGGTTCAGAACCCGATGAGAACAACCTCGGCGGTACGACTTACCAATACAAAAAAACATATCCTGAAAACCCGGGCGACCCGTTCGGACCCTTTTTCACCAATAGTTACCAAACCCTGACTTACAGTACACCCATTACCATCAGCGACAGAACGTCCCAACCGAACAAACTAACGGGCATTTCCTCCACGTATGACGCCAACCCTGATTATTTCCCGAATTACAATGTGTTCAAAGGAACGGTGGTTCGCGTGCGTGCGGTAAAACCCGGATCGGAACCGAGTCCGGTCGTCACGCGCAATTACTTTGTATCGCCGCAAGGCACTTCGCGTTATTCGATCCCGGTCATCTCATTGAGCATCAACGAAGACAAATTGTTCGATTACGAAAACGGGATCTACGTATCAGGGAAACGATTTGACGATTACCGCATTAATAACCCGAATGATGTGCCGGATTATCCTATCGGCAATTACACGCAAAAAGGGTCGGGATTCGAGCGCCGCGCCAATTTTAGTTATTTTGTAGGCGGCCAGCAGGTTTTGAACCAGGACATCGGCATTCGCGTACAGGGAAATTATTCGCGTATTTATCCGAACAAATCGCTCAATTTCTATTCGCGGCAGGAATTTGGTGCCGATAAAATGAACTATAAATTCTTCGATGACCGCGATGATCTGGCCTACACGCGCGTGGTGGCCAAAAATGGCGGAAGCGACTATTTCAACTCGTTCATCAAAGACGCCTTGTGTGCCGAACTGCTCGAGAACATCAACACGGTTTCAGAGGCTTCACAACCGGCCGTGACGTTCATCAACGGTGAGTATTGGGGCATGCTGACCATCCGCGAGAAATACGACGATAAATTTTTCAAGCGCAAATTCGGCATTCCGGAGAATGAAATTGAATTGCTCGAAAACGATGGCTACCAGGTCGAGGAAGGCGACAACCCGCATTACCTGGCCATGGCAGAATACATCGCAGACAATTCCCTGGTGCCGGAGGCCAATTACAACTACCTGAAAACGCAGATGGATACCGAGAGTTTTACCGATTATTTCATCACAAACATTTACCTCAACAATACAGACTGGCCCGGCAATAACATTGTATTCTGGCGACGCAACACCGCTTTCAATCCGGCCGCACCTTATGGAAACGACGGACGCTGGCGTTGGGCCGCGCACGATATGACGGCGACTTTTTCCAATCCGAACCACAACAACCTGGCTGTGGCCACGGAACCCGGCGGTACAGAATGGCCCAATCCGGATTGGTCTACGCTCCAATTGCGCAAGCTGCTCGAAAACGATACGTTCAGACACGATTTTATCACGCGTTTCGCCGATTTGATGAACACCACGTTCCTACCGTCGCGCGTGGTGGCGATGGTCGACGAAATGAAAGCGGAAATCGAGGCAGAAATGCCCGAGCAGATGCCCCGCTGGAAAGGACCGGAAGATTTAGGCGACTGGAACTACTTTTTGAACCAGGAGCGCAATTTTGCCAATAACCGTCCGGCGCCGCAGCGCAATCAGATCCGCGCCAAGTTTGGCATCGCAAACAACATTAACGCCACGGTCAATGTATCCAACGTCGCACACGGCCACGTCCGGCTCAATACGATCGATCTCAAACAAGGTACCGATGGCATCACATCGGCCAATCCCTATCCGTGGACGGGCGTTTATTTCTCTGACATTCCCGTAAAACTCAAGGCCATTGCAGCGCCTGGCTACGCTTTCAGTCATTGGACAGGCGCCTCGACGGGCACCGATGCTGAAATTACGATCACATCGGCCACCGATTTCTCTGTAACTGCCGTATTTATCCCGAGCGGATTTGCGATCGAAGAAAGCGAACCGATCTACTTTTGGTGGATGAGTGGTGCAATCCCTAACGATACGCCGTTGGTCACGCTGAATTCATCTTACGAGCTCACCACCGACGCAAGCATTGCATTCCAGTCAGCATTTGGAGCTGGTTACCCGTTTGAAAGCGCCCATCCGAACTGGAGAAAAGCATCGATGGAACGCCGCAACAAGCCAACACCGCTCAATTATCGCCCCGAGGCCAACAACGGCGCGGCCTACGTGGCCGGCGACATGAAAGGTTTGCAAATTACGCAGCCATTCCAGGACAACGGGCTTGAAAACACGATGGTTTTCAATTTGTCAACCGTCAATTACAAAGACATTAAATTCTCTTTCGCCGCCATGGACGAAGGCGCTGCGACAGGCATTGCGATCGATTATTCGGTCAACGCCGGCGCACCTGTTTGGATCACGACCGGACTGGCCCAGACTTCGCTGCCGCTGGCTACCAATGCGTTCCAATTGTATGAAATCGATTTCAGCGCCATTGCGTCGGCAACGCACAACGCCCATTTCAAAATCCGCCTGCGCTTCACAGGCCCGGACATGACGGCGTCCAACGGCGCGCGCGTGACGTTCAACAACATTGCGCTCGACGGTGTGCGACTGCCGCTGATTTATCCGTCGCCAAACGTTTATACGGTGGGGACGCCTATCGGAAACCTCGTTCCTGAAGTAGCGGCAGCGGTCACGCAATACACCATTTCCGGATTGCCGGACGGTTTGTCGCTGAACCCGTCGACGGGCGTCATTTCAGGAACACCAACTGCAGTTACCGCCACCGCGACGTATACCGTTACGGCCACCAACAGCGGCGGCAGCACTTCATTTGATATTGTAATTACCGTCAATGACCTCGCACCATCGGCGTTGAGTTACACTTCGCCAAACGTTTATACTGTAGGTGATGCAATCGCGAACCTGTCGCCAACCGTTACCGGAAACGTCACTTCGTACAGCATTTCCCCGGCATTACCGGCGGGATTGTCGTTTGATGCGTCGACGGGCGTCATTTCAGGAACACCAACTGCAGTTACAGCAGCAGCGACGTATACCGTTACGG
>JAEWLN010000116.1 GCA_023457535.1 Bacteroidota bacterium
ACGTGGTATTCAGCCACATAGCCGTTGCCGCCGTGGATCTGGACGGCTTCGATCGTCGTATCCATCGCCACCTGCGACGCAAACAATTTAGCCATCGCCCCGGATTGCGAAATATCCATTCCCATATCTTTTTCATACGCGGCTTTGAGGCACAACATGCGCGCGGCCGTGATTTGCGTGGCCATGTCGGCGAGTTTGAACGCAATGGCCTGGTGCTTGGAAATTTCCTTGCCGAAAGCCTTTCGCTCTTTTGAATATTTGAGCGCCAGTTCGTAAGCGCCCGTTGCGATGCCAAGTGCCTGCGAAGCAATCCCGATACGGCCTCCGTTCAAAACGCCCATCGCAAAGTTAAACCCGAAACCATCGGCGCCAATACGGTTTTCTTTTGGCACTTTTACATCGGTAAACATCAGCGAGTGCGTGTCGCTGCCACGGATGCCCATCTTTTTCTCTTTCGGACCGATATCAAAGCCGGCCCAACCCTTCTCGACGATGAATGCGTTGATCCCTTTGTGGCCTTTTTCGATGTCGGTTTGCGCAATGACAATATAAGTCGAGGCGGTCGCTCCGTTGGTGATCCAATTCTTGGTGCCGTTGAGCAGATAGTGGTCGCCTTTGTCGATGGCCGTTGTTTTTTGCGAAGTCGCGTCGGAACCCGCTTCAGGCTCAGACAAACAGAATGCGCCGATCACATCGCCTTTGGCCAGTGGCACAAGGTATTTTTGTTTTTGTTCTTCGGTCCCGAATTTTTCCAGACCTGCACAAACCAGCGAGTTGTTGACCGACATGACCACCGCCGCCGACGCATCGACCTTGGCAATTTCAGTCATCGCAAGCACGTAGGAAACGCTGTCAAGCCCCGATCCGCCGTATTTTGGATCCACCATCATTCCCAAAAAGCCCAATTCGGCCATCATCCGGACCTGCTCGGTTGGGAATTTCGAATGCTCGTCGCGTTCGATAACGCCCGGCAACAATTCGGCCTGTGCAAAATCGCGTGCGGCCTGCTGAATCATTAAATGCTCTTCGGTAAGGTTGAAATCCATGCTAGTTTTTGTTTGAAAATGTGGGCAAATATAAATTTTTAATTGCGAAATTTTGAATTTTGATGCTTATTTTTGGCCGATGCACGCACAAAACTATAACGTTATCGGGGTGATGTCCGGCACGTCGCTCGACGGGGTCGACCTGGCCCATTTGCATTTTTCTATCGCCGATGGCCGATGGCATTTTGAAATCCTCGAATGTGAGACCGTGGCATACGATCAGGATTGGGTCGATACGCTCAGAGGCGCCGTCGGATTTTCAGCAACACAGCTGCAGGACACCAACGTCCGATACACCCAATTGCTCGGTGGCATCATCTCGGATTTCATCGCGCGCCACGCCATCACGCATCTCGATGCGGTGTGTTCGCACGGGCATACGGTGTTGCACCAGCCACAAAACGGGCTCACGCTGCAAATCGGGAATCTGCACGGGATCGCATCGCTCACAGGTCAGCGCGTCGTGTGCGATTTTCGCGTTCAGGATGTTGCATTGGGCGGCCAGGGTGCACCGCTGGTTCCTATCGGCGACCGCATTCTCTTTTCTGAATTTGACTACTGCCTGAACCTGGGCGGATTTTCTAACATCTCGTTCGAGCGCGACGGCAAGCGCATCGCCTTTGACATTTGCGCGGTCAATACGGTGCTGAACCATTACGCGAACCAACTCGGGCACGACTACGACGACCGCGGTCATCTGGCGCGATCCGGAACTTGCGACGGCGATCTTAAACTCGCCCTGGACGCTGTGGAATATTACCACCGTGCGTATCCGAAATCGCTCGGGTTTGAATCGGTAAAACACCTCCTGGTGCCGCTGATCGACGCCCGCCCGATGTGCACCACCGACAAAATGCGCACTTTCACGGAACACATCGCCTACCAGATCGCACGCGCACTGCCCGGAAAATCCGGCAAAATGCTGCTAACCGGCGGCGGTGCGTACAACGATTTCCTGATTGAAAAAATAGCGCGCCACCTGCCAGGCATGCAACTTACGGTTCCCGAACCAAAAGTGCTCGAGTTCAAGGAAGCGCTGATCTTCGGGCTGCTCGGCGTGCTCAGGCTGCGCGGGGAGATCAATGTGCTTTCGAGCGTTACCGGAGCCTCGCACGACCACAGTTCAGGCGTTATTTTTAACTAACAATTGTTCCTCAAACCGCCATTCAAACCTTATATTTGCGGCACTAAACCAAAATCATGAAAGCACTACTCCAACAATTCGAAAATAAAGAACCTGAAATCGTATTCCATTGGAAAGATCCTGAAACCGAGGCCGAAGGCTGGACCGTCATCAACTCACTGCGCGGCGGCGCTGCCGGTGGCGGAACGCGTATGCGAAAAGGACTCGACATGAACGAGGTGTTGAGTCTTGCCAAAACGATGGAAGTTAAATTCTCTGTGTCCGGACCGGCCATTGGCGGGGCGAAATCGGGGATCAATTTTGACCCGAACGACCCGCGCAAGGAAGGTGTTTTGAAACGTTGGTACAAAGCCGTGTCGCCGCTGCTCAAAAGTTATTACGGAACGGGCGGCGATCTCAATGTCGACGAGATTCACGAAGTCATCCCGATGACCGAGGATTGCGGCGTGTGGCACCCACAGGAAGGCGTTTTCAACGGACACTTCAGGCCAACGGACGCCGACAAGATCAACCGCATCGGGCAATTGCGCCAGGGCGTGGTCAAAGTGATCGAAAATCCTGCATTTTCGCCCGATGTTTTGCGAAAGTACACCGTGGCCGATATGATCACAGGCTATGGGGTGGCGGAAGCGGTGCGCCATTATTATGCGATTTACGGCGGATCGGTCGCGGGTAAAAAGGCAATCGTGCAGGGTTTTGGCAATGTAGGATCGGCGGCGGCATTTTACCTTGCGGGCATGGGCGCGAAAATTGTAGGAATTATTGACCGAAATGGTGGCGTGATCGCTCAGGATGGCTTTACATTTGAAGAAATCCGCGCGATGTTCCTGAACAAAAACGGCAACCAGCTCGTGGCCGGCAACATGCTCCCGTTTGGCGAAATCAACGAAAAAATATGGACATTGGGCGCGCAGATCTTCACCCCTTGCGCGGCATCAAGACTCGTCACCCAAGCGCAGGCCGATGCGATGATCGCTTCAGGACTCGAGGTCATTTCGTGCGGCGCGAATGTTCCGTTTGCCGACAAGGAAATTTTCTTTGGGCCGATCATGGAAGACATTGACCGTAAAGTCAGCCTGGTTCCCGACTTTATCTCCAATTGTGGCATGGCGCGCGTCTTTGCGTACTTTATGGAAAAACGCGTCCCGATGAGCGATGAGGCGATCTTTGCCGACACCTCTGCAACGATCCGCCGCGCGATTGAAAAGGCACATGCGAAAAATCCGTCAAAAACACACATCAGCGCGACCGCTTTTGAGATTGCGCTCCAAGAGTTGGTCTAACAATTTATTTTCTTTATTTTCGTTTAGGAAATAGGTTTAAACATTGAAATCCATGACGTTTACCCAGATCGAAAACCGCAAACAATCGCTGATGGCCACCACGGCAATCTTCATGGCGCTGTTCCTGTTGTTGTATTTTCTCAAATTTGCCAACACCATCACGCTCGACATGCTCGAAGGCGGCGGCGGCGGCGGGGACGTAGCGGTCAACTTTGGCGACAGCGACCTAGGAATGGGCGACAATTATCCGTCGCTTGAACCGGTCAAGTCGGCACCCAAACAACCTAAAGTGGTACAAGCTGCGGAAAAGGAAATCGTGGTGAGCGAGTCCGACGATGCGCCCGTGATCGCCAATGTCAAAAAGCCAACCGACAAACCCAAAAAAGAAGAAGACGCCAAACCGGTGGAAAAACCGGTTCCAAAACCGTCTAAATCCACATCGGACGCATTGGCCAATTTGCTCAACGGATCGGACAAAGGCGGCGACGGCACCGATAAAGTAGCCGGAAACAAAGGAAAGGCCTACGGCGACCCGAATGCGCGCGGCTACGATGGCGGCGGCGGATCGGGTACGGGAAGCGGCGGCGGTAACGGTTCGGGACAAGGACTCGGGACCGGAAGCGGCTATGGCAACGGAAATGGCGGCGGACGCGGAAACGGCACGGGCAATTACCAGCTCGCCGGACGCAAATTCCTTTCGACGCCCAATCCGCAATACACGTGTAACGAAGAAGGCACGGTCGTTGTCCAGATCACTGTAGACCGCAGCGGTAAAGTCACCAATGCCGAAGCGGGTATCCGCGGAACGACCAATGCCGCCAAATGCCTTTTGGACCAGGCCCGGATCGCGGCGCTCAATACGCGCATCAACCCCAGCGATGACGCACCGGACAAACAGGTCGGGAAAATCATTTACAGTTTCAAGCTTACCGGGAACTAGCATGACCTATCGTGAAACGCTCGACTGGATGTTTGTGCAACTGCCAATGTACCAGCTCCAGGGCGCATCGGCGTATAAGAAAGACCTCGATAACACCTTAATGTTGTGCCAATACCTGGGCAACCCGGAGCGCAATTTGCAGTTCATACACGTGGCGGGCACCAATGGAAAGGGATCGACATCGCACATGCTTGCATCGGTATTGCAGCAGGCGGGTTACAAGACCGGATTGTATACTTCACCGCACCTTAAAGATTTTCGCGAACGCATCAAAATCAACGGATCGGATATTCCTGAGGATTTTGTCGTCCGGTTTATGGAACAGCACCGCCCGTTTTTCGAGCAACATGCATTGAGTTTTTTCGAGATGACCGTAGGACTTGCGTTCGATTACTTCAGACAGGAAAACATTGACGTTGCCGTGATCGAAGTCGGCATGGGCGGACGACTTGATTCGACCAATGTAATTGCGCCGATCGTATCGGTCATTACCAACATCGGGATGGATCATACAGCGTTCCTGGGCGATACCCTGACGCTCATTGCCGCGGAAAAAGCGGGCATCATCAAACCCGGGATTCCCGTGGTTGTGGGTGAATATACGCCGGAGACGAAAGCCGTTTTTGAAGATAAAGTTGCCGGTTGCGGAGCGCCATTGTATTTTGCCTCGGATTTAGTAGACGAAGATTACCCGAGCGCGCTGACCGGGAATTACCAGTTCCATAATAAAAAGACTGTGGTGCAAACCGTGCGCCTGTTGCAGCAAATGGGACTTGAAATATCGGAACAACACCTTACCGACGGGTTGCTGAACGTAGTTCAAAACACCGGATTACAGGGCCGTTGGCAAATCCTGCAAACCCAGCCCATGGTCGTGGCCGATACGGCACACAATAAGGACGGACTGGAAATCACGCTGGCACAGGTCGCGGCATCCTCTTACGAGCGTTTGCACATTGTCCTGGGGATGGTCAATGACAAAAACCTGGACGAAATTTTGCCTTTGTTCCCCAAAGATGCAAAATATTATTTTTGCAAACCCGATTTGCCGCGCGGGCTCGATGCGGCGGTTTTGCAACAACACGCGCAGGGGTTCGGACTTACCGGCTCAGTATTCAACTCGGTCACAGAGGCTTATCAAAACGCTGCGCGCGCGGCACAACCGGAGGATTTTATTTACGTGGGCGGAAGCACATTTGTAGTGGCAGAAATTTTGTAAAAAAATCGATAATTGTTTGCAGAAACCAAAAACTGCCTTATATTTGCACTCGCAATGGGGCGATTAGCTCAGCTGGTTCAGAGCACCTCGTTTACACCGAGGGGGTCGGGGGTTCGAACCCCTCATCGCCCACAAGTTTAAAAACAAATGGTTTCAAAAGCCGATAAATCTTATGATTTATCGGCTTTTTGC
>JAEWLN010000117.1 GCA_023457535.1 Bacteroidota bacterium
CAACACCGTATAAGCGCAATTGCTGGAGTTCGGTAAGTTGAACGCTTGGTTTTCACGAAGAATGTTTTATCTTCGGCAGAGAGAACTAGTCCCGCTTTAACGCAACTGCGCTTATACGGGGCTCGTTATACGAATTGTCCGAGCTACACAGGCGTGACAATCTTACTTCCAAAACATATTTTTAACTGCCTTCAATATCGCGTCAGAGTTATTTTGCAATTTAAAATATTATCTAGGAGAGCGAAAAGAACAGACGCGTTTGGGTAAACTAATTTGTGATAAAAAATATTTATGTAAAAATGTCACAAACCCTGCAGGGCAATTTGTAGCAAAAATATATTTTGTGTAAAAATGCTACAGAAATTGTAGCAAAAAATTAATTTAAAAAAAAATGCTACAAAGTCATATCAAAATTTCTTGCTCTAAATCCTTCTATTGAAAGTTGAATCTTAACGTTCTGGCGAAATATTTGTGATAAATCCCGTTGAAAAAAATTTACCACAAATGTTGTGTGAAAAATGAAATTGATAAAATTTCACACGACTCTGTGTGGATTATTTTTGGAATCTGTAAAATTCACACAGCAGGAATTCTGAATCACTTTAAAGCAAATGAATTTTAAAATCGAAATTTTCATAAAACGCCTTGGTTTATAGTATGTTACAATTCGTATAACCGCCGTTTCAAGCAATTGCCGCGTTTTCAGTAAGTTGAACGTTGGGTATTCACGAAGAATGTTCTATCTTCACCGAGCGAACTCAGTTCCGCATTGAGCGGCAACTGCGTGAAGCGGCCTAACGTTGTGCGCTATGTTGACTAAAATCTAACAGACATGAAACAAATTTTAGCATCAATATTTATCTTTTGTACACTTAGCTTATGTAAAGCTCAGTCGAGTGAGAAAATAATTCCATATTTGTTGGGTATTGAAGCAGAAAATACTATTTATCAATTTCTAAAAAGTTCTGATAAAAAGGATAGTATCGCTTTTTACATGGAAAGCTTACCAGACGATAAATACAAAATATATTTTTTAAGACTAGGAATTAAAAATCCAAATGCAAATATTTCAAATCGAAAGCTGTTTATAAATGACAGATTTTATCCTTTAATCTTAGATACTGATTATTGGTTCTACGTAAAAATGGAAAATAATTTCCCAATAGTCGGCAAATTTGAAAATGAAGATGAGAAAAAATCAAATTATATTAAAATTCCACCCATTGAACAACGTTTGAAAGACAAGGCGCTCATTCTAAGAGATGGAAAATATCCAAACTATGAGCTTACAGTAAATTGGACGGTTGATAAAAAAGGGAATTTGGTTGGATCAAATAAAGTCAGGTAAACAAGAACACAGCGCACAACAGCCGGTAAGCTAATTACGCTGGTCTTCGGTAAGTTGAACGTTTGTTTTTCACGAAGAAAGTTCTATCTTGGCAGAGAAAACTCTGTCCGCTGGCATCGCGAATTCGCTTACCGGCGACACGTTACTGGAAACCTTTGTAGAACCTAACACAAAACGATGCTCCCACTAGAAGAAAAAATTAATGCTATAATTGAGGCAACTCCAAAAGAAAGCGAATTTCTAGAAAGAGGATTTGACAAAGCATATTCAAAAGAGATTTTGAATGATTACACTATCAAGATTTTTAAAGAAATTGATCAAACTTCGGATTTACTTAAACAGTTCCGAGAAAGTGTCATTTATAAAGGCTTTTCAGTATTTGGATTTTGGTTCACCGAAATTACCGATTCTGAAAAATTCACTCAAATTGGTTCGCTTGATACAGATTTAATTGTAGTACTCAAAAAAACAGCGGAAGTAGTTTTAATCGAAAAATACTCCGAAAAAATAGTTGGCTACTTAGCCAAGGACTTTTCAACTTTCCTTGATTTACTGCCGGAACTTATCAATTATGACAAAATTGGTTTTCTAGGCGAAAATTATACAATTGAAATAAAAGAAAGTTTAAAAGAGAAATTATCTGAATTGAATGAAGATAAATACTATTCGTTTTACAAAAATAGAATAAATTAGTAAAGGCTTCCAGTAACAGCGCATTTACTCCATTGCTGGTTTTGAGGTAATTGAATATATTTACAAACCAGGAAATATTATCAAAGCAGAGAGTACTCTGCTCCTATTTCCGCAACGGCGCAAATGCGCGAAACGTTATGCGGCATTTAAATCGAAATCCACCTAAAAATCATGAAAATAAACCTGCTTCTAATATTTTCTTCTATTACTTTTTTCACAGCTTGTGATAAACGAAATGAAACGGAAACAATTGATCCTAATAAAATAAGGCTTAACGAAGTTGTACACGATACATTGACTTCTGAACAAATAGAGAAAATCACAAAAATCCATTCAACTTTCGCAGAAGTCGATACTACTAGTTTAGAAAATGTTATAGCTGATTTCAGAAGAGATTTGAATCCTGATAGCGAAATTGATATTTGGTTACAAATGGCTAATGCTTATGAATCTTATATGAGCGGAAAAAACAGAACGTTGGAACAGAAAAAAGAAATTTACAAATTGGTTTTATCAAGATCAATGATGAGTTCAGAAGAAGTTTTGAAAAATCTAGAATTAAAGGAAATCAGCCACCAAGAAGCAAAAGAGGTTTTGGAGCATTATAAAGAAAATCCTATCCCAATAAGAGTTTATGAAAAGTAAACGCCGCATAACCGCCGTTCCAAGAAATTGCCTGGATTTGAGTAAGTTGAACGTTTGTTTTTCACGAACATTGTTTATCTTCGGCAGAGAGAACTTGGTCCGCTTTTTCGGCAACTTCGTGGAGCGGCCAAGCGTT
>JAEWLN010000118.1 GCA_023457535.1 Bacteroidota bacterium
AAACAAAACCATCGCGGTTATCGGGAACATTTGTTTTTGGGAAGCTGTTGTTTTCATAATTTGCTGATGTTTTGATTTTACTGCTATTTTGCTTTCAAGCACAGGTCAAAACTACCGCCATTTTAAGGCTCGCAGAAATAATTTCGTTGAAGGAACCCAAAACTCGTTGAACCGCAGATTTTAACAAAACAAGTGCATTTCAGACTCCCTTTTGTGCCGTTTACAGAATGTACCCAATTCGATTCACCGACCAAATACCTCACGCTGATCGATAAACGGCAAAAAAAAACCCGATTCGATCGAACCGGGCCTTTCCTATATCATAAAATGTCAGTGAATTACCTTTTTACTCACCGTTTTGTTGTCCTTAGACACTACCCGGACCACAAGCACCTGATTGGCCATTACCGCAGGAACCCTTACTTCAGTGGCGTTGACGTTCTCGCGCGAGGCAAGCAATCGGCCGCGGATGTCAAACACGTCCACACGATCCATCACTACGTGACCTGTATGGACCACCAACTCCTGCCCTTGTTTGAACACAATGACCTGGTTTGCGCTCCATGATGCCGCTTCTGTCGCGAGCGTTGTTTGGTAAACGATTTCAAAACGCGTATTGAACGTTCCGGCCTCGGTCGCAAAAGTATAGCTGCCCAGTTTAAGGTCGTGCACAGATCCGTCGAGGTTGTCGCGCAGCAAAATGCGCTGGTTGTCGTCCAGGAACAAACCGTCTACATGATCGATCCCGATCGTAAAAGTGCCGGCAGCGGTGGCTTTGAATCCAAGCGGAACCACATCGGTATCGTTAAACGGCAACGCGCGTCCCTGAATAGCGTATTCATTTGTGCCGATCATCGAGGTCAGCGCTACCTGGCTGTCGTTGAAATACCTTCCGTCGATCGTCGCATCGACGCCATTGGTTGCCCCCGTCATATACGAGACCATGGTCTGGCTGAAAATGCCCGATGTGCTCGTGAGGTTAAGCCAGATCCTGTTGCGTTCGATATTCTGGCGGAAAAACTGCCCGTTGTTCCCGATGCGCATCGCATTGTTGAACGACAGTGTCGTTGAAGTAGACCTGGTAATAAATCCTTGGCCGGGCTGGATCACGCCGTCCGGGGTCAGCAGCATCGGATCGCCATCTGTGTTCGATGTCGTTCCCACACCGCCGGCCAGCGTATAAGTGGCGTATGAAGTGGTCAGGTCGTTGTTGGTTTTGCGCCAAAAGTACAACGCGCCGGTAATATTGTTGTGCGCAATGAACGCATCGGCATCAATAGCCGACGGATAAGGGTTCCCGATCGCATTGAACGTATTGTTGGCCACGGTAAGATCAACATTCCCATTGTTGAGCGTTCCGGCAAAAGCACCGTTGAAAATCGTGGGCGATGCCGGGTGATTGTCCGGCATTCGGATCAGGTAGCCGGTTCCTTGCGTAAAATTATTGGCCGATGGCGTAATGGCGTTATAAACATTGGTCGCCGGATTATAAATGTAAAAACGGCTTGCAATGGTCGAAGGCGAAAACGACAACAGATTCTGACCCGATACAGGTGCGGACCACAATATGTAATCGAGCCTCTTGAGCGGGTTTGAATTGCGTTTGACCACAGCCGTTCCGGTATTGGCCACATCGTTCACCTGGATCAGGTTTGCGTCATTTTCGACTGTAAGCAATGCCGTATCGGCAATGTCAATCGCGTCGATGACACGAAGCACGGCGTTGGTCTGGACCGTAAGGGTCGTACCGGTTTCAAGCGTAAGGGTGTGTGCGAATGCATCGGTGGCCACTACGGGCTGATTGGCCGTATCGGCGATGGTCACATCCACGGCAGTAGTCGGCACGATACCGCAAGACCAGTTGGCCGGATCGTCCCAATCGGTCGATGCCGTACCAATCCACTGAACCTGGCTGTCCACGGTAACGGTTACCGGTGCAGAGGTCGCGTTGCCGCATGTGCCGCCGGCCACCACGGCCCGAAATGATGTCGTGGCGGTAAGGTTGCTGTAAGAAAGCACCGCGCTGGTATGACTGAGTGCAGTCACGGTCGCAAAATCATCCGTGGACGATTCCCAGCGCACAATCGCGCCGGCAAATCCTGAAACGCTGACAGATCCGGAGTTGTTGCCATAGCAAACCGTCGCAGCACCTGTTGTGGTTCCGCCTGCCGCCGGGGCATCTACCGCGATTTCGGCAACTGTCGAATAACCCGGCAAACAAACGCCATTGGCAACCACGGCGCGGTAATAGGTCGTGCCGCTTACGTTGACATAATTGAGCGTTGCGGTGCTGTTCGGGATGTGGAGTACGCCGGCGCTGAAATCGGCCAGGTCGGACGATTCCCATCTCACCACGTTACCTGAATGGCCGGAAAGTGTAAGGGTGCCGCTGTTGGCCGATGCGCAAACCGTTGTGCTGCCCGCCACCGTTCCGCCCGCGGAAGCCACAGTAACGGTAATGGTTACGACATTTGATGTAGCCGGCGCACAACTGCCGCTCTGGACCACTGCACGGTAGAGACGCGTTTGCGTAAGGTTGGTATAGGTTTGTGCAGTCCCGGTGTTGGTGATAGCCACCCATGTTGCACCCCCGCTGACCGAATATTCCCAACGCACCACATTGCCGGTGTGTCCGGAAAGATTCAGCGTTCCTGAGTTCGAGCCCGAACATACCGTGGCCGTGCCGGAGAGTGTACCTCCTGCTGAAAGCGGACTGACCGTAACGTCGGCTGTTGCCGTATTGGCGCAGGCACTCATCGGCGTGGATGTAACGGTATAAGTACGATTGGCCGTCGGTTTGGCATATACAGTGGTTGCATGGGCACCTGAAACGTAAGCTACAGTGGCTGCTGCATCGGTATATAAATTGGTCACCGGGGACCAGGTTACTTTCGGAATCATTGCAAAAACCATGTTCGGACGCTGTGCTTCTGTGTAGGTGACATCATTGGCCGGACACGCTGCGACATTGTCCTGTCGCAACGTCATCGAACTGTTGAATGCGGTGGAGGAATATTTGCTTCGCGCATTGACCGTATAAAAGTTGCCCGAGTTTGACGCGTCGTTGGTATGGCATACCTGCACGATAATGTTCGAGGTTCCGTTCCACACGAATGGCGTTGCAAAAGTATGGGTGTTGGCGCCCGATACAGGCGTATAAGCGGCCGGTCCAAAAACGGTTGTCAAGCCCGTTCCCCAGGTTGAGAGTGCATTTTGTGAAGAATGCCCGATGCTGATCGTATAACCGTTGAGCACTCCTACAGCACCCAGCGTGGTCACGTCAAAAGCGACGCTTCCGATAGGACCCGCGGTAACGCCAGCGGCAATGAGTTCAGAAGCGCGTATCAGGTATTGTTGTTTTGTGTTTTCGTAATTGGCTCCGTAAGGCGCGGGATATCCGGAAGCGACCCCAGCACCGTCATTACCGGCTGCATTGGTCACCGTTCCCGTACCGATGGTAACCATCACGGTACCTTCTGACGTCGCGCCAAGCATCTGGACCCCACCCTGGCAAACGTTTGATGTATCCGGACTCACGGACATAACGGCCAGCGGATTCACCGTCAGGTTTCCGGAGCTGCTGCCAGAACCCAATGCATTGGAAACCGTTACGGCTCCCGTGGTATTGTCCTGAGCAAGTGTTGCCGTAATACTCGTGGCAGAGTTGACCGTAAACGACGCCACATCAGCACCATTGACTTGTACTGCAGTGACATTGGTGAATCTCGTTCCGGTGATCGCTACGGTGCTTCCCGCGCAAACGGCTCCCGGACTGAAACCGGTGACACTCGGGAGCGCCTCCCCGTCCAGGATTACGTTGTCCAGGAAATACGTGCGCAGATTGTTGGGATCGGAGGTTTTTATAAACCGGATGCGCACTTCAGGCTTGTTATTGGCCGATGCGGGAAATGCACCAGTGGTGAGTGTAACGTTGTTGGTCGTTGGCGTAAATGTG
The DNA here is from genome assembly GCA_023457535.1 of Bacteroidota bacterium. GTDB lineage: Bacteria > Bacteroidota > Bacteroidia > Flavobacteriales > Flavobacteriaceae > Flavobacterium. The sequence continues at coordinate 3,956 of JAEWLN010000118.1, forward strand.
TCGAGAACGGTGGTCCAACTTGACCCTCCGTCTGAACTTACCGCAATTATAAACGATCCGAGCGACGTATTATCCGCCCGATGGCAAAACGAAAGCGACATATTTCCATATCCGGTCGTGTTGACCGTGAACTGGAAATAGTCATTCAAATCCCAGCCGCTTTGGGAAAGAAGTCTCGATCCTTCACACGGGTTGGACGTAGTATACGAATTGTTTCCGACCCCATTCAAGAACGCCGGGGTTCCTACGGCGTTATCTACCGTTACGGTAGAAGAGTTGTTAAACCCGAATCGGAAAATCTGGGCAGAAGATAAAGTCGAACACAAAACAAAAGCACAAATCAATAGCGCCTTTGCATCAAACGGAAGTAGTTTTTCCCTCATAAAGCAGGTTCCTTTTTAAATTATTTGTTTGGAATCGCGGGCAAAACTAGCGCAAAGCTTACAGTGTCAATATATAATTCGTCCAACGGTTAAAATTTTCGTCGAGTGTCGCTTTTTGTACAAAATGCGAGTGAGATTTCGATAGAAAAAAGCTTTCGGTCCGCGCAAAAGTACGGTGTTGTTTGAGTCGTTGTTTACCCCGACGCTGGAGTTGGGTGGTCAGCGAATAATCAAACCGGGCGACTTCCTCCAGAGGCGTCCGTGCAGACACGGCAGCCGTTCCGGTGGAATCGAAAAGTTTGCCTGACGTTACTGGTGAGCGATGACCCTAGGGTGTGGACGGCCGCTGCGGGTGTGGCCTCACCACTTGCGCTTTTCCGACACAAAGCCCATTCCTTTCTGACGCCACCCAAAAACAAAAAGCCCCTCCAAACGGAGAGGCTTTTCTTATTTCAAATCAAAACGGTTATCGCTTGATCACGCGAAGGGTCTTGACCACACCGTCCTGGCTCACAATCACGTTGTAAACCCCGGCAGGGAATTGCGCCCCTACTTTGGTTGCACCAGCGTCGGCTGCGTCGAGTTCTTTAGACTCTACGAGTTTGCCCAGCATGTCGTACACCTTGACCTGGATTTTC
>JAEWLN010000119.1 GCA_023457535.1 Bacteroidota bacterium
CGTTACGTATGTTTACCTTGAAGACCAGACGGTTTTGGTTTGCACCGATAAGGGCATGCGCGAGAACATCAATGGAAAGGCCGCGGCGTGGTATGTATTTACTGCCGCCGAAATGGAAAGACTTAAAAAGACCGACATCCAATCCATCCGTTTCAATATACGCGGTACGGCAGGCAAGTTCAGCAGCCAGACCGGAAATTTTACGGCCGTAAACAAAAAGCGTTATTTCAACCTTCGCGGCGTCGGGCCTTCAACCTACGACACGGCGCAGGCCATCACCCAAATGTATCCTAGCACATGAATCCGAACCAACAGATCATCGAAGAATTTTACGCCGGATTTGCCGCGCATCACCCGGAAACCATGGCCAGCTGTTATCATCCGGACATCGTATTTACGGACCCGGTCTTTGGCACGTTGCACGGGAAAGATGTATCCGATATGTGGCAGATGCTCATCCAACGCAGCAAGGGCGGGTTAGACATCGCGTTTTCAGACGTACAGGCCGGTTCTTCGACCGGATCGGCACGGTGGACCGCGACGTACGAATTCAGCAAAACAGGGCGAAAGGTAATCAATGACGTCCACGCCAAATTCGAGTTCCGCGATGGACTGATCATTCGCCACACCGATGCGTTCGATTTGTGGAAATGGAGCGCGCAAGCCTTTGGCATGACCGGCCGCATGCTGGGTTGGAGCCGTTGGATGCAGCAAAAAATAAGGCAACAGGCCGTGCAATCGCTGCGCATATACCAATCCAGGCGGTAAATTAACAAACCTTTTTCATCCGGTACGGCGCAATTGCGTAAATTTAGGAAAACACATGTATGCCCGTTAAACGCAATGCCTTCCTGCCTTATTTGTGGCTGGCCTGGTCCGATGATTTGCTGACCCGCCAGGAATTCGAAACCCTGGGTCAGTTTATTGCCCGACAGCCATGGCTTACCACCGCTGACCAAAAGTACATTGAACGCCACATCGATCCTACCCAACCTCCGTCGCGCGAGATGCTGGCGCAATGGAAATCTGAAATCCACGCCGTATTGCTCACACAACCACAGATCAAAACACTGTTCGGCCTTGCACTGGCATTGTCCGGCAATAGCGATCAGGTACGCGGGGCCGCATCGGATTTTGGCCAACTCGAACAATCGCTCGGGTTGCTGAGCCAGGAAGCCATCGCCACGTTCCGGTCCGCATACCAAACCCAAACCGCCGATCTGCAAACCATCCACCGGTTTGACATACCCCAAATGTCCGCATGGCTTAACGGCGACCAACAACCGGTGATCGATGAAGTAAAGGCATTGCTGGGCCAACCCGAATTCCGTTACCAAACGACCACCGACGTCAGCCTTTACAGACAAACGGTCTTGCAATGGTGCCAACGGCTGGCCATGGAAGGACTGGGCAACCGCGGCTATCCGCCACAATATGGCGGCGGCGGGGATACGGCAGGCTATTTTGCGATCATGGAAACGCTGAGTTACCACGACTTGAGCCTTGTGATCAAATTTGGCGTGCAATTCGGACTTTGGGGCATGAGTGTGCAATTGCTCGGTACGGAAAAGCACCACGAGAAATACCTTCGCGCAATCGGGTTAATGCAACTGCCGGGCTGTTTTGCGATGACCGAAACCCACCACGGCTCCAATGTAAAAGGCATTGAAACGACGGCAACTTATGACCACAAATCGGCTACTTTCACCATCCATACGCCGCATCCCAACGCGCAAAAAGAGTACATCGGCAATGCGGCGCAGCATGGAAAAATGGCTACGGTCTTTGCCAAACTCCTCATTGACGGAACCGATTACGGCGTAAACGCTTTTATCGTACCACTGCGCGATGCCCATGGCCATACGATTACAGGCGTCACCATAGGCGATTGCGGCGTAAAAATGGGTCTTAACGGCGTCGACAACGGCACAATCCAATTCGATCAGGTGATCATCCCAAAAGAAAATATGCTCGATCGGTTTGCGCGCGTCAATGAATCCGGACAATTCGAGAGCGAAATTCCCAGCGACAACCGCCGGTTTTTTACGATGCTCGGAACCCTTGTAGGCGGCCGCATCGGCATCCCGCGATCGGCGTTGTCCGCAGCCAAATCTGGGCTTGCCATTGCCATCCGCTACGGCGACCGCAGACGCCAGTTTGGGCCAGAGGGCGGATCTGAGACCCCGATCCTGAACTACCGCGTACACCAACGCCGGCTGCTGATTCCGCTGGCGCACACTTACGCGCTTCATGCAGCATTGCAGCACCTGACCCGCCGGTATCTCGACCGCGACGAATCGCAAATGCAGGATATCGAAGCCCTTGCGGCCGGCATGAAGGCCCTCACGACCTGGTTTGTTCGCGATGCGTTGCAGCAATGCCGGGAGGCGTGCGGTGGAAAGGGATATTTGTCGGAGAACCGCATCGACGCGCTCAAAAACGATACGGAAATATACACGACTTTTGAAGGCGACAATACGGTGCTGATGCAACTTGTGGCCAAAAACAGACTCGCCAAATTCAGGAAACAGTGGGGTGAAATGGGCACATCGGACATGGTTGGATATGTTTGGGACAAAGCTAAAACGGTCGTGACAGAGAAAAATCCGATCGTCACGCGCAACACCGACGCTGCACACCTGCTCGACATGCAGTTTCATTTACAGGCTTTTAAGTACCGAGAACACCAATTGCTCGAATCGGCCGCTCGGCGGATCAAGCGGCTCATCGACGACGGGCTCGATCCCTACGACGCATTCAACGTCTCTCAGCACCAAATGATTGCCGTCTCAAATGGCTATCTTGACC
>JAEWLN010000120.1 GCA_023457535.1 Bacteroidota bacterium
CCACAAACGCGCACTCAAGGCCGCTACGGGATCGTTCGTGGGATTTTTGGTCTCAACATTCGCCAAATTCGTGGTTTGCACCGCATTTTTGGGACTTTTTATCGCTATTGCATGGCGTCACCGCAACGGCTTTTAGAAAACTTTATGACCGATGCAATACTAAAATGCACCTGTTTTTGGTTTGAAGCTCCAAGCCCAAATACCGCCGCATGAACCCACCGGAACGCTTTATTTATTTTCATATCCGATTGCTGGTAGGTATCGCGGTAACCACCTCTGGCGCGCTGACATGGGCACACGGCTGCCACGACCAGCCAGTGATGTGCAGCTATTACGGCCAGCCGACTGCTTCGGAAATCAAAATGGGACCACCCGATCCGCAAGCGGTCACAGTCATCGAAAACATTTTGTCTGTTGTGGGATTGCGTCCTAATTTCGAGATACGGTCGGCCGATGTCCCCAACGCAGCGGCAGTTATTTTCAAGAACCAACGCTATATTTTATACAATCCGAAGTTCCTCTCGCGCATCAATTACGCATCCGGCACCAATTGGGCAGGCATCAGCATCCTTGCGCATGAAATCGGGCATCATTTGAACGGCCATACACTGCAAAAAGGCGGCAGCCGTCCGGCGCTGGAACTTGAAGCCGATGCATTTTCCGGCTTTGTGCTCAACAAACTCGGGGCTGACCGCAACGATGCCCAGGCAGCAATGAATGTGGCGGCTTCGCAAAAATCGTCACATACGCATCCGGCGCGCAAAGACCGGCTTGTTGCGATTTCTGACGGATGGCATCAGGCAAACGCGCAATTGAAAACGCCGACGAAACAACAAAACGCCGCGTCGATAAAATCCAGGTCGCGAACCGGCGAGAATGCAATGGTAGAAATCCCGGGGAAAAGTGAGCCCGCGATCGACGAAAAACACTTGGCGTTCCATGTCTATTTCAATGCCGACCGGAATGGGCGGTATTTTATTACGACCAAAGGCAATCTGGTCAATATAGCGAACGATTCGGTTTACCTGATCGGACGGCTTGCGGAATCCAACCGGCCCGGTTACAAATTGATGCTGTCTGACCAGCACAGCAATCTTTACATTGCCGCCAAAGGTCAAATCGTAAACGGTCACGGCCAAAGCGTAGGGTATATCGATAGCTACCGTTAAAGCATCAGGTTTATCGTCGAACGCATGGGTGACTTGATGTTCGTTGCTTCCCTTGCGGTATTTTCGAATCTCATGGTGCAGGCCAATCCATCGCAGGCGTAAAATCCTTGACGCGGATTGCGGGTGCGTGAATTTGCATGTGTCATTAGTGTCGCAGGGCGTCGGGAACGTATAACCTGAATCTTAACAAAACACCAAAACCCCTAAAAAACAAAAAAGCTATCCACAAAAGTGGAAAGCTTTTCATTGGTCTAACTACTAAACCTGAGGCTTTCGCCTCGAAACAACACAACTATCGTGAATGCTTTTCTTTTAAGTCAGAAACGCATTGAGTAACCTATTAGTATTGGGAAGTTACAAATTTAATTTGAGACTACCCCCCTCTTTTAGGGCAAAAAAGCACTTTCGATGTGAAAGTGCTTCTTAAACCTTACTTTGAGTTGCGGTCTGGACGGGACTCGAACCCGCGACCTCCGCCGTGACAGGGCGGCATTCTAACCAACTGAACTACCAAACCTCGCTGTAATGCGGATGCAAATATAGGACACATTTTGAGATTCACAAGCGATTTGCGCAAAAATATTTCTATTTTTTTTGCCAAATCAGCCAAAGGTTTGCTTTTCAACAAGGTATGTGGTCAATATTTTTTCAAAATCTGCACCCACATTTACCGGAACATACTTGATTTTGTTTTGCGCGCATGTTTGGGCGAGCCTGTCGAAGTACGATTGGACGCCTTTTTCATAGGTTGCCTTGACATTATCGGCAAAAATATGCACCTCTTCACCCGATTCGAGGTCGACAAATTTGCGCGGCGCGTTGTCAAAATCAAAACGCAATTCGGTTTTTTTATCGATGACGTGAAAAAGTACCACTTTATGCTTGTCGTGCTTCAAATGCTGGAGCGCGCTGAATAATTTGTCATCGGCGCCGACGTCGGACGTAGGCTGGAACATATCGGTAAACAGGATGATCATCGACCGGCGGTGCATTTTTTCGGCAATCTGGTGCAGGAATGTGACCGTGTCCGTTTGCCGCGCAGTTTTACCGGGCAAGAGCAGCCCTTCGAGTTGGTTCAGTAGCATGCGGTGGTGTCGGTCACTGCCCTTTTCCGGCGCGTAATATTCATAGGAATCGGAATATACACTGAGCCCTACGGCGTCGCGCTGTTTTTTCAAAAGGTTCATCAACACGGCGCTCGCCAGTACGGAAAACCCGATTTTGCTGTAAAAAAAAGGTTCGCCGCGCTCCAATTGAGGGTAATGCATCGATCCGGAATTGTCGATAATGAGGTGGCACCGCAAATTGGTCTCCTCTTCGAATCGTTTGGTGTACAAGCGGTCTGTTTTGGCAAACAACTTCCAATCGATGTGTTTGGTGCTTTCGCCGGAATTGTAGGTTTTGTGTTCGGCGAATTCGGCCGAGAATCCGTGGAAGGGGCTTTTGTGCATCCCGGAAATAAATCCTTCCACAATCTGGCCAGCAAGGAGTTCAAGGTGTTGGAAACTCGAAATTTTCTCTATTTGTGATTCAATCTTCATCTTTCAAAGATATTCAAAGATCGAAACATGAGGAAATGATTGGACGCTAATTAAGTCCTCTCTCATTTTAATTCAGCAGATTGCAACGTCCGAAGTATTTTCCATCTGCCAGCGATATTCAACACCGGTATCAAATTCACCCCCACGGGAAGGCACAAAAAAAAGCCCTGAACGGGCCTTTTACATTTTTTTCGCGGTTACAGCAAAGCGTTGAGCGAGTCGGCGTAGGTTTGTTTTGGTGCGACACCTACCTGGCGTCCTACCACCTCGCCGTTTTTGAAGACGAGTACCGTCGGGATGTTCCTCACGCCATATTTGGCTGCGAATTCCTGATTGGCATCGACATCGACTTTTCCTACTACTGCCTTGCCGGCATACTCTTCGCTGATCTGGTCGATGATCGGGCCAACCATACGGCACGGTCCGCACCACGCTGCCCAAAAATCTACCATAACCGGTTTATCTGATTTCAACACCACTTCTTCAAAAGTAGCGTCTGTTATTGCTTGTGCCATAATTCTAATTGCTTTAAGTTCGTCTTACAAAATTAGGTATTTTATTTAAATTTTGAAGAATTGAAAATCAGTTTTGGCTATGCTGCTATAAAG
>JAEWLN010000121.1 GCA_023457535.1 Bacteroidota bacterium
GTTCTAAATTGATATGCTGTTCCATTATTCTTTCAATAATTTGGCGATGTCCTGCTGGATGGCGCGAATGCCTTCTTTTTCGATACCGTCATAATACAAAATCGGATTGCCGTATTCGTCGGCGCGACACCGGATGTTACCCTGTTTGTCGATGAGCGCAAAAAGTCCGGAGTGTTCAAATCCGCCGCTCGCATTGGCATTCTGGCCGGCGTACAGGTTGAATCCCTTGACGGACAAATCCATGATGTATTGTTTGTCGCCGGTAAGCATGTGCCAGTTCGAGGATTTGACCCCGAGCGCATCGGCGTGGTCCTTGAGTACTTTTGGCGTGTCGTGCTCAGGGTCGATCGTGATCGATGCGATGCCAAAGTTTGGATTTCCAAAAAACTTTTGTTGGATCTCAAGCATGTTGGCGTTCATCTTTGGGCAAATCGTCGGGCATTTGGTAAAGAAAAACTCCAATACGTAGACCTTTCCGGCAAAATCGGCGTTGGAAATCCTGCGGCCGTCCTGATTGGTGAGTTCAAATTTTGGCGCGGGCCCGATGGTGCGCAGCCCGGCCTCGGACCGGTGCGTGGAAACTTTATCGACGCGTTGGCCCTCGACCACATCATTGCCTTTGATGCGGTTGACGATTTTGGGAACAAAAATAATCCCGAATACCAAAATCACAAGCGATATCCCGATGTAGGATTTGTTCTTCATCAGATTTCTCTTTTGGCGTTGTTCTTTTTAAATGCCGCACGGTATTCGTAAAGCATGACTTTGAAATCGTCCAGCATTTCGTTGCTGAGTTCCGATTGATGGAACGTATTGTAACCTTCGCGGTATTGTTCGCCGGTTCGGCCCCGCAGGTTCCGGTCTTTGTCGATCAGATAAACGTCTGGCGTGCCAAAATCGGGACCGAGTTTCCCCTGCAGTTTGAGCTGGCTGTGGAATTGTGCGATTTCCTCTGGCGTGGCAAAAACGAAATGCCAATGCGACATATCGGTCGTTGCAGTCATCGCATCGAGGATTTGCCTGGCGTCGGATTCGGTTCCGATCGGACATAAATACACAAATTGCAAATCCGTAAACTCGTGGTAACGCAAATATACCTTTTGCTGCAAATTGTAAAGGTTGCCGCGGTTTTTGAGCAGATCGTGGCCGCCAAAACCCAGGATGGTGATCTTGCCGCCGAGCGAAATCTTATCGCCGCGCGTAGAAGCCCAGTTCCCGAATTCAGGAACCGATCGCGTTACCGTTGGCAAATGCGTAAAACTGTGTACACCCGTAGCAAAAAAAAGATAGGCGACAATAGGCACCACAAAAAGGGTAAAAAGAATCAGTTTTTTTTTCATTGCCGCGGCTTTTTTTCTCGGGTACAAAAATAAAAAAAGGCGGTCGTAAAACCGCCTTTTTAACTTGACATTATAGTGTTAAAAATGCCACTTGATCGTGGAATCCTTAAATACTTCAAAAACGTAATCGGCTTCGACCAGCAAAATGAAAAGCAGGTATAAAACCAGGAATACAACGGGCGACACAATACTCCATCTCAGGCTTGCCGTTTCGCCTTCAAGGTGCATAAACGCCCAGATGATGTAATAAGCCTTAAAAATGGTCAGGATGATGAAAATCCAGTTCAGCAAATTCATGCTCAACAGATTGGTCATGTGTAAAGATTCCGGTTTAATGATCCCGAGGATAACTTCTATAGTGGTTACTACCGACAAAATGCCGAAAACAAGCCAGATTCTCTTTGTATTTGATACATGTTCGTGTGCCATGGTGGTGCTATTTGAAAATTAAACGAGGTAGAAGAATGTAAATACGAATACCCAGACCAGGTCGACAAAGTGCCAGTACAAACCAACTTTTTCGACCATTTCATAGTTTCTTCTCTTGTCATACGTTCCCAACAAAACGTTGAAGAAAATGATGATGTTGATGATTACGCCAGAGAATACGTGGAACCCGTGGAATCCGGTAATGAAAAAGAAGAAGTCTGCGAAAAGTTTGCTCCCGTACTCGTTGCGAACCAGATTGGCCCCTTCGACAACCAGTGCACCATTGGCCAAAAACTGCTCCGATGCTTCGCGCGTCAGGATCGTTTTGTGCTTGTGCTTGGTCAACGTATGGTCGACGCTTTTGTCTGCTTTGGCTGCCGCATCATCCTTGTACAAAACCTCCGTACGAACGCGGATGTTCGGATGGGCTTTGAATCCCGCCTGTATTTCTGCGATCGAATAGCTCGGCAAGCTGCCTTCAGCGCTGAACCAGGTACCACGGCTGCGGGTAAGTTGTGCGCGTTCGGCAGGCAATTCGGCTGCAAACTCGTGCAGTGCAACGCGTTTTCCCGTATCATCCACAAATTGCAGCAAACTACCACCTTTGGTTTCCACAGCGCCGTATTCGCCTTTGATAAAATTCTTCCATTCCCAAGCCTGTGACCCGACGAAGATGAGTCCGCCGATGATGGTCAGGAACATGTAAAATGTAACTTTCTTGCGGTCCATGCGGTGTCCGGCGTCTACGGCCAATACCATCGTCACGGAGGAAAAGATCAGAATGAACGTCATCAGCGCAACATAATACATCGGCGCGGCAACACCGTGCAGGAACGGGAAGTGGGTAAACACCTCGTCCGGCAAAGGCCAGGTTTCGATAAATTTAAACCTCGAAAAGCCGTAAGCGGCCAGAAATCCGGAAAAAGTTAAGGCATCCGATACGATAAAGAACCACATCATGAGCTTGCCGTAATTGGCGCCCAACGGCTCGTTTCCGCCACCCCAGGTTTTTTGTTGCGTGTGTGCTGTATGCGCTGTCGCTTCCATATAGTATAACGTTAAAAAGTTCCCAAATTTACGTATTTTTTTATTTAAAGAAATATAAAAATAAAAACAAATAAACCCACAGCAAATCCAGAAAATGCCAGTACATCGCACCAAGCTCAATTCCAGTGGTTTGACCAGCATGGTATTTTTGTTTAAAATGATTATAAATTATCACCAAAAGTGCGATCAAACCGCCCGCCAGGTGGGCCATGTGCGTGATCGTGACCACATACAAAAACGTCGTGGTGATGTTACTTGCGCTTCCGGTAAAATAGTAACCTTGGTCCACAATGGCGCTAAATCCGGCGAACTGGAGCACCACAAAGGCAATCCCGAGCGCCAGTGTGGCCAACAGATAACCCGTCGTAGCAGCGCGCGCGCCTTTTTGCATGCTGGTTTTGGCCAGGTGAAATGTCACACTGCACGCAATGATGGCCGCTGTGCTCAGGAAAAACGGCACCGGCATTTCAAAATCCTGCAACCAATCGGTGCGGCTTTTGCTGACGATAAATGCACTGGTCAGTGCGGCAAACATCATGACCATGCTGCCCATCGCAAAAAGCAGCAACATTTTTTTGGACCGGTCATTTCTGGCCTGGTCTTCCGGGGTTAGGATAGCGTATTTCATCTTAAAAATTTGTCTAAAATATAAACGATCTGCAGCAGCGTAATGTAAGAAACACTGGCCAGCATAAGTCTTTTGGCGGCCTGGGCCGTTCGTTGCTGGTATAATTTAACGGCGTAGAACAACATCCAGATCCCAAGCAAAAGAACGATTCCCGCTGAAACCGGCGTGATGTAAAATTTCCCGGTATAGCCCAAGCTCGGCAGTAGTGACGCAATGATCAGCCATACGGTATACAGAATGGTCTGCAATGCGGTGGATCGGTCCTTTTTGCCCGACGGCAGCATAAAAAAGCCGGCCTTTTCATAGTCTTCGTACAAAAACCATCCGATGGCCCAAAAGTGCGGGAATTGCCAGAAGAACTGGATCAGGAACAACGTTCCGGCTTCAATCCCGAAATCGTCCGTTGCGGCAACCCATCCCAGCATAAAAGGAATCGCGCCGGGGAACGCCCCCACAAACACAGACAACGGCGTCATCGTTTTCAAAGGCGTATAAACCGATGTGTAAAGAAAGATCGAAACTGCGCCAAACATGGCTGTCTTGGGGTTGATCAGATACAACAGCACAAGTCCCACAATGGTCAGCAAACCCGCCACAAACAGCGCCATATTGGGTGACATGCGGCCCGACGGCACCGGACGGTTCTTGGTGCGGTCCATCTTTGCGTCCAGTTCCTTTTCGATGACCTGATTAAATGCGTTCGAAGCGCCCACCATGCAGTAACCGCCCACCATCAGCATCGCGAGAATGGTCCAGCTGAACGGATATGCATCGCTGACACCAAGCAAGTAACCGGCGATCGACGAAAACAGCACGCTGATGGCAAGTCCGGCCTTGGTAATCTCCCGGAAATCGGTAAATATGGATCGAATGTTTAAACTATGGCCCGATGCGCTCAAAACGGTTTTTATTTGTCGCGCAAAGGTAGTTTATCGGAAATGATTGGGCAAACAAAAAGAAAACGCGAAACGTTAAAGTCCAAAAGGAAGAAAAAACCAAAACCGGAATCAATCCCACCGACAACCTCAAACCTTAAACTTTAAACCTTAAACCTCAAACCCCAACTGCTCAATAATCATAATACCAATTAAAAATATCACTGCGCAGCCCCACCGAGACCCAGTTCGTCGCATCGCCAAAATGCAGCGGCGTATCGGCCAGAGGGTTGAAATTGCGGTGAATGTAACCCACAAACAACTTAAGGTTTGTGGCCGGATTGATGAGGTATCCGGCCTGCACGTCGGCGATAAAAACAGACGTGGTATTTCCCTGCCCGACGCGGACATTTTTATCCCTGGGCCGCGCCAGGTCGTAATCGCGGTAAATGTTGCCGCCGTAATTGAGCGTGTCTGTCGCGGTGTTAAAGTCGAGTCCGCGCTTTCCGATGGTAAACTTTGCATCGGCAAAATAACGTCCTTTGTGGTAACGTGCAATCGCGATCACCTCGCGGAAGTTGCCACCCCATTGGTGCCCGAGGCTTTGGTTGGTATGCGCGTAATTGGTAATCGGCTCCGAGTGCGCGTACACATACGGGCGCACGTGGTTGTATTCCGCCTGGATCAACAGGTTCTCGACGTTGAACGCGTTGAAATACTTGGCCCCGATTTGATAACCGAATTTGTTTTTCCAACTCTGGTCGCCATCTTTGATATCCCCGAGCGAAAACTCGTCGAGCAAAAACTGCCCGTACACATTGAGCTGGTTGTTGATTTTGTATTTGGAAGTAAGCCCGAGCAGCGCATTCCCGCTTCGGGGCGATGAGGCAAATTCCACCGAACGATAGAAGATGATCGGGTTGAAAAACGCCATATCAAACCCGCGGCCATTGGCATTGGCCCAGATCACCGATTCAAAAAACCCGATGTTGAGCCGTTTGGTCGCATTCCAGCTCAGGTAGTGATTGGCCATGTATTTGGTCGCGTACGTGCGGTCCAGCGTAACTTCCGGACGCACATCGCGCAAAAACATATAGGTATTGGTGTACCTGATCTTCCAGAACGTCGTATTGAGCTTGAAATACGGATAGTTGCTGACGCCATCCGTTACGATCAGCGACCGGTAACCGTCCCCTATAAAGTTGCGCCCGTAGCCCAATTGTAGATTGAATATTTTACCGGGCGTATAACTGATATTGGCTTCGGCATTGGGCATGTCGTACGAATCTTTCTTAAAACCCTTGGCCACCCCGATTCCGGGAATTACGGCCGGATTTCCGCCACCCGATGGCTGCAGCGACTCCGCGTAGCGGTTGTAATAACCGGCAAAGCGGCCCTGGCTTTCGTAGATGGTTGTCGTAAAAGATATGTCCCGACCCAACGCCCCCTGGATTTGGAGCGCACGCGTGTTCAGATACGTATTTTGCGCATTTTTGCTTTCGGCGCGGCCCATTTGCAGATCGAACACCGGATTGAGCGTAAACCAGTAGCCTTCGCCCTGGATTTGCACCGTATTTTCATTCCAAAGCTTGCGCCCGAACCAGCTGGTCTTATTTTTCATCAGCTTTTGGTTGGCTTCGCGCAAATTGTAATAACGGGACACCTCGGTGTACGTATACGGTTTTACTGCCGTGTGGTTGTTGGCGCCTACCTGGTTCATCGCATCATCGAATTGCGCGTAAAAACTGTGTGAAAACGGAATGTTCAGATGGCTGTCGAATTTGGGCTCATCAAATTTGTGGTACACGATGCTGTCGTATTCGGCAAGTTCTTTACTGCGGTTGCGCGTATAATTGGTGGCGGCGAATTGCTTTTCTTCGGCTAGTTTTTGCTCGGTTTCGCGGGCCAATTGCGCGCTGGATTTGACCGGAACCTCGATTTTTATGGTGTATTTGGCATAGGTTGGAACGCCGTTGTACAGGGCCGGTCCGACGGTCGGAAAAATCCCGAACACGCGTTTGGTCTCGGCCACAAGCGCTTCATTGGGCGCGTCTACATAAATGGTTTTGAATTTGCCCTGTACATCGACCTCGAACAGCACCAGGAGATTGCCTTTAAAATCCTGTTGGTCATCGGGCAACTTAAAATGATCAAAAACCAGATCCTGCACCCCGGCGTAAAAACACGCCTCAAGTTCCTTGCTTTTCTGATCCCGGCAATCGGGAAAAACAGGCGGTTGTTCGCTGAACGCGGACTGTGCCCGGACGACCATCGCAAAGGCAAAAAATAATAGGGTAAGCGACTTTTTCATATCGTTGTCTTAGTAATTGCTTTGCGCCGGCTTTCCATCGGCGATGGCTTTGGCAGAAGAAGTTCCGATGCGCCTGACACCAAGCTGCACCATTGCGACGGCTTCCTCATAAGAGCGTACTCCTCCGGCTGCTTTGACCGGCAACGGCGACGCGTTTTCGAGCATCATGATGATGGTTTCGCGCGTGGCACCGTTCGGAATACCGTCTGGCGTCTGGTAAAAGCCCGTCGAGGATTTGACAAAAACCTGGTCATACTGCGCTTCCTTAAAATGTGTCATGACCAGATTTTTGATCAGAGACGACAATTGGACAATTTGCTGGCTGTCGAGCGCGGCAACCTCAATGATCCACTTGACAATCTTGTGGTGCTGCAACCCGAGTTGCGTGCCTTTGCGTATTTCATCTTTGACCAGCGCCAGCTCCCCGTTTTTGAACGCTTCATAATTGCACACAAAATCAAGATCGTCGGCGCCATCGGCAATCGCTTGTTCGGCTTCGGCCAATTTGGCTTCAACGCCGGACCGGCCGTCGGGAAAATCAATCACGGTACCAATGGTGAGCTTGGACCTGGCGTCGGTTATCATTGCGCGCGCCATGGCCACGTATTCCGGTCGGATCATGATCAGCTTGAACTGCTCGTCAATGGCTTCGCGGATGAACTTTTCGGCAACCCGCCTGTTTTCATCTTCGCTGATACCGGCCTGCCCGGCAGTCTTGAGATAAGTGGAATCGAGGTACGATTTGATATTCATGTGGTAAAAATAAAAAATCCCACCAAAAGTGGGACGTTATATCTGGATTAATTCGCCAGTCGGGGCAAACCCCATCGGATCAGCGCTACGGCGAGCAATGCACCGCTGGTATTGGCCAACACATCGGCAAAATCTGCCTGCCGCGTCGTGGTCAGCGTACTTTGCAAGATCTCGATCAAACCGCCGTACAACACCGAGGCCAAAAATGCCCTGAGCAGCGGCCTTGACACCGAAAGGCGCAAAAACGCAAACCAAAGCAGCGTAAAACCAAAATGGAACATGGCGTGTACGTATTTGTCTGCGCCTTGTAAACCGACAGTCGGAAATTCGTTGAAACTGACCAGGCACAAAACGCCGATCACCAGCGTCCAACACAAGGCCAGAATCAACCACAGTTTTTTATGCGCCAATAAGGTCTTTGTATGCATCGGCTGAAAGTAATTGGTCAAAGTCCGCGGTATTGCTCACCTTGACCTTGATCATCCAGCCATTGCCGTAAGGATCTGTGTTGACCGTTTCCGGCGCCGTTTCGAGCGACTCGTTGAATTCGATGATCTCGCCGGCCATCGGCAAAAACAAATCAGATACGGTCTTGACCGCTTCCACGGTGCCAAAAACTTCGTCCTGTCCGAGCGTCTGGTCTAGCGTTTCGACTTCTACGTAAACGATGTCACCGAGTTCTTTTTGAGCAAAATCGGTAATACCCACCGTGGCTACATCGCCGTCAAGCGACACCCATTCGTGGTCTTTGGTATACTTTAAATTGGCTGGAATGTTCATGGGATTGGTTGTTATATTGTAGCGCAAATGTAACGTTTGCGCCCGTGATTCTAAAATTTTTGAACGTTAATTTCCAAAGTTGTAACGAAGCGTAAATCCTGCGCGGATGTTGGTGATCGGGAATGAAGTCGAAATCACCGCCTTGGAGAATGAGTGGTCGTAATAGAAGATTGCCGTAAGGTTCTTGCTGAAAGAATAGTCTGCCGTAAGCTTGGCCGACCACAGGTTCTGCCCGCCGGAAAGCTGGTTGTTGTCATAGTCCAGATAGCGTACGATGGTCTCGCTGTTGCGGTACGATCCGTCGATCTTGATGTTGATGTCGCTTTTGATGATACCGGTCGGGTTATCGGCCAGTCGCGTTGAAATGATCACGTCCTTGATGCGGTAACCAAGTCCTACAACATACTCCAGACCCTTGACCTCGGTAAGCAGGTTGTTGTCAAAACTCATCGACAAGGCACGGTCCTTTTTCATCTCGGCCAATACTTTGAACGAATTCTTGAATTCCATGTCCACGCGCATCAGCGGCGAGAATTGCTCGACCAGGTTGATGTTCTGGATCAGCGTTTTGTTGTACAGGTTTCCACCGGCATCTACGTTGAGCGACCCATCGTTGCGTCGGCCGGTCGGGGCTTTGTCGTATTCAAAATTCGAACGGAACGAATTGATCGTATACGAAGCCTTGTAGCTGTTTTGCAGCGAGAAACGCTTGAACCGGTCTTTAAAGAACTTGTAGCGCATGAGTCCGCTGTACTTGATCGTCCAGTTGGGGATCGGGATGTCGCGGAACGCATCGAGCGAAATCTTTTTGGTGTCCTCGCCGGCAGGCTTGCTGATGAGTCCGGTGTAAGCCGACAGGAACGACGGGATCAACACCGCCTGGTTGTTCTTGCCAAAACCGATCGGATAGCCCGCATTGGCCTGATAGATCGCATAACGCGGATCGCTCGGATCGGTGATCACATTGGCGCCTTCATTGTATCGCGGAATAGGCTGCCCGGCGTAGAATTGCTCGGCCAGTCGGTTGGCGATGATAATGCGGTTGGTCTTGAAATCGTCAAATGCCGATGACGTAAGCTCGTCGCTGGTCTTGAACGCCGTGGCCAGCATCACGGTCGAAATCGAAAAGTTCCCGAACGTATACGGCGAACGCGAATTGTACTGCCCGCCGGTAATATCGTATTGCTCTGAATAATTGTCGACATAGGTGCGGTCTGCATTGAGGTCGATCTTGAAATCCGGGAACAGATCCACGTTGGCCGTCATGTTGAGCGTCTTGCTCGTTACGGCCGTATAGTTCTGGTTGAATTCCGGATAGTTCGTCAGATAGCCGCGTTTGGCCGACTCAAAGCGCACGTCGTCCTGCGAACCAAGGATGAACCCAAGCGTAGGCTTGGTCGTACCAAAGAACCCGAGTCCCGGCAAATAACCCGGCAATACCGTTCCCTGGTTTTGCGTGTAATTGACCTGGATGTTCTTGATGCTCGTGGCAATGCCGATGAGTCCGTCAACGAACACATTGCCCTGGTTGGCCGCCGGCTGCGCAGTGTTGGTGATCTTTTCGCCCGGTTTTGGCTGACGGGCCGGCTGCGGCGCACGTGCAGGCGTTTTTGGCTTTTTGCTGAGCCCGATGTATTTGTAGAACAAATCCATATTGAGCGTGGTGTTGAGCTTGTGCGATGCCGCATTCTGGATCGTGTTACCCAGGTTGTACGTCACATCGTCCACTTCCACTTCCTGCAACGCGATCGAAGCGCGCTGCCAGCTGTAATCTCCCGTGTACGAATAGGTCGATTTGAGGAAGGCAAACGTCGGGATCTTGTTGATCGGCAAATCGTAATTGACGACAATCTGCTGCGAATGTTGGTTTGGCGTACCGATGTTCCAGTAATCGTCCCAAATCGTCACCGTATTGTCCGGCTCGTTGTTTTCGTTCAGATAATTCCTGACGATGTTACTCGAGGTCGCAGTATAATTGATCTTGAGCGCCTTGGTCAGGTTGTAGTTGAAACCGTATTGGTAGTTGAACAAAAAGTTCCGTCTGTACAAGGCGTCGAGCGGAATACCCGCCACGTCCACCTGCCTGAACTGTTGTTTGTTGAACTGGCGGATGATGTTCGTGCTGAACGAGATGTTCGACGGCAGATAATTGAAATTAAAATCGCTGAGCAACTTCCAATAGCTGCTTTTTTTGAAGAACTTGCTCTTGGAGAACGGCTCCACCGGCTTGGGCTGGAAGTTGTAAGTATAATCTACTGTCGTATTGACCTGCTGGTCGCGGAAACTTTCGATCTCAAAATTGTGTCGGTCCACTTCATTGTATGAATACGACAAAGTAAGGTTTTCCGGATCGTAAATGCGCTGCTTCTGCTCTGGCGCGCGCTCTTTCCTGACCCCGATGAAATTGATGCTTTGGCGCTTGGTGTAATCGATCGCGCGGTTTTTGATGTTTTCGCGTTCGGCCACATCTGTCGTTACATCGAGCAACTGGTCGAGTTTGATATCCTGATTGAACGGATCGTATTCCGGGGTAATGATCTCCTCGCCGATACCGTAATTGAACGGCAGGTTGATGCCCCATTTTTTAGGCAATAATTTTCCGAGATTCAGGTTCGTAACCACATTGTATTGCTTCATGTCTTCGCGGCTGCGCTCATTCGGGCCTTGCTCGAGGGTTCCAAATCCGATTGTGCTCATCCTTCCGGTCGCCGATACCGTCGCAAAATCCGCCACATTGCCATCGACGTTGACCACTGCGGCCATACCGCCTTTGTTGTCCATTTCGGCCAAACGCAATTCATTGAACCACACCTCGCCCGTAATTTCGCGTCCGGCCGGATTAGCCGGTGTTTGCGTGTTGTTGCGGACCCCTACCATGAGCGTGCGCACCAGTCCGAAGTTCGGGTTACCGCGCACCCCGATGCGCAAGTTGCCTACTTGCTTGTAATAGATTTCCCCCGGCGCAAGCGGTCCGGTTTGACGCGATTCGATCTTGATCTCTGTCAGCGAAGCCAACGCCAGGTCGATTTCGTTTGCGGCAGGCCAAACCAGCTCCGGGATCCCCGCGCCCGGCTGGGTCACTTCGAGCGGAATTTCAACCTGGTAAAAGTTCTCGGTAAAATCATTCCCGAATCGGATAAAACCCGACATCTCACCGCTGCTGATCGGCGCCGGATTGTCGTTGACCAATGCCTCGGCATGCAGGAACATTTTGAGTCGCTTGAACTGGCGCATGTCGACGCTCACATTCTTGAACACCGCACGCGAATCGCCCGGCTCCAAACCGGTACCGGAAACGCGCAACGCCAGTGACTGTTCGTTCTGGTTGATCAGCGTGTTGTTGTTGTACAACTGCTCGCGCACCACACCCGGCGGCGATACATAACGCACCGGAGAACGCTCTGAGTTTTCCTGGATGTTGACCGATTCCACGTCAAAATCTGTGGTATCGAGGTTGTTCTGTTCTGTGGTTTCGTTCGGATCGAGCGTGTTCTGGTAACGTCTCCATTCGCCGCGCACCAAATCGAGCGCACCAAAACGAATCGTAATGTCGTCGTTGAATCCGGTCAGGAACATACGCATGAAACGAATGGACGTAAAATCGGAGATCGCCCCTACTTTGCTTTCAAATTGCGTGATCGGGATCTTGAACTGGATCCATCTTCCCGGCGTGGTTCCGCCCGGCGCATTCGACCCCGGGATCGAGGCTACTACTTCCTGTACGTTCGTGATGAAATTCGACCCTACGTTCATGCCCGGCTCCACATCAATATGGTATTCGTAATAGGCGTTGATCTCGTCCATGGTATTGTCGCGGTTGATGTCCTCGACATCCGGAACGGTCGTGCTGCCGCGGTTGGAATCAGATACGTTGACCGGCGAGTTGCCCTGCGTGCCATTGTAAAATTTATAGCGGTCGAGAATGTTTCCGGTCGCAGCGAGAAAGAATTGATAATTGTCTCCGGCAGGATCGGGTTGGCCGGCGTAATTGGTATAAATGGCGGCTTCTTCAGCATCGTTGAGTCCGTCAAGACCCACGTCCTGCGCGGCGCGGTTGCCTTCATTGGTGTCAAAGGCGTACACGAGCGACTGCGAACCGGCCACTTTACCCCAAGGCGTGTTGTAGACAAACTGGTTGGTCGATCCCGGCTCGGGCAAACCATTTTCGTACTGCTTGCGTCCGTCTTTTAAAATATCTTCGGAAATCGATCCGAGGTTAAAGAAAATCTTACCGCGGTTGGTCTGGTTGTTGGGCTGCGGACCGTTGTAACCTACATACGGATCGAGCATCCAGAACTGGATGTATTCCACATTGCCCTGTTCGAAGTTGGTCGAATTGAGCGCGCGCATGATCCCGCCAAAATTATCTCCGGGTGCCGCGGCAACATTCGGGTTGTTGTTGTAAGGACCGCGCTCACGTGGGTAATAGGTCAAATCGAGCGTCGGCAAGGTGACGATCTGCCCTACGGCAATGTCCGTGTTCGGGTACAGTTCCTCGTTCATGATCTGGCGCGTCTTATTCCACGAGATGTCATCGACCGAAATTCCGGTAGGGCGCGTGGCGTAAATGATCGGGTCGATCGTATACCAGCTCAGGCGCGAACGCTTGAAACCGTATTGCAGGTTGTTGAGCAGATTGCCGCCGAAATCCGGGTACAGATTCGGGCCCGATGTCGGTTTGATCGGCACCGATGAAAGCGACCACGAGGAAGGCGTGCGCAAATCGATCGTGGTTTGCGAGCCTTCGAAATCGTCTACGTACAATGTCGATTCGCCGTTGAACTGGTCGGCCTTTGGCGTATCGGGCTTCAGGAAGGCGACCTCGCCGCGGAACGAGAAATTGGAAGGCACATCGGTATCGATGTTGGGCAATTTGTTGACCATGCGCGTCAGGAACGGAACCTCGGTCGAATAGTTGACGTTCATGCCGTAAATGGTATTGTTGACCGATTCCTGGCCATAACTCGACTTTTGCGTAAACGGACGCTCGGTCATTTTGAGCATTGTACCGCCGATGACAAAGTTCTCCGAGAATTTATGCTCGACGTTAAAGCCCCAGAAACGACGCGTTTGCTGCCCGAAGGTGGAGTTGTTCTCAACCGATACTTCGATGGGAATGTTCGACGCCTGCAACGCCGGATCGAGGATCTGCACACGGCCGGCCTGATAGTTGACGCTGTAGTCGACGCCTTCCACCAGGATGCGCCCGCCGGCGCTTACGACCACCGAACCTTTGGGAACGTTGAACGCCCCGATCGGGATGCCGTCGCCGCCGGAGGATTTGAATTTACCGCGCAGCTGGTATTTGTTCTTGTCGCTGTCCTGCAATGCCTGCGCCTGCGTTTTGCGGTACATGGCCTGGAAGACGTATTTTGCCTGGTTTTGGTTGTACGTATTCGGGTCGGCGTAGGTTTCGGTGCCGTTGCTGAGCTTTTTGAACATCAGTTCCCCGAACGGCTCTTTGGTCGTAAAAATCAGTCGGCCGTTGGTCTGGTCTACAGTCAGTCCGGGCAGGAAGTCGAAAAATCCGTCACCGCCGGTTTGCGGATCATTGTTGTAATTGAGCTTGTCGACGTTGAGCACCTTCAAAAGCGGCGTCTCGGCCACGCGGTTCTCAGGCAGCGGATTGGACGGAAAATTCGTTCCGGCCACCGGCGTGATGTAATTGAGCGGCGAAGGGTCTGAGTACAAAATATTGAATCGGAAGTCTTCCTGCTCGAGCTGGTAGGCACCTGGAATCTGATAGATGTTTTTCATCATGAGGTTCCAGATCGGCGCATCGACGTTGGTCAGCGAGCTTTTGAGCATTTTTACGATCAGCGTTTGCGAAGTGATGCTCTCAGGCTGTCCGGTCGATGGATCGGTCGGGCCCACCTGCGTTGCATCGACGCCGTCATTCCCGAATTCACCCACCTGGTAAACCGTCGAACCTACCGTATACTGATAAGCGACGGCCAGCACTTCATCGTTGTTCAATCGTTGTTGCAATGACACATAACCCAATTGCGGATGAAACGTATACTCATTCGGGCTCAGCTTGCGCGCGTTTTCGAGTTTGGCGTAATCTTGCCCCTGGACCGGCGTGACACCTGTAAAACCGGCGTCCGATGTCGCAATCTCGCGGATATTGGGATTCAGTATACCGCCACCACCGGCGATCAATGCCGGGTTGTAACGGTTATTCTTGTTGTCGACCGGCGAATTGGGCGCCACGGTAAAGAAATTACCCGGCGGCGGGTTTGGCGTATTGACGATCACGAGGTCGTCATCGGGAACCCCCGTGAGCCGCGCCTCGCCCAAATCCTGCAATGCGATGATGTTGCGCAGGTTGTTGTTGGTCGTATTGATCCGGTTTTGCTTGTTGGTGATCCACACCTCGAGACGCGTGATCTGGACGCGGCTGTCGATGAACGGATAATTTTCGAGCGACTCATCGTATTTGTTGCGGAAATACTGCGAGAGGAAAAAGTGGCGGTCGTTGTCGTAATCGAGCGCAAAGAAATCGAAATCCTGGATCGTTGCGCCGCCTTCAGCCGTCACGGTGCGCGTTTGCGATTTTTGTTCGGAAAACACCCCGGTTACCGTCGTGCGGCCAAATTGCAATTGTGCCTTGACCCCAAAAAGGCTTTGCGCGCCGCGTATCAGCGAGCTGTTAAGCGGCAAACTCACGTTACCCACTTCGATTTTCTGGATGATGTCATCCTCTGTAGGCGTGTATTCGAGCTTGATCAGATTCTGGAACGCAAAGGTCGATTCGGTATCGTAATTGGCCGTAACCTGCAATCGCGTTCCCACTTTGCCCATCAGGCTCATGGAAATGCGCTGGTCGAAGTCAAACGTGGTGGTGGTGCGGTTGCGCGGCGAAAAAGCCGGGTTGTCCTGTTTGGTGTAACGAACGCCTAAGTCTATTTCCACCGAGCCCGTCGGCTTGACATCTATGGTGTTTGAGCCAAAAATAGACTCAAAGAATCCGGAGTTGACGTAATAGCGCGGCAACAGGTCTTTTTTGGCCTCGGCCGTACCTTCTTTCTTGCCGTCGATGGCATCGGATTTTTTCTGGAAATATTTGCGCATCGACTCGCGCAGCACTAATTCGTCGTATTCCTTTGGCGTAAGGATAATCGGATAGTTGATGTTGAAATCATCGACCGAATGGGTGTAAACGTAGCGGTTTGTGACCGGATCGTAAGTATAAGCTTCTACAATACTTGGCGGATTGGCCATTTGGAGCGACCCCACCGAAAAACCGGTTTTGATCGAATCCTGCACCTCTTCGTCCGTTTCTTCCTCGACCTGCCCGCGCAGCCCCACACTAAAGAGCAAAAGGGCGCATAAGCCGGTGAATTTCAGAAATGCCAATGGGTTAAGGTAAAATGTTTTCAAGTATTATAAATTTTTTAATGCTTGTTTGATTAGTGATTCCACGGTAGCGTCGGGTTGCGCGGCAACAAGTTTGTCGAGCGCTTTCTCTGCCAATTTTTTGTTAAAGCCCAAAACCTCCAAAGCAGATAACGCTTCGTCTTTGTTTGTATTGTTTGCCGTCATCGAAACTTCGTCGAGATCGTATACTTTTAACACTTTGTCCCTGAGATCAAGAATCGCGCGCTGTGCCGTTTTGGCACCGACGCCTTTGACCGATTGGACCGTAGCGACATCGCCCGAAGCCAACGCCTGAATGATCTTTTTTGGCTCCAGTGACGACAGCATCGTACGGGCGATCCCGGCACCAATGCCAGATACCGAAATCAGCATCTTGAAAATCTCGCGTTCCGATTTTTCGACAAAGCCAAACAGCGTATGCGCATCTTCCTTGATTTGCAGATGCGTAAAAAGCCGGATGTTTTCGGTTTGCGGAAGCATGGAGTACGTGTGCAGCGAAATGTGCACCTGATAGCCGACACCGTTACAGTCGATGACCACTTCAGTTGGCGATTTTTCTACTAATTTCCCTTGTAAATGTGCAATCATCGGTTTGTTAAAGTCATGCCAAATATAGCAAAAAACTTTAATTGGCGCGCATGTGTGCGTGGTGGTTAGATTTTTACGTCAAAGTTGCGCATCCGTTTGTGTTTTTCCTGCGCGTCGACCACTGCTACGGCGGCCATGTTGACCATTTCCTCCACACTAGCGCCCAATTGGAAAATGTGCACCGGCTTTTCCATGCCCAGCATGATCGGGCCTACAGAATCCACTTTGTACAACTCCTTGAGCAACTTGTAATTGATATTGGCCGCTTCAAGATTAGGAAAAATGAGCGTATTTACTTTTTTGCCGGCGAGTTTCGAAAATGGGAATTTATTTTTGAGCATGTCCGGGTTGAGCGCAAAATCGGCCTGGATCTCCCCGTCTACGACAAGATCCGGATAGTATTTGTGCAGATAAGCTACCGCTTCACGCACTTTGGCAGCGCTCGGATCTGTAGAGGATCCGAAATTAGAGAACGACACCATGGCGATAACGGGTTCAAGCCCGAACATACGCACGGTTTTGGCCGTCATGAGCGCGATTTTCGCCAGATCGTCGGCTGTTGGATTGGGATTGATGGCCGTATCGGACAAAAACATCGGTCCGCGGTTGGTCATCATCATGTTGGTTGTGGCGATGATCGAAATGCCGGGTGCTTTGCCAATGAGCTGCATCATCGGTTTGACAACGCTTGGATAACTGCGCGAATAGCCGGTCACGAGTGCATCGGCATCTCCTTCGTTGACCATCATCGCGGCGAAATAATTGCGCTCGCGCATCCACTTTTGGGCATCGAGCAGCTGGATGCCGCGGCGGTTGCGCGATTTCCAGAACATATCGGCATAGCGCAGGCGGCGTTGGTCTTCTTCTTTGGTTTTTGGATCGTAAATAGGCACATCGGCGTCAAAACCGAGTTCCTCCTTGAGCTCGAGAATGACTTCTTTATTGCCGAGCAAAATGGGGTATCCGATACCTTCCTCAAGCACGATCTGCGCGGCTTTGAGCACATCGAGGTGGTCGGCCTCGGCAAATACGACGCGCTTGGGTTCGGTCTTGGCGCGGTTGAGCAACAGGCGCACCATTTTGTTGTCCGATCCGAGCCGCTCGAGCAGTTCTTCTTCATATTTTTCCCAATCCTGTATCGGGTGCAGCGCGACGCCCGAATCCATGGCCGCTTTGGCCACAGCCGGTGCCACATGCGTGATCAGGCGCGGATCGAACGGTTTGGGAATAATGTATTCGCGCCCAAATATCAACTTGGTCTCGCCGTAAGCGATGTTGACCTGTTCCGGCACCGATTCCTTGGCCAGCGCAGCAAGCGCCTTGACCGCGGCCATTTTCATTTCCTCGTTGATTTTGGTGGCGCGCACGTCGAGCGCCCCGCGAAAAATATACGGGAATCCCAGTACGTTGTTGACCTGGTTCGGATGGTCCGATCGGCCCGTGGCCATGATGATGTCTTTGCGCGTGGCAATGGCCAGGTCGTAATCGATCTCGGGAATCGGGTTGGCCATCGCAAATACGATCGGATTATCGGCCATGGACAGCAGCATTTCAGGGGTGAGCAGGTTCCCGGCAGAAAGTCCGAGGAAAATATCGGCACCCGCCATCGCTTCGGCCAGCGTATAATTATCGCGGATGTCTTTGGAGTAGCGCTTTTGCAACGACGACAGATCGCTGCGGTCATTGGTCAGCACGCCGTCCTTGTCGAACATGACAATGTGGTCCACGTTGACCCCGAGTGCCACGTACAGGTTCGCACACGCAAGCGCCGCAGAACCCGCGCCGGAAACCACAATGCGCACCTCGCCAATGTCCTTGCCGGCCAGTTCCAGGGCGTTGAGCAATGCCGCAGACGAAATGATCGCCGTTCCGTGCTGGTCGTCGTGCATGACCGGGATGTTGAGCTCTTCGACAAGCCTGCGCTCGATTTCGAACGACTCGGGCGCTTTGATGTCCTCGAGGTTGATGCCTCCAAATGTAGGCGAGATGTTTTTGACCGTTTCGACAAACTCATCGATGTTCTTGGCGTCGACCTCGATGTCGAACACGTCGATGTCGGCAAAAATCTTGAACAGCAAACCTTTGCCTTCCATGACCGGTTTGGATGCCTCAGGCCCGATATCACCCAGGCCCAGCACGGCCGTTCCGTTGGTAATTACGGCCACCAGATTGCCTTTAGCGGTATATTTGTATACGTTGTTGACGTCTTTTGCGATCTCGAGGCACGGTTCGGCGACACCCGGCGAATACGCGAGCGACAAATCGCGCTGGGTGGCGTATTTCTTGGTCGGGACCACGGCGATTTTGCCGGGTTGCGGCTTGGCGTGGTACAGTAATGCTTCTCTTCGTTTGCTGTTTCTGTTCATCTTCGTGGTTTTATTCCGACTTGCAAAGGTAAGCGTATCGTTCAAAATAAGGAAGTTTTGACATTGAATCTTACCAACGCGCCAAAAAATGCAGCGTTGCAGCGCCTTCCCTTGGCGGGCCGGGACCGTGCGCGGCTAAAAACAGTCGGCTGTCCTATAACGCAAATCAGGCCCGACCAACATGTTTCACACGTGAGCGGGCCTGTCTGCCGCAACGGATTGCCGCGATATTACAATTTGATAAGCTTTTTGACAGCCGTGGCACCTTGCGACGTTATCTCGATGCAATAGGTCCTGAAGCCAATTCTGATACCAGCAACACTTTATCAGCAATTTCCGGATAGAACACCAGCGCCAGCGACAACAAAAAAGCAACAAACAGGCGGGCAATAAGGTGGGGACGCATAGGGTTTGGGTTTCCCAAATATAGCAAAGCGCCGCAAACCGATGGCGTTTAAGGCTTTAAAAAATCGATGTTGCGCCGAAGCCCGTCAAACTTGGTGCGCTTGACCGCAGAATTTTTGAACACTTTTCGGAATGTGTCCTGCGTGATTTCCTGCCAATCTTGTTTTGACATCGACAGCAAATCAGGATGCGGGTCGAACAGCGGCTCGGCATGCGGCTTGGAAAATCGGTTCCACGGGCAAACATCCTGGCAAACATCGCAGCCAAAAGCCCAATCGTTGAATTTACCTTTCATCGATTCGGGTAGGTTATCCTTTAGTTCAATCGTAAAATAAGAAATGCATTTGCTGCCGTCAACGACGTAGGGCGCGACAATGGCCCCGGTTGGGCACGCATCGAGACAGGCCGTACAAGATCCGCAATGGTCCGTGGTGGCGTGATCGTATTCAAGTTCGAGATCGACAATGAGTTCGGCGATAAAAAAAAAGGAACCCACTTGCTTGCTGAGCAGATTGGCGTTCTTGCCCACCCATCCGAGTCCGCTCCTGGCCGCCCACGCCTTGTCAAGCACAGGCGCCGAATCGACAAACGCGCGCCCGCCAACCTGCCCGATCTGTGTTTGGATCGATGCGAGCAATTCGCGCAATTTGTCCTTGATCACAAAATGGTAATCCTGACCGTAAGCGTATTTGGAAATCTGGTACGAATCCGGATCCTGGAGTTGGGCGGGATAATAGTTGAGCAGCAGTGAAATCACGCTTTTGGCATCGTCGACGAGCAGCCTCGGGTCGAGCCGTTTGTCAAAATGGTTCTCCATATAGGACATTTGCCCATGCATGCCGCTGTTGAGCCAAGCTTCCAGACGCGGTGCTTCGTGCTCGAGAAAACCCGCCGGCGAAATCCCACACGAAAGAAAGCCCAGACGCTTCGCCTCGGATTTTATGAAGTGGGTATGGGAACGCTTATCGGCCATGCGGCAAAGGTAGCAAGAATTCGCAACGGCCCAATGTCAGGTTTGGATTAACCCAAAACGTGGCAAAAAAATAGAATTTAAAATTTTGCTACAATAGTTGTGGCAAATTTATATTTTATGAAAAATTGCTACAGTCTTGTTGGAGGGGTTTTGGATGTAGGCGGCGAGCCAAATGCGATCAGCTTTTGGCGAGCCTTTAAATGCGCATCACTTTTAACCGATATCCAACGCAATTGTTGAAGGGGGATTTGAATTTTTCGCGGCGAGCCAAATGCGATCAGCTTTTGGCGAGCCTTCAAATGCGCCTCTCGTTCAAGATATCAAACGCAATTGTTGAAGTGGGGATTTAAATTTTTCGCGGCGAGCCAAATGCGATCAGCTTTTGGCGAGCCTCCGAATACGCCTCGCTTTTAACCGATATCAAACGATGGTTGGAAGTTGGGATTCGGGATTTAAAATTTAAATTTTTGATCCGGGCCAAGGCAAACTGATCGACACAGTTAGTCAGCATTTGGGATTTGATGCTGAAATTTTGAGCTAAAACAAACCGCCCTGAATATTATGGCGAACTTTTCCCAAATGGCGGTATGCTTTCTCTGTCACTTCCCGGCCGCGCGGAGTGCGAATGATAAAGCCTTCCTGTATCAAAAAGGGCTCGTAGACTTCCTCAATCGTTTCGCCGCTGTCCGATACGGCCGTAGCAAGCGTAGATAGCCCAACAGGACCACCTTTGAATTTATCGATAATCGTATTGAGGATTTTGTTGTCCATCTCATCGAGTCCGTGTGCGTCTACGTTGAGCGCGCGCAGCGCATAGCGGGCGATTTCAATATCGATCCTGCCATTGCCTTTGATTTGCGCAAAATCGCGTACACGGCGCAGCAATGCGTTGGCTATGCGGGGCGTTCCGCGACTCCTTCCCGCAATTTCAATGGCAGCTTCCATTGTGATCGGCATTTTGAGGATGGCCGATGAACGCTGCACAATGGTAGTAAGCAATTCCGTGGTATAGTATTGTAAACGGCTCTGGATTCCAAAACGCGCGCGCATCGGGGCCGTAAGCAACCCGGAACGCGTGGTGGCTCCCACGAGCGTAAACGGATTGAGATTGATTTGCACCGTCCGCGCATTGGGTCCGGATTCGATCATGATGTCGATCTTGAAATCTTCCATCGCAGAATAAAGGTATTCCTCCACGATCGGGCTGAGCCGATGGATCTCGTCGATGAACAATACATCGCGGTCTTCCAGGTTGGTCAGCAGTCCGGCAAGATCGCCCGGCTTATCGAGTACAGGCCCGGACGTGATCTTGATCCCCACACCAAGCTCGTTGGCCAGGATGTTTGCAAGCGTCGTCTTCCCCAATCCGGGAGGTCCGTGAAATAAGGTATGGTCGAGCGCTTCATTGCGCAAATTGGCCGCTTCGACAAATACTTTGAGGTTATCGAGTATCTGGTCTTGCCCTGAAAAATCGTCGAACGCCAACGGACGCAGCCTCTTTTCAAGGTCGAGCTCGTCAGGGTTGAAGCGTTGGTTGGTCGGATCCAGATGTTCGTTCATGGCGCAAAGATAACCAAAACGCCGTTACATCTGATAGCCCTCAGACAAAATGGAACGCCACTCAGCGTGTTGGTCTACATAGGCCGAAACGAACGCACACTGCGGCACGAGCGTGAAATGATGTCGCTTCAAATAGTCAAGGGTTTGCCCGATCAATTCGGATGCGATGCCTTTTCCGCGCGCCGATTCAGGCACCTCGGTATGGGTGAGGTATAATTTCTTTCCTTCGGTGAAATATTCGACAAATGCGATCCCGTCCGGAACGTGCAATTCAAATTGCTGCTGCTGCGGGTTATGGATAAAAGTCGTTGTCATTACCCGATGTTATATCCACTGGCCAGAATCGACTTCCATTCGGGGTTGCGCTTGAGGTAAGCCGCCACAAACGGACACAACGGAGCCAACTTAAAACCGTTGACTTTAAGGTATTCGAGCGTTTGCGACACAATCGTTTTGCCAACGCCCTTGCCTTCGAGCGCCGACGGAACCTCCGTGTGGGTAAGATACATTACGTGATCTTTATCGACCAGGTATTCTATAAAGGCGGTATGTCCGTCGACATCGAGTTCAAAACGCCGTTTTTCCTCGTTTCGGATAAGAGAATTGTTCATAAGTGCAGATTTTACCCGGAGGGTTAGATTGCTAAATATACGAATTAATTCCGAGGTTCCGCCCATCCGGCAAAAACCGCAACGATGAAGCGGCTTTGGGCTTGTATAGCGAGCCATAAAAAAAGCCTCCCGGATTGGAAGGCTTCTATTGGGAATTAATGATGTAATTCTTCTTCTCCCTCTTTCATAGGGATGTGCTGTGGTACGAAATCGACGTCATGGCCCGGTTTCGAATAATCGTAAGGCCAACGGTGTACTTCAGGGATTTCGCCCGGCCAGTTTCCATGCATATGTTCCACCGGCGCGGTCCACTCGAGCGTTGTGGAACGCCACGGGTTTTGCTCGGAACGCTTGCCGTAGAAAATACTTGAAAAGAAATTATACAGGAACACCAATTGGAACGCACCGCCCACAAGGGCAAACAACGTGATCAATACGTTGACATCCTGCAATTCGTCAAACAACGGAAATGCGGTGTTGGTGTAGTAACGTCTTGGAAGACCTGCCAGACCGATGAAGTGCATTGGGAAAAATACGCCGTACGCACAAACCGTCGTCACCCAAAAATGGACATAACCGAGGTTTTTATTGAGCATACGCCCGAACATTTTAGGATACCAGTGATAGATCCCGGCGAACATTCCGTAAAGCG
Organism: Bacteroidota bacterium; assembly: GCA_023457535.1. Taxonomy (GTDB): domain Bacteria; phylum Bacteroidota; class Bacteroidia; order Flavobacteriales; family Flavobacteriaceae; genus Flavobacterium. The sequence continues at coordinate 22,699 of JAEWLN010000121.1, forward strand.
CAGAGATACCCATTACCAGGTGGAAGTGCGCCACAACGAAATACGTATCGTGAACGTTGATATCGAGCGTCGAGTCGCCAAGGATGATACCGGTAAGACCTCCGGTAATGAATGTCGATACAAAGCCCATGGAGTACAACATCGCAGGGTTCATCTGGAGGTTTCCTTTCCAAAGCGTCGTGATCCAGTTAAAGGCTTTTACCGCAGACGGGATCGCGATCAACAGCGTCGTAAAGGTAAACACCGATCCGAGGAACGGGTTCATACCGGACATAAACATGTGGTGGCCCCACACGATCGTCGACAAAAATGCAATAGCTAAAATCGACATGATCATCGCACGGTAACCAAAGATCGGCTTGCGCGAGTTGGTCGCCATGATTTCCGATACCAGACCCATCGCAGGCAAGATAACGATATATACTTCAGGGTGTCCGAGGAACCAGAACAAGTGCTCGAACAACACCGGTGAACCGCCCTGGTAGTGCAATACTTCGCCGGCGATGTAAATGTCAGAAAGGAAGAACGACGTTCCGAAGCTTCTGTCCATGATCAGGAGCAAAGCTGCAGATAACAACACCGGGAACGAAATGATACCGATGATTGCCGTGATAAAGAACGACCAGATCGTCAGTGGCAATCTTGTCATCGACATCCCTTTGGTACGCAGGTTCAATACTGTAACCACGTAATTGAGTGAACCCATCAGGGAAGAAGCGATAAATACCGCCATCGAAACGAGCCACAAAGTCATCCCCGCGCCTGATCCGCCAATGGCTTGCGGCAACGCAGAAAGCGGCGGATAAATCGTCCATCCTGCAGAAGCAGGACCCGCCTCTACAAATAATGAACAAACCATGATGACAGACGAGGTAAAGAACAACCAGTACGAAATCATGTTCAGGAACCCGGACGCCATATCGCGCGCCCCGATTTGCAACGGGATCAACAGGTTACTAAAGGTTCCGGAAAGTCCGGCCGTAAGTACAAAGAATACCATGATGGTACCGTGGATGGTCACAAGGGCCAGATACATATCGTTGTTCATGACGCCATTCGGAGCGTGGTCGCCAAGGAAAAAGCTGAATACTTTAAATGACTCTTCCGGCCAGGCAAGTTGCATACGGAACAACATCGACATACCCACCCCGATAACACCCATGATAATACCGGTAATCAGGTATTGCTTGGCGATCATCTTGTGGTCGATACTGAAAATGTATTTCGTGATGAACGTATCCTTATGATGGTGTTCATGGCCGTGATCGTGGTCGTGTGAATGGTCGTGATCGTGTCCGTGATCGTGAGCTAATGCTGACATATTGTGTACTTTTAGTTCTTTTTAATGAATTATTTTGCAGCTACGGCTTTGGCTACTGCAGTCGTATCTTTGCCTTTGGCCGTATCTTGGGCGGCACCTGCGGCCTCACCTTCGGCCGGGGTGGCCTGCGAAGCTTTGATCTCCTCTGCAAGCGTCGGCTTTTCGGCCAGCCACTTTTTAAATTCTTCAGGTGTGTCTACTACCACTTTCATTTGCATGTTGTAGTGCGAAGATCCGCAAATCTTGTTACACAGCAACAGGTAATCGAACGTGTAAGGATCGAGCGGCTGTCCGCCTTTAGCAACGATTTCCTGGCTTCTCTTGGCGCGGATCTGGTTGATGTTGGCAACCTTTTCCTTCATAAAGTCCATGTCGCGCATTTCTGCCGTGGTGTAGATCGGTTCAAACGCAAATTCGGTGACCATGCCCGGAACACAGTTCATCTGTGCGCGAAAATGCGGGAAATAAGCCGAGTGCAATACATCCTGGGAGCGGAATTTGAACAATACCTTTTTTCCTTTTGGCAGGTGGAGTTCCGATGCGATTTTGTCATCCTGTGCGTTCGGATCGGCAAGGTCCACACCCAGCGTGTTGACGCCCTCGATGTAACGCACGTTTGCTTTTCCGAGCACATCGTCCTCACCGGAATAACGCGCGGTCCATTTGAACTGCTGTGCGTACACTTCAACGATCATGACGTCCTCTTCTTTTTCGTCGACAAACATAATGTTGGTCCAGGCGTACAATCCGTAGAGGATCAAACCGGCCAGAACGACCGCAGGAATTACGGACCAAACAAACTCGAGCTTGTCGTTATCGGCAAAATACAACGCCTTTCTGTCTTTGTTACCTCTGTATTTAAAAGCAAAATAGTGCAACAGGAACTGCGTAATGGTTTGTACGATGAACAACAACACCCAGGTAATGTTCATGAGGTTGTCGACCAATCCACCGTGTGCCGATGCCGGCGTACCCAAAACGAAATGGCCCCATTTGATCAAGCCGTATATTGTAAGGATATAGATGAAAGCCAAAAAGACAAACATCAGGTATCCTTGGATATTATTATCCTTGTCATTGGCGATCTGCGAATTATTTGCCTTGGCCGCGATTTGCGTCAGATCAAATATTTTCGTCAGCTGCCAGAGCGCAACGGCTAATAAGACTAAAACTATAATTACCAACAAACTTGTCATCTGTTTTTTGCTTTAAATATTAATAATGAAAATGTTTACTTTCTTCGATGAACGGGTTGCGTTTTGGCAGCAGCGGCACTTTGGTAAGCGCGGTGAACACTACAAAAATGAACAGTCCGAGGAAGAAACACACCGATGCGATCTCCGGAATACCAATGAACCATTGTGTACCCACCGTAGCCGGCATGATCATGTTAAAGAAGTCGATGTAGTGACCGCACAGGATCACCACGCCCGCCATGACCAAAACCCATGAGATGCGTTTGAAGTCGGTGTTGATAAGGATCAGGATCGGGAATACAAAGTTCATCACGACAGCGCCCCAGAACGGCAGCGTGTAATCGTTGATGCGCGTGACGAAATACGTAACTTCTTCAGGGATATTGGCGTACCAGATCAACATGAATTGCGAGAACCAGAGGTAGGTCCAGAACACGGAGATACCGAACATGAACTTGGCCAAATCGTGGATGTGGCTTGTATTGACATACTCGAGGTAACCTTTGCTTTTCAGATACAACGTGATCATACAGATCGTCGTGATTCCACTTACGAAGAAGCTCGCAAATACATACCATCCAAATAAGGTCGAGAACCAGTGCGGGTCAACAGACATGATCCAGTCCCAGGACATGATTGATTCCGACACAATGAAAAACACGAGGAATCCGGCAGACATCTTGAACACTTTTTTGTAATTCGAGTCATCGTTGGCTTCGTCCTGCGCCAATTGACCTTTTCTTGCAAAATGACGGTAAAGGTTCCATCCGATAAGGAAGATCGCAGCGCGGATCAGCCAGAACGTTACATTCAAATAACCTGATTTGTTAGCGATGAGTTTGTCGTAATTAGGGCTTGCAGGGTCAGTGATGCCATCGGCCATCCACACGAACAGATGGTTGAAATGGAATGCGCTCATAAGCAAAAGGATAAAGAAAATAACCGATGCTACGGGCAAATAAGCCGTGATGCCTTCCATTACGCGGAACAATACCGGAGACCATCCGGCCTGCGCCACCTGCTGGATCGCATAGAACGCAAGAACGCCCATCGACAGCAAAAGGAAAAAGATACAGGCCACATACAGCGCTGCCCATGGTTTGTTTTGCAATTGGTGCAATACGTGGTTCAGGTGCTTTTCGTGCTCGGCATGTGCGTCAACAACCTCTGCCTTGTGCTTGCGGATGCCCAGATCTTCAGCTGCTTGTGGTTGTACCGGAGCGGCAGATGCGACTGCAATAGTATCGACATGTATGGAATCCAAAGCTGTATCGGCCGCCTGAGCAGGTGCTGCATGCGCAGTTGCTGCAGCCGGAGCCTGGACTTCGTGACCTTCGGTAACTTTAGCGTGGCTGTCCTTGTCATGTTGTTCGCCTACCGGCAAAGCGGCATTGTCATGACCGGCCTCCCCGTGACCCGACTGATGACCTGCGGCCTCGTGGCCACCGCCGTGTCCGTGATCTTCGGCAGCAAGGATTGCCTCGACTTCTTTGATGTCTTTTGGTGCAGTTAAAAACCCATATCCGATTCCGAGCAGTCCGACGACCATCAGAATCAAAGAAAATGTTTTTAATTTACTTGAAAATGTGTACATATCTATTGCAATCAGTTTGTTCTACATTATTTGTTTTTGAGTTCCATCACGTAGGCCGCTACCATCCAGCGCTCTTTGGCGGTGAGTTGGTTCGCATGTGAACCCATGGCGTTGAGGCCGTAAGTTTGTACGTGGAACACGCTGCCTTCTGTGATGACGCGGTCTTTGTAGCTTGGTACCCCGAGGAATTTCTCCTGCTTGACGAGTTTTCCTTTTCCGTCACCTGCAGAACCGTGGCAAATGGCACAGTAGATTTCGTACAAGCCCTTGGCTTTTTCCATGTCGGCTTCCGAAAGTGCACCAATCGGCGACTGGAGATTGGCTTTGGCTGCCTCATAACCTTCGGTCGTATTGGGATAATCGTAAACGTCAAACCCGCGTTTCAATGTTCCCATCGGGGGCAATTGGGCTTCTTTTCCGTTCTTGAAAGCATCGGACTCTGCGTAGGTCTCATACGATACGGCCTCATACATGTTCGGCATGTACTGGTAGTTCGGCTTCTTGGTGTCCTGGCAAGACGAAGCGAAAATCGCGATCCCTGCTAAAAGTGCTATATTATATACCCTTTTCATAGATTAATGCTTTTCAATTACTTTAACTTCAACTGCACCGGTCTTCTCGAAAAAAGACACCATGTCGTCCTCGTTGCCATTTACGGAAACCTCCATCAGGAAGTGGTCGTCGGTGGTTCTTACATCCGGGTTTTCGGCTTGTTTGAACGGCCACAATTTACTTCTCATGTAAAACGTGATCACCATTAAGTGCGCAGCAAAGAACACTGTCATCTCAAACATGACCGGAACGAAAGCCGGCATGTTCTGGATGTAGCTGAAACTTGGTTTACCGCCAATGTCCTGCGGCCAGTCTGAAATCATGATGTTGTTCATCATCCACGTCGCGGTAGACAAACCGATACAGCCGTAGATGAATGCGCAGATCGCCAATCTTGTTGGATTGAGTCCCATCGCTTTATCGAGTCCGTGAACCGGAAACGGCGTGTATACTTCTTCGATGTGATGGTGTGCTTTGCGCGTTTGTTTTACCGCGTCCATCAAGACGTCATCGTCATTGTAAAGGGCGTGTATAACTTTATTAGTGCTCATGGTGCGAGTGTTTATTAGCTTCTCTTTCTCTCTTATAGTTTTCTCCCGATGTTTTCAGGATCGTCTTGACTTCGGCCTGTGCAATTACCGGGAAGGTACGTGCGTAAAGCAGGAACAATACAAAGAAGAATCCGATGGTTCCGATGAAGATTCCGATATCGACAAACGTTGGCGAGAACATCGTCCATGAAGACGGCAGGTAATCGCGGTGCAACGAAGTCACGATGATCACAAAACGCTCAAACCACATTCCGATGTTTACGACAATCGAAATCACAAACGAGAACATGATCGAGGTTCTGAGTTTTTTGAACCACATGAACTGCGGCGAGAACACGTTGCACGTCATCATCGACCAGTAAGCCCACCAGTAAGGTCCGGTAGCGCGGTTCAGGAACGCGTACTGCTCGTATTCCACACCTGAGTACCATGCGATGAACAATTCGGTGATGTAGGCCACACCTACGATCGATCCGGTGATCATGATAATGATGTTCATGAGTTCGATGTGCTGGATGGTGATGTACGCTTCCATATTACACACTTTTCTCATGATGATAAGCAGCGTGTTTACCATCGCAAATCCTGAGAATACCGCTCCGGCAACGAAGTACGGCGGGAAGATGGTGGTGTGCCATCCCGGAATGACCGAGGTAGCAAAGTCAAATGATACAATGGTGTGTACAGAAAGTACAAGTGGCGTTGCCAAACCGGCCAAAACGAGGGAAACTTCCTCAAAACGCTGCCAGTCTTTGGCGCGGCCGGACCATCCGAAAGACAAGATGGTGTAGATTCTTTTTGTAAAAGGAGTGATTGCGCGGTCGCGAAGCATCGCAAAATCCGGCAAAAGTCCTGTCCACCAGAAAACGAGTGATACAGAGAGGTAGGTCGAAATCGCAAATACGTCCCAAAGGAGTGGCGAGTTGAAGTTGACCCACAAAGACCCGAATTGGTTCGGGATCGGAAGCGTCCAGTAAGCGAGCCACGGTCGGCCCATGTGGATGATCGGGAAAAGTCCTGCCTGGACAACAGAGAAAATCGTCATGGCTTCTGCCGAACGGTTAATGGCCATTCTCCATTTTTGGCGGAACAACAAGAGTACGGCCGAGATCAGCGTACCGGCGTGCCCGATACCAACCCACCAAACGAAGTTGGTGATGTCCCATGCCCAACCGACGGTCTTGTTCAATCCCCAGGTTCCGATACCGGTCGAGATGGTGTAGATGATACAACCGACGCCCCAAAGGAATGCGGCGAGCGCGATTAAAAATACTGTCCACCATTGCTTGTTGGCACGGCCCTCGACAGGCGCGGCGATGTCCACTGTTACATCGTGATAATTTTTATCACCTATAACCAACGGTTTTCTAATGGGTGCTTCGTAGTGAGACGACATAATCCTTTATCTTGTTTTCTTAATAATTTACTTTACTAGCTGTTTCTGACTTTGACGTGATAAAACACATTCGGCTTGGTGCCTACGTGCTCGAGCAAGTGATACATTCTGTCGCTTTCGGCCAGTTGTGCCACTTTATCTGTTTTATTGTTCACATCGCCAAAGACCATCGCCCCTGATGAACAGGCAGCAGAACAAGCGACTTCAAATTCGTCAACATTGACCGGACGTCCCTCGCGCTTGGCAGTCAGGATCGTACCTTGTGTTTTCTGGATACAGAACGAACACTTCTCCATGACCCCGCGCGAACGCACGTTTACATCAGGATTCAATACCATACGGCCCAGATCGTCGTTCATGTGGAAGTCGAATTCGCTGTTCTTGTTGTACAGGAACCAGTTGAAACGACGCACTTTGTACGGACAGTTGTTTGCGCAGTAACGCGTTCCGATACAACGGTTGTAAGCCATGTGGTTGTGCCCCTGACGCGAGTGCGACGTAGCGGCCACCGGGCAAACCGTTTCACACGGTGCGTGGTTACAGTGCTGGCACATGACCGGCTGGAATGCCACCTGCGGGTTGTCTGCAGGATTTTCCATTTCGCCAAATCCGCCCAGCGATCCTTTTTCGCCAAACAGCCCGTCGAAGTTGTTTTTCTTTTCGTTGTCTTTTGCGAAAGTTTCCTCCGATGAATAATAGCGGTCGATGCGCAACCAGTGCATATCGCGGCTTCTTCTGACCTCAGATTTACCTACGACGGGAACGTTGTTCTCCGCATGACAGGCGATCACACACGCACCGCAACCGGTACAGGCATTGAGGTCGATCGAAAGATTGAAGTGGTGCCCTACCGAGCTATCGAAAGATTCCCACAAATCGACAGTCGTAGCCGGCACTTCCTCGTGGTCGAGCGACACGACCGGAACCGGATTCCATACTTCTGCTTCTTCCTTGTTATAAATGTCAAGTGTGGTTTCCTTGATGATATCGCCGCGGCCCATGAGTGTTTTCTGACCCTGTACGCAAGCAAATTCATGATTCCCACCCGCTTCTTTGATCGTAGCGGCCTGGACGTTGTTGAAACCTTTATACAATACGTAGGCGTTGACCCCTACTTTCATTTCGTCTTTCATAGACGCTGTACGGCCATAACCCACAGCGAGTCCCAAAGTGCCTTTCGCCTGTCCTGGCTGAATGATGACCGGCACGTTTTCGAGCGTAGTGCCGCCTACGGTAATGTTGGCGTAGCTTCCATCAAGACCTCCGTTGGCCACGATTTCATTGTATAAACCAAGACTTTCGGCATCGGCTCTTGAAACTGTTACATAATTGTCCCAGGACACGCGTGTGATCGGATCCGGGAATTCCTGAAGCCACGGGTTGCTGGCCTGTTGACCATCGCCGAGACCTGTTTTGGTGTACAAGTGCAATTCAAAACCACCCGACGGCTTGGTTTGGGCCAACGCAGCAGCAGCAGCACCAAAATTGGCACCGCCCGCAGACGAAACAGCCGTCGCAGCACCTACGTAAATTCCGTCGTGCAGCACTTTGTTCCACGTCGATCCGCCAATGATCCCGGAAGCAGTTGCTTTAAGGTAATCATAGTACGTACCCGGCGTTCCGTTCCACGACATCAGCGCTTCCTGGAACTGCTTGGTATTGAAAATCGGACGGATGGTAGGTTGGGTCAGCGCATACGTGCCTTTGATAAGCTCTGCATCGCCCCATGATTCAAGGTAATGCGGCGCAGCGGCTGCAATGGTAGTCAATGAAGCGGTTTCGTCCTCTTTCAGTGAAAAGGCAACCGATGTTTTTACTTTTTTGAGACCATCGGCAAATTCTTTCCCGTTTGGCAATGTATACACCGGGTTGACACCGCTCATGATCAGCGTGCTGACCGATCCGGCGTTCATATCGGCAACCAATTGGGCAACCTTTGCGTTCGACCCTTTGCGAATCTGACGCGTGCCTGCCGTTGTAAAGGCCTCGCTTTGCAGCGCTTGGTTGATCGCCAGGACGAGCAGTTGCGCGTTTTTGTCCTCAAGACCCGACACCAGAACACCTTTGCTACCGGCCGCTTTAAGCTGCTGAGCCACTTTGGCGACGGCGTCTTCCTGGGCAATCTTGCCCGTGGCTACACCTGATCCGGTAACCGCGTTGTAAATCTTGACCAGGGCGAGTTTTTGGTCGGCGGCAGTCATCGCAAAACGCTTGTCTGCAGCAGCACCTGTCAGCGACATATTGGCTTCCATCGCGATGTGACGCGACATTTGGCCGTTTCTCGGGATCCTGCCTTTGGCATATCCTGAATCGTAGTTGCCACCTTGCCAGTCTCCGAGGAAATCGGCACCGATCGAAACGATCAGGTTGGCTTTTGAAAAGTCATAATCAACCAACGCGCGCTCGCCATAAACTGCCTCGAATGCATCGAGCGCCTCAGACGATGAAACCGCATCGTAAACCACGTGTTTGGCGTTTGGATTTTTAGCGAGGAATTCCGCGATCAGTTTTTCTGTCGACGGGCTCGCCAGCGTATTGGTAAGAAGCACGGTCTGGCCTCCAAGAGCCAAAGCCGATTTGATTTTGCTGTCTACATCGGACCATGATGCCGCCTTTCCTGCGATTTTTGGCTCCTTCAGACGCATGCTGTCATACATCGACAAAACCGAGGCGTGGATTCTGGCGTTGGCCGAGAATTTCGCCCCTGGCAAAGTGTTGTTCTCAATTTTGATTGGACGCCCCTCGCGGGTTTTCACCAAAATGTTGGCGAAATCGAATCCGTCGAATACGGTGGTGGCATAAAAATCCCAGACACCCGGAATAATCTGCTCAGGCTGCACCACGTACGGAATCGATTTGTGCACCGGGCCCTCACAGGCCGCCAGCGTCGCAGCTGCCGTACTGAACCCGACGTACTTCAGGAAATCCCGTCGTGAAGTGCCGCTCTCAGAAAGCGACGCCTTGTCCCCAAGGAATTGCTCCGTCGGGATTTCTTCAACAAACTCGTTATTTCTAAGCGTCTCAACAATAGAACTATTTTCGTTTAGTTCTTCAACACTTTTCCAGTATTTTTTGTTTGATGACATCGTATATAAAAATTAGCTTCTTAATTGTTTTTGTTAAATCGGTGATCCGGTTCATCGTCGGTTTGGCCATGCAACCTCGCCACGATCGAACAAATCTAGTAGTGGCACTTACCGCATTCGAGTCCGCCCATCTGAGCCGCCGTCAACTTGTCGACACCATACTTCTTGGACAATTCCGCGTGAATTTTGGTGTAATACTCGTTGCCCTCCATTTTGACATCGGTCTTTCTGTGGCAATCCACGCACCACCCCATGGTCAGCGGAGAGAACTGCTTCATGAGTTCATATTCCTGAACCGGTCCGTGACAGGTTTGACACTCGATTCCGGCAACGGTAACGTGCTGCGAGTGGTTGAAGTAAGCAAAATCAGGCAGGTTGTGGATGCGCACCCATTTAACCGGCTGCGTTTTGCCTGTGTATTTCTGAGCTGCTTTGTCCCACCCTACGGCATCATAGAGTTTCTGGATCTCAGCATCGTAAAATGCTTTGGAGTGCTCGGCCGTAGCGGTCGTATCGGACACTTCCGAAATGTTTTTGTGGCAGTTCATACACACGTTGAGCGACGGGATACCCGCGTTCTTGCTCACACGCGCAGAAGAGTGACAGTATTTACAATCGATACCGTTGCTTCCGGCATGGATTCTGTGCGAATAATGAATCGGCTGCACCGGCTCGTAATTCTGATCGACACCCACCTGCATCGCCCATCCGTAGAAGAAGTATCCGGCTGCGAGCAAGAGGAAGATTGAAGTGACCAAAACCAGGAACTGGTTCTTTGCGAACGCCACC